>WFPA01000243.1 GCA_015487815.1 Albidovulum sp.
CCCGCCGCCGCGCTTTTCCGTTCGCTCGCCGCCCCGCGGCGGGTGCACAACAACTGCTCGGGCAAGCATGCGGGCTTCCTCACCCTCTCGCGTCATCTCGGCGCCGCGGACGATCCCGACTATGTCGCTCCCGACCATCCGGTGCAGCGTGCGGTGAGGGCCACCTTCGAGGAGGTGACCGGTCGGCCCTCCCCGGCAATGGCGACCGACGGCTGCTCGGCGCCCAATCCGTCAACGCCGATTGCCGCCATGGCCCGGGGGCTGGCGCGTTTTGCCACCGCCACCGACACCGATGCGCGCGGCCGGGCCATGGTCGCCTTGCGCGAGGCGATGATGGCCCATCCCGAGCTCGTCGCCGGCCAAGGGCGGGCCTGCACCGAGCTCATGCGCGCCGCGCCGGGGCGAATCGCCCTCAAGACCGGGGCCGAAGGGGTCTATGCCGCCATCCTGCCCGAGATCGGCTTCGGGGTGGCGGTGAAGATCGTTGACGGTGCCAGGCGCGCCGCCGAATGCGCCATCGCCGCCCTTGCCGTCGGCCTCGGTGCGCTTTCGGCGCAAGATCCCGTGGTGCAGAAGCGCCTCAACCCGCCGATCCGCAACTGGGACGGCGTCGTGACCGGGGAGATCCGCCCCACTGCCCGGCTCCGCAGCTTCGCCGGGATCGGCTGAGCGACGGCGCGTCACTCCCCGGGCGGCGGACCCGGCGGCAGCTCGCCCGGGGGGCGGCGGCCGGCGATCAGCGCACGATAGACCTCGATCAGCGCATCGGCCTCCTGCTCGAGGCGGAAATGCCGCTCCACCCGCGCCCGGCCGGCGGCTCCCTCGCGGACGCGGCGCACGGGATCGTCGAGATAGGCGGCAATTGCCGTGGCCATCGCCGCCACGTCGCCGGGCGGCACCAGCGTGCCGGTCTCGCCCGGTGCCAGCAGCTCGGGGAAGGCGCCGACCGTGGTCGCCACCACCGGCACGGCGCAGGCCATGGCCTCGAGCGGGGTGAGCCCGAACCCTTCCCAGCGCTGGGGCGCCACGAAGAGATCGAGCGCGGCAAACCAGTCGGCAACCTCGTGCACCGGCACCTCCGGGAGCAGGCGCAGCCTTTCCGCCATGCCGGCCCGGGCGATCCGGCGCTGCAGCTCTTCGGCGAAGGCGGTGTGCTTCTCGGTCGCGCGACCGAGGACGATCCCGACCACCTCTGGCCGCGCGGCCATCACCTCCAGCATCGCCTCCACGAACACGTCGGTGCCCTTCTGGGCGCGGATGCGGCCGAAATTGCCGACGATCAGGGCTTCCGCGGGCAGGCCGAGCCGACGGCGCAGCGCGCGCCTGTCCGCTTCCTCGCGCGGGTGGAAGCCGGAAAGATCGATCCCGTGGCGGATGACGACGGCCGGCACCTCGAGATAGCGCCGCGTCGCCTCCGAGGTCGCCACCACCCCGTCCATGCGGCGAATGAGCGCCCGGCTCAGCCAGGTGTGCCGCCGCTGCGAGGCCGAGGTGAAGAGAAGGCGCAGCCGGCGCCGGAAGACGTGGCGCAGCATCAGCCCGAAGAGCATCTCGACATTGCGCCGCGCATGCCACACCCGCCAGACCGGGCGCCCCTCCCGCCGGCGCGGCAGGAACAGGGTCTGCCACAGCGGGATGCGCGGCACATGGGGCGGCAGGCCCGGCCCGGTGGCGCGGATGGCGATCTTTTTCGCCTGCAGGGGCACAAGGCGGACGATGGTCGATGTCACTCCCGAAAGGCGGCGCTTGAAATTGGGTGCAATCACTTCGACGGCGGCGAGGGGAAGCGGCGCCATTGCGCCGCCCCTGCCCTGCCTGCCGTCTGGTGGTCCGGCGAAGGAGGAGATCCCCTTGCCCGTGCCCTGCCTGCCGGCCTCCGGTTTCATGCCGCCGCCGGAAGGGCGCCCCGAGGGGGATGGCGACGAAAATGCGCCTTCCGGCCCTTGCCTCACTCCGGTCGGAGCTGAGCGGGAAGGCGAACCTGCACGGGAAGGCGAAAAGGCGGGACGGGCCGGCATGTCCGCAGCCGCCCCTGGGGACGGGGACGCAGGCACACTCGCCGGGGCTGCATCCTTCCCGCCTCCCGTCCGCCCGTCCCCTGCCCGGCGCGGTTCGGACGAAAGGGCAGCCCTGTTGTCATTTTCTGTGGTCAAAACCCGCCCTCGTGCTACATTCCCCCCGTTCCCTTCGGGGGAATCAAGAAACCAACAATCACAGCACCGACAGGAGGACAAGATGATCAACTGGAAGGGAGCCACTGCCGCCCTTGCCCTCGCGGCCCTCGCCGCCGGCTCGGTCGCGGCCCAGGAGGTGACGTGGAACGTCTCGCTCTGGGGCAAGCGCCGCGCCTTCACCGAACATATCGAGAAGCTGGCCGAGGAGGTGAAGAACCGCACGGGCGGCCGCTTCGAGATCAAGATCCATTACGGCGGCCTCTCCAAGCCGAAGGAGAACCTCGACGGCATCTCGATCGGCGCCTTCGAGATGGCCCAGTTCTGCGCCGGCTATCATCGCGACAAGAACCCGACCATCACCGTGCTCGAGCTGCCCTTCCTCGGGGTGAAGACTCTCGACGAGGAAGTGGCGGTGTCGATGGCGGTCTACAACCATCCGGCGACGCAGAAGGACCTCGCGCGCTGGAACGCCAGGCTGCTGATGCCTTCGCCGATGCCGCAATACAACCTCGCGGGCACCGGCAAGCCGCCGATGAAGCTCGACGACTTCAAGGGCATGCGCATCCGCGCCACCGGCGGGATCGGCGAGGCATTCAAGATGGTCGGCGCGGTGCCGACCTCGGTGACCGCCACCGAGGCCTACAACGCGCTCGAATCGGGCGTGGTCGATGCGGTCGCCTTCGCGCCCCATGCACATCTCGCCTTCCGCACCATCGACATCGCCAAATGGTGGACCGAAAATCTCAACCCGGGCACCGTGAACTGCCCGGTGGTGGTCAATATCGACGCCTACAACGAGCTGCCGGACGAGTTCCGCAAGGCGCTTGACGAGGCCGTAGCACCGGCCCTTCAGCACTACATCGACAACTACAACCAGCTTCTCGCCAAGTGGGACGGCATCCTCAAGGAGAAGAACATCCAGGTGGTGCGCATCCCCGACGAGGAGATCGCCCGCTTCCGGGCCATTGCCGCCGACCCGATCCGCGAGAAGTGGATCCGCGACATGTCGGCCCAGGGGATCCCGGCCCAGGAGCTCTATGATCTCGTGATCGAGACGCTGAAGAAGGTCCGCGGCGGCTGAGCCGACCCGGGGGAGGGGCACCCTCCCCCACCTTTCTTCCGCTCCCCGCCCGGGCCGGCCGCACCGCCGCATGTCCGGGCGGAGGACCGGAGACCGGCGGAGGCAGCCCCTGCCCGGTGACGTCCGGCTCCCGGCTGCCGAGATGCCGCATCCGCTCCCGGCGCGACGGCGCCGCCGCTCTCCGCTTCCTCGCTGTCAACGCTCACCCCTTCCGAGGATCTCCCATGGCCGGATCGAACACCGTCGGCGCCGACGACAGCCTGCTGTCGCGCATCGACCGGGCGCTGCTCTTCATCGAGGCGCGGCTGACGCTTCTGGGCGGCTTCGTCATATTCGCCCTCGTGCTCCTTGCCGTCATCCATGTGCTCTCGCGCAAGTTCCTCAACGCTCCGGTGCCGGGATATGTGGACTGGACCGAGCAGTTCATGGCCACCTTCGCCTTTCTCGGCCTCTCCTACACCCAGCGAATGGGCGGACACATCCGCATGGACATTTTCGTCACCCGTCTGAGGGGGCGGACGCTCTGGGTCATCGAGGGGCTGACGACGCTGCTCACACTGCTGGTGGTCACCGCCCTCGTCTATGGCTCCTGGTATCACTTCCAGCGCTCCTTCGACTGGAACGCGCCCCTGTGGAGCCGGGACAGCACGATCGACATTTCGCTGCCGCTGTGGCCCTCGAAGCTGGTCGTTCCCTTCGCGATGTCGCTCCTGTGGCTGCGGCTCGTGATCCAGCTCTGGGCCTACGGCCGGGCGCTTGCCACCGGCGAGAAGCGTCCGCCGGCGGTGCCGCTGCCCGAGGATCCGGCCTCGCTCGCCGCCCAGGAAGCCGCGCTCATCCGGGAAACCGAGGAAGGCAGCGCGGATACCGACCGGGCCCGGGCGCTCAGGGCGGCGGCAGAGGAGGAGAAGAGACACGAGGAGGCGGACCGATGATCGACGTGAAGGCGCTTCTTGCCGGGGTCGACATGTTCGAAATGTCGCTCTGGCTGTCGGGGGCGATGGTGGTCCTGATCTTCCTCGGCATGCGCGTGGCCTTCGCAGCCGCACTCACGGGCTTTGTCGGCCTTGCCCTGTTCTTCATGCAGAAACAGGGCTTCGAGAAGGGGCTGATCACGGCGATGAAACTCGTCGGACAGATTCCCCATTCCAAGTCCACCACCTATGCGCTGTCGCTGATCCCGACCTTCATCCTCATCGGCTATCTGGCCTATCATGCGGGGCTCACGCGCTATCTCTTCGAGGCTGCCAAGCGCTGGATCGGCTGGCTGCCCGGCGGGCTGGCCGTGGCCACGGTCTTTGCCACCGCCGGTTTCGCCGCCGTCTCGGGCGCCTCGGTGGCGACCTCGGCGGTCTTCGCCCGCATTGCCATTCCCGAAATGCTGCGCGAGGGTTACGACCGGCGCTTTGCCGCCGGGGTGGTGGCGGCGGGCGGCACTCTCGCCTCGCTGATCCCGCCTTCGGCCATTCTCGTGATCTACGCCATCATCGTCGAGCAGTCGGTGGGCAAGCTTCTCCTCGCGGGCTTCGTGCCCGGCGCGGTCTCGGCGCTGATCTATGCCGCCCTCATCACCGGCCTTGCCCTCTTCCGAAAGAATCTCGGCCCGCCGGTGAAGGGCTTTTCCTGGGCCGACCGCTTCCGCGCCCTGCCCGGCACGACGCCGATCCTGCTTGTCGTCTTCATCATCATCTATTCGGTCTATTTCGGCTGGGCGACGCCGACCGAAGCCGGTGCCCTCGGTGCCTTCATCGTCCTGCTGATGGCCGTCTGGCAGGGGATGCGCTGGAAGAACCTCAGCTCGGCACTGATGGAATCGGCCAAGCTCACCGCCATGATCTTCACCATGATCTGGGGGGTGCTGATCTATGTGCGCTATCTCGGCTTTGCCGATCTGCCCGACGCCTTCGCGGCCTGGGTGGCGGGGCTGCACCAGCCGCCTCTCGTCACGCTGTTCATGATCCTCGGCGCCTATGTCGTCCTCGGCATGTTCATGGACGCGATCGGCATGCTGATCCTGACCCTGCCCGTCACCTTCCCCGCCGTGATCGCCCTCAATGGCGGGCCGGACGTGACGGCCGAAGCCTCGGCACTCGGCATGTCGGCCGAGGAATGCGCCATCTGGTTCGGCATCATCGTGGTGAAGATGGCGGAGCTGTGCCTGATCACCCCGCCGATCGGGCTCAACTGCTTCGTGGTCGCCGGGGTCTGCCAGGACAGCGGCATGCGCATGTCGGTGCAGGACGTGTTCCGCGGCGCCTCGCCCTTCTTCATCGCCGACGTGGTGACGGTGCTGGTGCTGATCGCCTTCCCCGGCATCGTGCTGTGGCTGCCGAGCCTGATCTGAATGATCCCGCGGCACGGCGGGAGAGGCGCCCCGAAGCGGGTGGGGTGCCTCTCTCCCACTCTCGCCTCTCCCCCCGGCGAATGCGCGAGGCGGCCTTCCCGGCACGGAAAGGGAGGACGGGCCGGCGGCGCCGCGGCAGGCTGGCGCCCTCTCCTTGCGCATGAGGCGTCGCATGAGATGCAGCCGGCGGCGGGCACAGGACGACATCGCCCCTGCCGCAGCGGCATCGCCGGGACCGGGGGACGGGGCTCTCAGCCCTCGGCGCTCTCGCGGCCCTCCTCCCCGGTCCACTGCCGGGCCTCGTCGAGCAGGCGGATCACCTCCTCGTCGGCGGTCTGGTCGAACACCCGGTAATGGGCGCCGACAGCGTAGAAGGGATCGGGCATCGACAGCACCACCACCTCGTCGGCCAGACCGGCGAGGCGATGCACCACATCGGGCGGGGCCACCGGCGCGGCCAGCACCACCCGCTTCGCCCCGTTGTCGCGCACCGCCCTGAGCGCCGCCATGGCCGTGGCGCCGGTCGCCACCCCGTCATCGACCACGATTGCCGTCTTCCCCTGCACCGACACGGGCGCGCGCCCCCCGAGATAGAGCGCCCGGCGCCGGCGGATGGTCTCGAGCTCCTTCGCGGCGATGGCGCGGATGTCGTCGATCGTCATGCCGGCGCGGCGCACCACGTCCTCGTTGAGCACGATGTCGGGCGCGGCGCCGTCCACCACCGCTCCGGCGGCGACTTCGGGATTGAAGGGCACGCCAAGCTTGCGGACCATGACCAGATCGAGCGGCGCCCTGAGCGCCTTCGCCACCTCGAAGGCGACCGGCACGCCGCCGCGCGGCAGGGCGAGCACCACCGGGTCGGGGTAGTTCCTGCGGACGATCTCGGCCGCGAGCTGCCTGCCGGCCTCCCTGCGATCGTGAAACATGGCACCCTCCCATCCGTCTTCGATGTCTTGCACCCTCATCCTCTCCCCCTTCATCTGGGGATTGCCTTGCGACAAATCAAACCTGCATCTTCGCGAAGCGAAAAACGCCGAAGAAGGAGACGGAGCATGGCGGAAGAATCCACAGGCGCCGGACCGGCCGGACCGGTCAACCCCCATGTCCGCCGGACCATCTCCCCGCCGGTGATGGCGGCGCGGCGCTGGCTTGCCGAGACGCCGCCGCCGGCGGACAGGCCCCTCATCAATCTCTCGCAGGCCGCCCCGGCACTGCCGCCGCCCCGTCCGCTGCGCGAGGCGCTTGCCCGTGCGGTAATCGAGAAGGACGATCTGCACCTCTACGGCCCGGTGCTCGGCCTGCCGGCGCTGCGCGAGGCGCTGGCCGCCGACATTTCCGCGCGCTATGGCGGCTCCGTGAGCGCCGATCAGGTCGCCATCACCGCCGGCTGCAACGAGGCCTTCGCCGCCGCCATCGCCACCCTCGCCGGCCCGGGCGACAATGTCATCCTGCCGGTGCCGTGGTATTTCAACCATGCCATGTGGCTGAGCCAGAACGGCATCGACGCCCGCCCCCTCGTCACCGGCCCCGACCTCCTGCCGCACCCCGAGGACGCCGCCCGGCTGATCGACGGGCGCACGCGGGCGATCGTGCTCGTCACCCCGAACAATCCGGCCGGCGTCGAGTATCCGCCCGATCTGGTGGCGACCTTCGCCGATCTCGCGGCCCGCCACGGCCTCGCCCTCGTTCTCGACGAGACCTATCGCGACTTCCGCGCCGCCGAGGGGCCGGCCCATGCCCTGTTCGCCGATCCGGGCTGGGACGAGGTGGTGATCCATCTCTATTCCTTCTCCAAGGCGTTCAGGCTGACGGGGCACCGGGTCGGTGCGCTGGTGGCCTCGCCGGCGCGGCTCGCGGAAGCCGAGAAGTTCCTCGATACCGTCACCATCTGCCCTTCCCCGGTCGGCCAGGAGGCGGCGCTCTGGGGGCTCGAGCATCTCGGGGACTGGCTCGCCGGCGAACGGAAGGAAACCCTGGCGCGCGCTGCCCTTGTCCGTGAGGGGATCGCCGCGCTGCCGGGCTGGAAGCTCGAGGGTCTCGGTGCCTATTTCGCCTGGCTGCACACGCCCTTCGCGCTTGCCGGCGAGGCGCTGGCCCGGCGGCTTCTCTCCGAAGCGGGTCTTCTGATTCTGCCCGGAGAGATGTTCGTGCCCGACACGCCCGCCCCGGCCGCCGCCCGCGGGCAGGGGCGGTTGCGCCTCGCCTTCGCCAATGCCGACGGCCCCACGCTCGGGGAAGCCTTCTCCCGCCTGGCGGCCTTCACCCGCGTCATGACCGGCTGAAATGCCCCGCACAGCGCCGCAAGCCCCTGCCGGCGCGGCACGTGCGGCCGTGACATCTTCAGGCGCGGCCTGACCGGCGGCCGGCCGATGCGCCCGCTTGTCAGCACGCCGCCGACTGCCTAAAGAAGGGCAAACATCGAGGAGAGAGCCGCCATGGCCGACATCATCCGGGCGAAGAAATCCAACTACTTCGTATGGGCGCTTCTGGTGCTCCTCATCATCGGGCTTGCCGGCTTCGGCATCCGTTCGGTCGGGGGGCGGCTGACCACGATCGGCAGGGTCGGCGACGAGGAGATCCCCATCGACGCCTTCGCCCGCATCCTCACCCGGCAGATGCGCGATCTCTCGCAGCGCATGGGCGCGCCCGTCGGAGCCGATCAGATCCGCGCCCTCGGCATCGATCGCAGCGCCATCGAGGAGGTGACGGCCCTTGCCGCCCTCACCAACGAGGCCAAGCGGCTCGGCATCTCGGTGAGCGACGAGCGCCTCGCCCGCGCCATCACCGAAAACCCCGCCTTCCGCGGTGCCGACGGCGCCTTCAGCAAGGCTGCTTACGAATTCGTGCTCGAGCAGAACGGTCTCAAGCCGGCCGAATACGAGGCGCTCCTGCGCGACGATCTCGTCCGCGGCCTGTTGCAGATCACCGTCACCGACGGCATCGCCCCTCCCGACACCGCCGCGCGGGCGATTCTGGCCTATCTCGGCGAGAAGCGCGATGTCACGCTCGTCATCCTCGACGAGAGCGCCCTGCCCGAACCGCTGCCCGAACCCGACGAAGCCACCCTGCGCGCCTGGTACGAGGCGCACAAGGACGCCTACCGCGCCCCCGAGAAGAAACGCATCAGCTACATCTGGCTGTCGCCGGAGATGCTGAAGGACGAGGTGACGGTGAGCGAGGAGGAGATCCGCGCCGCCTATGACGCCCGGGCCGACCAGTTCAACAAGCCCGAGCGGCGGGTGGTCGAGCGGCTGGTGTTCAAGGACCGCGCCAGCGCCGAGAAGGCAAAGGCCGCCCTCGAGGCCGGCGAAAGGAGCTTCGAGGATCTGGTGCGCGCACAGGGCTTCTCGATGAAGGACGTCTCCCTCGGAGAGATCACCCGTGCCGGTCTTGACGAGAAGGTGGCCGATGCGGTCTTCGCCGCCTCCGAAGGGGCGGTGGTCGGGCCGATCGAAGGGCCGCTCGGCCCGGCGCTCTACCGCGTCACCGCCATCCTTCCCAGGGTCGAGACCCCACTTGCCCGGGTCCATGACAAGCTGGCCGAAGAAATCGCCCTCGAGAAGGCCCGCGACCGCATCAGCGAGGAGATGACCCCGATCGAGGATCTTCTGGCCGCCGGCGCGACGCTCGAGGAGGTGGCCAGGGAGACGCCTGCCGCCCTCGGCACCATCGACTTCACCGGCCGCGAGAGCGAAGGCATCGCCGCCTACAACGCCTTCCGCGAGAAGGCGATCGCCGTCACCCGGGACGACTTCCCCGAGATCGGGGAGCTCGAGGATGGGGGGCTTTTCGCCATTCGTCTCGACGAGGTCATCCCCCCTGCCCCGATCCCCTTCGAGAAGGTGAGGGACCGGGTGCGCGCCGACTGGCGCAAGGCCGAGGTCGAGAAGCGCCTCGCACCCGTGGCCGAGGAAGTGAGAGCCGCGCTCGAGAAGGGCGGCTCGGCCGCCACGATCGGCCGCGGCAAGGTGCTGGAGCTGACCAACCTCGCCCGCGGCCAGCCGGTGCCCGACGCCCCGCCGGCGCTCCCGGAACGCATCTTCGCCCTCGAGGCTCCCGGCGCGGTGGACAGCCTGCCGGCCGAGGGGGCGGTCTATCTCGTGCGTCTCGACCGGATCATCCCCTTCGATCCCTCGACGGAGGAGAACCGGCGCAACATGCAGGACGCGCGCGAGGCGATCCGCCTGCGGGTCGCCCAGGATGCCTTCACCCTCTTCACCGACGCCGCCCGCGCCCGGGCCGGCATCTCGCTCGACCAGAGGGCGATCGACGCGGTGATCTCGTCGATCCGCTGACGGGCTGCCACCTGCCCCGCCGATCCCGGGCCTTTCTTGGCAACCGGCTCCGGCAGGCATGCCGCCTCCGCATCCCGAGGGGGATTGACCCCGGCGCGGCGCGGCGGCATCCCTCGGGCAACCCGAGATGACACCGGCCGCAACGCTCCCGCGGCCCCAGAGGAGACGAAGATGGTGCTCTCCCCCGATTTCGCGAGTTTCCGCCAGGGCTACGAGGCCGGACGCAACCAGCTGGTCTGGACCCGCCTTGCCGCCGATCTCGACACGCCGGTTTCGCTCATGCTGCGCCTCGCCGGCGCCCGGCGCGACAGTTTCATGCTCGAAAGCGTGACCGGCGGCGAGCAGCGCGGCCGCTACTCGGTGATCGGTCTCAAGCCCGACCTTCTGTGGAAGACCGAAGGGGACCGCGCCTTCGTCAACCGCAGCGTCCGCTTCGACCCGGATGATTTCGCCCCGCTCGAGGCCGACCCGCTCACGGCGCTGCGCGCGCTCGTTGCCGAAAGCCGGATCGACATGCCGGCCGAGCTGCCGCCGATCGCCGCCGGGCTCTTCGGCTATCTCGGCTACGACATGATCCGGCTTGTGGAAACCCGTCTCGGTCCGCCCAACCCCGACCCGATCGGCACCCCCGACGCGCTTCTCATGCGCCCCTCGGTGGTGGCGGTGCTCGACGGGGTCAAGGACGAGGTGACGCTGGTGGCTCCGGCCTGGGTCACGCCGGGCCTTTCGGCGAAGGCGGCCTACGCCCAGGCGGCCGAGCGGGTGATGGATGCGCTGCGCGATCTCGAGCGCCCCGTTCCCAACGAGGTGCGCGATCTCGGCGAGGCGGCGGAGCCGGGCACGCCGGTGTCGAACTTCACCCGGGAAGCCTACAAGGCGGCGGTGCTCAGGGCCAAGGACTACATCCGCGCCGGCGACATCTTCCAGGTGGTCCCTTCCCAGCGCTGGACCATGCCCTTCACCCTGCCGCCCTTCGCGCTCTACCGTTCGCTGAGGCGCACCAACCCCTCGCCCTACATGTTCTATTTCAACTTCGGCGACTTCCAGATCGTCGGCGCCAGCCCCGAGATCCTCGTCAAGGTCGAGCGCGGCATCGTCACCATCCGCCCGATCGCCGGCACGCGGCCGCGCGGCGCCACGCCCGAGGAGGATCTGGCGCTCGAGGCCGAGCTTCTCACCGACCCGAAAGAGCGGGCCGAGCACCTGATGCTGCTCGATCTCGGGCGCAACGATGTTGGCCGCGTGGCCCGGATCGGCACGGTGCGGCCGACCGAGGCCTTCGTCGTCGAACGCTATTCCCATGTGATGCATATCGTCTCGAACGTGGTCGGCGAGCTTTCCGGGGAACACGATGCGCTCTCGGCCCTCCTTGCCGGCCTGCCGGCGGGCACGGTGTCGGGGGCGCCGAAGATCCGCGCCATGGAGATCATCGACGAGCTCGAGCCGGAAAAGCGCGGCATCTATGGCGGCGGCGTCGGCTATTTCGCCGCCAATGGCGACATGGACATGTGCATCGCCCTGCGCACGGCGGTGCTGAAGGACGGCAAGCTCCACATCCAGGCCGGGGGTGGCGTCGTCCATGACAGCGACCCGGCGGCCGAGTTCGAGGAAACCGTCAACAAGTCGCGCGCGCTGCGCAAGGCGGCGGCCGAGGCCGGCCAGTTCGTCGGC
>WFPA01000244.1 GCA_015487815.1 Albidovulum sp.
CGAGGCGGTGGACGAGGGTGTGATCGCGAAGATCCTCGTGCCCGAGGGGGCGAGCGTGAAGGTCAACACGCCGATCGCCATTCTCGTCGAGGAGGGTGAGGACATTGCCGCAGCCGCGGCCTCGGCCGGCACCGGGGCGGCGGGGGGCGAGGAAGTGGAGACTGCAGCCCCCGCTTCCGAACCCGGTTCCGCACCCGTTGCGGGTGCCGCCCCGGCCAGGGAGGGGAACGCGTCCAGCCCGGGCGAAGGTGGAGGTGCGGGCATGGCATCTCCTGTGGCTGCATCATCCGCCGCTTCTGACCGCGGGGCGGGCAGGGCGGGTGCCGCGCCCCAGGGGCCGGGTGCACCGGCGGACGAAAGGGCCGCATCTCCGGCCGACAGGGCGTCCGGGCGCATCTTCGCCTCGCCCCTGGCCCGGCGGCTCGCGAGAGAACTGGGCGCCGATCTTGCGACGGTGAAGGGCACCGGGCCGCGCGGGCGCATCGTCAAGGCCGACGTGCTCGCCGCCGCCGAGGCGCGGAAGGCGGTACCGGCCGCGGCTGCGGCTCCCGAGACCCCGGTCGCAGCGCCGGTTGCGTCGGGCGAGGAGGCCGCCCGCGTCAGGGCGCTCTATGCCGACCGGGAATTCGAGGAAGTGCCGCTCGACAACATGCGCCGCACCATCGCCCGCCGCCTCGTCGAGGCCAAGCAGACCATTCCCCATTTCTATCTCAGGCGCGACATCCATCTCGATGCGCTTCTGGCCCTGCGCCGGCAGATGAACGAGGCGCTGGCGCCCCGCGGGATCAAGCTCTCGGTCAACGATTTCATCATCAAGGCCGCTGCGCTCGCGCTGCAGGAGGTGCCCGATTGCAACGCCGTCTGGGCCGGCGACCGGATCCTGCGGCTCGCACCCTCCGACGTGGCGGTGGCGGTGGCGGTCGAAGGCGGCCTCTTCACCCCGGTGATCCGCGACGCCGAGAAAAAGGGCCTCTCGCAGATCTCGACCGAGATGAAGGACCTTGCCGAAAGGGCGCGGGCGCGCAAGCTCTCGCCCGGGGAATACCAGGGCGGCAGCTTCGCCATCTCCAACCTCGGCATGTTCGGCATCGACAGTTTCGACGCCGTCATCAACCCGCCCCACGGCTCGATCCTCGCCGTCGGCGCCGGGGTGCGGAAGCCGGTGGTGAACGAAGATGGCGAGATCGTGCCGGCGACGGTGATGCAGGTCACGCTCTCCGTCGATCACCGGGTGATCGACGGAGCGCTCGGCGCCCGTTTCCTCGCCGCCATCAAGGCCCATCTGGAAAACCCCCTCGCCATGCTCGCCTGAGGGAAGGGGAGCCGCGGAGACGCCGGGGGCGGACTGGTGCCCGGTGATGCGACAGGGGGCTCCCGGCCCGTCTTGTCGCAGCCGGCAGGCGGCGGAGGCCGCCGGGGCCGCTGGCGGCAGGGCACCCATTGGGCCGGGAGGCCGTGGAGAGGCGGCACTGCCGAGCATGGCGGGTGGGGCGGCTTCGGTCTGCGGCATGGTCGATGCGTTCCCTTCGCCCTTGGCGGGTGCGCCCCGAAAGGGAACGGCCCGTCCGCCGCCCGCAGCGCCAGCCCGTGCCGGCGGGGCCGAGGGCCGCACTGCCGTGCCGGGCTTCACCCCGATGTGAGTGCGGGCATGGCGGGGATGCGGTAGGATGGCGCCATGACGGGTCTGCGCCTTCTTCTCGCCGCCCTCCTTTTCCTGCCGGGGTCTGCCCTTGCCGGGAAGGGCGGTGGTGAGGCGGGCACCGACTGGCCGGCACGGCTTGCGACGGCGCCCTCGCCCTATCTCGCGGATCATGCCGACAATGCGGTGCGCTGGCGCCTGCTCGGCCCCGAAGCCCTCGCCGAGGCCCGGGCACGCGACGTGCCGCTCTTCCTCTCTCTCGGCTATGCCGCCTGTGCCTGGTGCCATGTGCTCGAACGCGAGAGCTTCATGGACCCGGAAATCGGTGCCTTCATCGAGCGGCATTTCGTGCCGGTGCTGGTCGATCGCGAGATCTCCCCCGATCTCGACCATCGCCTCCAGCTGGCGGCGCGGCGTCTCGGGGCGCCCGGGGGCTGGCCGAACAACGTGCTGCTCACCCCCGAGGGAGCACCCTTCGCCGCGGCCGGCTATCTGCCGAAGCCGGCCTTTCGCGCCTTTCTCGAGCAAGGAGCGCGTGCATGGGTCGAGGCGCGCGATGCCGTCGAGGCGCGGGGGCGGAAGCTTCTTGCCGCTCTCGACGAGGAACTGCGGCCGGTGACGGGGGCGGCGGTGCCCCCGTCGCTCGACGAGATCGCCCGTCGCGCCGCCCCCCTTCTTGCCGAGATGGACGAATTTCACGGCGGTTTCGGCACCGCGCCCAAATTCCCCCGCGAGAGCCGGCTTCTTCTTCTCCAGCAGCTTGCCCTTGTGCCCGGGCGCGACCCTGAACCCTGGGCCGAGGCGCTGGCTCTCACCCGCGCCGGCATGGCCGCAGGCGCGATCCACGATCATGTCGGCGGCGGCTTTCACCGCTATGCCACCGAACCCGACTGGTCCGCACCCCATTTCGAGAAGATGCTCTACAACCAGGCCCTGCTCGGCCGCCTCTACGCCACCGCCTGTCGCGTCGGGGCGAATGCTGACGATTGCCGCACGCTGCGCCGGCTCGTCGCCTTCGCCCTGCGGGAGATGACCGACCCCGCAACCGGACTTTTCTCCGGTGCGCTCGATGCCGAAAGCCCTGACCCGGAGACCGGCGTGCCGGCCGACGGCGCCTTCTATCTGTGGAGCCGCGACGAGATCTTCGCCGCGCTCGGAGAGGAGGGGCTTGCGGCGCGCATCGCCGCGCTTTTCGGCCTCTCCGGGAGTGGTCGTCAGGCCCTCCGGCTCGATGCCCCGCCCCTCGAGGCCGCTGCCGAGGCCGGGATCAGCGCCCCGGAGCTCGACGCCGCCCTTGCCCGCATGGCAGCATGGCGCGAGCACCGCCCCCATCCGCGAACCGACGGCAAGAGCATCGTCGCCTGGAACGCGGCCATGATCGAGACGCTGTTCGCCGCCGCCTGGCTCTTCGACGACCCGGCGCTCCAGCGCGCGGCCGCCCTTCGGCTCGACCGGCTTCGCACTCTTGCGCGGCATGAGAACGGCCGCCTGGCGCGCTTCATCTGGCGCGGCCGGCCGCGGGGCGAGGCACTGCTTCTCGACCATGCGGCGCTTGGCCTCGCGCTGCTCACGGCTCATGATCACGGCCCGGCGGCGGAGCGCAAGGCCCGGCTCGACCAGGCGCGGCGGCTCGCCGGGGAAATGGTCGCCGCCTTCCGCCGCCCCGGCCAACCCTGGCGGGGACAACCGCCCTGGGCGCCGGTGCCCTCCCTCCTGCCGCTTCAGGGCAGGCCGCTCCCCGCCATCTCGCCGCTTTCCGATCGCAACCTGCCGGCTGCGGACGCCCTGGCCCTCCTCTTTCTCGACCGTCTGGCTCGCCGCCTGCCCGACGATGACCGGCCGCGCGAGGGGGCACCTGACCGCGACCGCGTATCCGCCATCGCCGACGATCTCGCCCGGGCGCTGGCACCGCTGGCTGTCGACCCGCCCCGTCATGCGGGGCTTCTTCTCGCGCTGGCCGAACGGGCGGGCGGCGAGACCGGCCCGGTGCGCCCGGCGGCCCGCGGCCAGGTGCGTGTGCACTTCCGGCCCCATCCGGCAGCCACGCTCTACAAGCGGCCGACCTTCGTTTCGCCGGCCCTCCCGGAGCTGACGGAGAGGGGCGGAACCGTCACCCCGGCCGCGGCGCCATCGTCACAAGAAGGTGCTGGCGCGCAGTCGCTCCATCTTGTTCTCGAGATCGCACCGGGCTGGCACGTCAACGCCGCGCAACCGGGCGAGGACTGGCTGATTCCGACGGCGATCCGCATCGACGGGCACCCCGTCACCCCGATCGGCGGCTGGCCGCGGCCCGAGACGCTGGCGGTCGGCTTCTCCGAAAGGCCGCTCGAGGTGCTGACGGGCCGGCTCGATCTGTCGCTGCCGCGTCCCGCGGCGGCGGGCTGGCATGTGCTCGAGGTCGATCTTCAGGCCTGTTCGGACCGCCTCTGCCTGCCCCCCGAAACCCTCGCCTGGCGCTGGCGTGAGGAGGGCTGAGCCGGTCGCGGCGCCGTTCGGGCCAAAGACAGCCGGGCCGTTGCCGGAGCGGTCGGAGCGGGTCGAGACCGTGCGGCGCCCCGGGGGGCGAAAGGGGCAGCAGCCGCGCCGCCATGGGAGCAGGTCCCGGCCCGATGTGCGGATCGCTGCGCAGGCACAGGAGCAGGTTCAGGCCTGATGCCCGGTTCGTCATGCGGCCATGCTGCCGCGCCATGCCGTTCCGCCCGGCGGGCACACCAAGCGCGTCCGACCCGCCCCGTCGCCCCGGAGGGACACCATCCATGATGCGCCCGCGCCTCTGGTGCGACGGCGGGGCTTCATGGCGCCCCCCGGCCGGGCTCTGCCCTCGGTGCTGCTGCACGGTGCGTCCGGCGGTCCACCTGAAATCATCATGCTCTGGATGCGCGGTTCGTCTCGCGCCGTGCCGCCGCGCCCACTTCCCGACCGGGCGGCATCGTGGGGCGCTTGCGGTGGATGGTGCCTTGCCGCTGCACCGGCGGGGGGTGTCACCCCTTGCCGCCATGGGCGGCCTCGATGTCGCGCAGAAGCTGGTTCATCGAGCGCGAGGGCTGGTCGCAGCCTGCCTCGCCCACCACCCGCGCCGGGACGCCGGCCACGGTCTTGCGGGGCGGCACATCCGCGAGCACCACCGAGCCCGCGGCGATGCGGGCACAATCGCCGATGCGGATATTGCCGAGGATGGTCGCTCCGGCGCCGATCAGGACGCCGTCGCCGACCTTGGGATGGCGGTCGCCATGCTCCTTGCCGGTTCCGCCAAGCGTCACCCCGTGCAGCATCGACACATTGTCCCCCACCACCGCCGTCTCGCCGATGACGATGGCATGGGCATGGTCGAGCATGCAGCCACGGCCGATGCGGGCGGCAGGGTGGATGTCGATGGCGAATTCCTCGGACATGCGCATCTGGAGGAAATAGGCCAGATCCTTGCGCCCGTCGCGCCACAGCCAGTGCGCGACGC
This sequence comes from Albidovulum sp., assembly GCA_015487815.1. GTDB lineage: Bacteria > Pseudomonadota > Alphaproteobacteria > Rhodobacterales > Rhodobacteraceae > WFPA01. The sequence goes on from WFPA01000244.1 coordinate 5,094, forward strand.
GGTAGGTCTGAAGCGCGAGATAGCCCTTGAAGAAGATGAGCGGCATCAGAAAGCGGTCGCAGGCCGGGTCGCGGTCATAGACGGCCACGAGGTCGGCCCGGGCCGCCAGGCCGATCTCGGGATCGGCGGCAAAGGCGGTGTCGCAGAACTCGCGGATGAACTCGCCCGGCATCTCACCCGAAGCGAGCTTGAGGGCCATGCGATAGCCAAGAGCCTGTTCGAGCGTGTCGTGATGCAGGATGCCGGTCTGCACCAGCCCCCACAGGAGCGGCTCCGACCGGGCCACATCCTCGGCTTCATGGCAGATCCGGCTCCAGACCGGATCGAGATCGCGGATCGATGCCTGCTCGATGGCCATGCGCGCACCCCGCTGTCCTGTCCTTCCTGTCCTGCGGGCAGGATAGCCCGGCCGGCGCCGATGTGCCAGCGCGGCAGGGGCGGATCGACGGATCGTGATGGGAGCTTTGCGGTGCCGGATGGGCGGCCGACGGCCCCGTCGGCCCGTTCGGGGCCGCGCACGGCATGTCAGGGCATCGGCTGTCAGAGCACCGAATGGCTGAGGATCCAGGCCATGCCCCAGAAGGTCGTCACCAGGATCGACAGTGCCGCGACGAGCTGCAGGGCGAGGCGGTGGCGGGCGAGCAGTCGCCACAGCTCGAAGCCTTCGGGCAGCGATCCCTCCTCCATCAGCGCATGGAGACGGTAGGCCAGCCGCACCGTCATCAGCCGGCCGATGGCGATCGGGAACAGGATGAGGAAGGCGGCCTGGGGGAATTCGAAACCGTAACCGAAGCCGAGCATGGCCAGCACAGTCAGCCCGAAGAAGGCACCGCCGACGGCGAACGGTCCGGCAATGTCCATGATCGTCTTGAGGCGGCGGACATGTATGCGCACGAGCGCGGCGATGTCGTCGGCGGTGCGCATGCCGTCGGCACTCTGCCAGTTGGCGCGGCGGATCATGTCCCACGGCACGCCCATCACCCGATGGGTCATGGCCGACCAGGCCGCCGCCAGCACGATCCAGTACCAGATCGAGCCGTAGGAGGTGAAATCGATCGTCTCGCGCAGAAAGGCCAGCCAGTTGTAGTGCATTGCCGCTCTCCTCGCCCCTATCAACCACCCTGTGCGGATCGGTGCAAGCCGGAGCCGAGGCACGGGGCTGCGCCCTGGAAATGCTGTGGCCGCGCCGGGCAGCGGATCCGGTTCCCGATGTGACGGTGCGCGTGCGGGCCGGAGATCAGCCGAGAAGATCGGTGCCGTGCGGGCCGGGGGGCACGGCGAGCCAGGCGGCAACGGTGGCATCGACATCGACGAACCGGCACAGGCCGAGATCGGCCCGGCCGGCGCCGTGGATCAGCACCGGCGTGCGCTCGCGGGTATGGTCGGAGCCGCGCCAGGTCGGGTCGTTGCCGTGATCGGCGGTGATGACGAGCAGATCGCCCGGCCCGAGCCGCGCCAGAAGCGCCGGCAGGGCGGCGTCGAACCACTCGAGATGGCGGGCATAGCCCGCGACGTCGCGCCGGTGACCGAATTCGCTGTCGAACTCGACCAGATTGGCGAAGACGAGACTGCCGGGTGCGGCCTTTCGGGCAAGATCGAGCAGGATGGCGAAGAGCCCGGCATCGCCCCTGCCCGGGGCCTTGTGCTCATGGGCGATGCCGCGATGGGCGAAGATGTCGCCGATCTTGCCGACGGCATGGGTCGTCCGGCCGGCGGCGAGGGCCCGGTCGAGAAGCGTCGGTGCGGGCGGGGCAATGGCGAAGTCGCGCCGGTTGCCGGTGCGGTGGAAGCCGCTCTCGGGCGTGCCGGTGAAGGGGCGGGCGATGACACGGCCGACCTTTATCTCATGGGCCATCGGCGCGAGGCGGGCGCAGAGGTCGAGGAGCCGCGCAAGCCCGAAGCTCTCCTCATGGGCGGCAATCTGGATGACGCTGTCGGCCGAGGTATAGACGATCGGCCGCCCCGTCCGCATGTGTTCGGCGCCGAGGCGGGCGATGATCTCGGTGCCCGATGCGTGGCAATCGCCGAGCACCCCGTCCGTGCCGGCCAGATCGGCGATGCGGCGGGTGATCCCTTCGGGCAGGGCCGGCACGGTGTCGGGGAAGACGTGCCATCGCCAGGGCACCGGCACGCCGGCCAGCTCCCAATGGCCGGTCGGGGTGTCCTTGCCGGCGGACTGCTCGGTGGCCGCGGCCCAGCTGCCCCGGAGCGGCACATCGGGCAGCGGGCCGGGGTGATCGCTGGCCGCCGCGAGGGCCCGGCCGAGACCGAGCGCCGCCATGTTGGGCAGATGGAGGGGGCCCGCGCGCCCCGCCGCATCGGCCCTCCCCCGGGCGCAGGCCTCGGCGATGTGACCGACGGTGTTGGCGCCTTCATCGCCGAAACGGGCGGCATCGGGTGCGCCGCCGATGCCGACGCTGTCGAGCACAACGAGAAAGGCGCGTCGGTCGGCGGCGGGTTTCATCGGATGTTCTCCGGCTTCGGGGCGGTGGCGTGGCTCATGTGATCACAAAACCCAGCGCAGGGCTTGCGATCACATTCATGGAGCGCGTCTTTCCGAAATTCGTTATCACAAAATCCGTTGTCACAAATCATCGGGTCTCCATGTGATCACAATTCGGCCAGGATCAGCGGCGGCTCGGGCAGGGGACGCGAACCGATAGTGTAAGCCCCTTGCAGCGCCTCGGCGGCCGCCATGAAGCTTTCCTCGGAGGCGGCGTGAATGACGGCAAGCGGTGTCTCGGGGCCGACATGCTGGCCGATGCCGGCAATCTCCGAGAGGCCCACCGCCGGGTCGATCCGGTCCTCCTGCCGCCGCCGTCCGCCGCCGAGCATCACCACGATCTCCCCGAGCCGGCGGGTGTCGATGGCGGTGACGAAGCCGGGCGCGGCCGGCGGCACGGCGCGGATGACGGCCGCGCGCGGCAGGATCTCGCGATAGCGTTCGAGGATGTCCTTCGGCCCGCCCTGGGCGGCGATCATGGCGGCGAAGCGTTCGGCGGCCCGGCCTTCCTCGATCACCCGCCTCAGCCGTGCCGCGCCCGCCTCCCGGTCCGCGGCCATGCCGGCCCGGACGAGAAGCGCACCGCCGAGGGCAAGGCTCAGATCCCACAGCCGGTTGTCGATGTCGGCCATGGTGAGAAGATCGAGCACGCGGGCGACCTCGAGTGCATTGCCCGCAGCCGAGGCCAGGGGCTCGTTCATGTCGGTGACGAGCGCGGCGGTCGGACAGCCGGCACCTTCGGCGGTGTGCTTCAGCATCCGCGCCAGCGCCAGGGCATCCTCCTTGCGCTGCATGAAGGCCCCCGAGCCGGTCTTGACGTCGAGCACGAGAGCATCGAGCCCCTCGGCGAGCTTCTTCGAGAGGATCGAGGCGGTGATGAGATCGGGGCTCTCGATGGTGGCGCTTTCCTCGCGCAGCGCGTAGAGCCGCCGGTCGGCCGGGGCGATGTCGGGGCCGGCGGCGGCGATCACGCAGCCGGTCTCGCCGACGATGGCGCCGATCCGCCCGGCGGAAAGGTCGGTCGTCACCCCCGGGATCGCCTCGAGCTTGTCGAGCGTGCCGCCGGTATGGCCAAGACCGCGGCCCGAGATCATAGGCACCCGCGCGCCGAGTGCGGCGAGGGCCGGGGCGAGGACGAGCGAGATGCAGTCGCCCACCCCGCCGGTCGAATGCTTGTCGATCACGGGCCCGCCTTCGGGCCAGGCGAGGGTGCGCCCGCTGTCCTGCATCGCCCGGGTGAGGGCGACACGCTCGCTCTCCCGGAGCCCGCGCAGGAACACCGCCATGGCGAAGGCGGCGCCCTGGGCGTCGGTGACGGTGGTGTCGGCCAGCCCCGTTGCGAAGGTCGCGATCTCGCCGTTGTCGAGAACATGGCCGTCACGCTTCTTCGCGATCACGCTGCGCGGATCGAAATCGCTCATGACCGGTCCTCCCCACCGCCTTCCCCGAGGCCGAGATGGCGGGCCGAGGTAAAGGCGGCCGGCAGGAGCGCGCCGATGGTGGTGCGTGTTCGCACGCCTTCGGGACCGGCGAGGAGCACGGCAGTGTCCGCCCCGGCGAATTCGGCGATCCGCTGGCGACAGCCGCCGCAGGGCGGTACCGGCGCCGGCGCGTCGGCCAGAACGAGAATATGGGTGATGCGTCGGCCGCCCGCAGCGACCA
>WFPA01000245.1 GCA_015487815.1 Albidovulum sp.
CAGCATGTGGGTGGCGAGCCGGTCGAGGAAGAAGCGGTCGTGGCTGATCACCACCGCGCAGCCGGCGAACTCCTCGAGCGCATCCTCGAGTGCCCTGAGCGTCTCGACGTCGAGATCGTTGGTCGGCTCGTCGAGCAAGAGCACGTTGCCGCCCTCCTTGAGGAGCTTCGCGAGATGCACCCGGTTGCGTTCCCCGCCCGAAAGCTGGCCGACCTTCTTCTGCTGGTCGCCGCCCTTGAAGTTGAAGGCGGCGCAATAGGCCCGCGAATTGACCTCGGCGTCGCCCAGCCTGATGACGTCGAGCCCGCCGGAGATCTCCTCCCACACCGTCTTGTCGGGGTCGAGCGCGTCGCGGCTCTGGTCGACATAGGCGAGCTTCACCGTCTCGCCATAGTCGATCGTGCCGGCATCGGGCTGCTCCTGGCCGGTGAGCATGCGGAAGAGCGTGGTCTTGCCGGCGCCGTTCGGGCCGATCACGCCGACGATGCCCCCGGGCGGCAGCGAGAAGCTCAGGTTCTCGATCAGCACCCGGTCGCCATAGGCCTTGGTCAGCCCCTCGACCTCGATCACCTTCGAGCCGAGCCGCGGCCCGTTGGGGATGATGATCTGCGCCCGGCCGACCTTCTCGCGCTCGGACTGGTTCGCCAGTTCCTCGTAGGCCCGGATCCGCGCCTTGGATTTTGCCTGTCGCGCCTTCGGCGACTGACGGATCCATTCGAGCTCCTTCTCGAGCGCCTTCTTGCGGGCCTTGTCGGCCTTGGCCTCGCGCTCGAGCCGCTCGGCCTTCTGTTCGAGCCAGCTCGAATAGGTGCCCTCGTAGGGGATGGCGCGGCCGCGGTCGAGCTCGAGGATCCAGCCGGTGATCTCGTCAAGGAAGTAGCGGTCGTGGGTGACGATCAGGCAGGTGCCCCTGTAGTCGATCAGGTGCTGCTGGAGCCAGGCGACGGTCTCGGCGTCGAGATGGTTGGTCGGCTCGTCGAGGAGCAACATGTCGGGCGCCTCGAGCAGCAGGCGGCACAGCGCCACGCGCCGCTTCTCGCCGCCCGAGAGATGCGCGGGCATGGCGTCGTCGGGCGGCAGGCGCAGCGCCTCCATGGCGATGTCGATCTGCCCGTCGAGATCCCACAGGTTCTCGGCGTCGATCTCGTCCTGGAGCCGCGCCATCTCCTCGGCGGTCTCGTCGGAATAGTTCATCGCCAGCTCGTTGAAGCGGTCGAGCTTGGCCTTCTTGTCGGCCACGCCGAGCATCACGTTCTCGCGCACGGTGAGGTTCGGGTCGAGCTCCGGCTCCTGTGGCAGATAGCCGACCCGGACGCCCTCGGCGGCCCAGGCCTCGCCGGTGAACTCCTTGTCGATCCCGGCCATGATCCGCAGGAGGGTGGACTTGCCGGCGCCGTTGACGCCGACGACGCCGATCTTCACCCCCGGCAGGAAGGAAAGCCGGACATTCTCGAAGCACTTCTTGCCGCCGGGATAGACCTTGGTCACCCCGTCCATGTGATAGATGTATTGCTGAGCCATGGGCCTCTTTGTTCCTCTGCGGCCCCGTCCCGCGACGGGGCAGGTGGTGGTTCCGGCGGGCACGCTGCCGGGCAACGGGGTGGTGGCGCCGTCGGGGCTCTCTCCCGCGCTCTTCGTGGTGCGGTCGAACGGATCTCCTTCCGGTGCGCCCGTCCTTCCTCGCCTTCCGTCCGCTGCCCGGCACGTGTCCGGTTGTCCCCCATCTACGCATTGGTCCGGGCAGGTGCAACGGGCCCGCGCGCAAAGGTGATCGGAAACGGAAACGGCTGAAGCGGCCCCGCGCGCCGGGCAACGGGGCAGCCAGTCACGTCATCCGACCAGGTTCCTCCGTCACGGCCCCGCGCGCCGGGCAGCGACCTCTGCGGTGACACCCTCGCATTCCTGCCGACAAGACCCCGAAAGCTTCGGTGTGCAGGAGGCAGGGCGGCCATGATCGGATGTCCCATCCTGCGCCCTCTTTCGTGAAAGGGGGGCGTCCGGTTTCCCTGTCCGCGCCCGCGCCCGGCTTCGCCATCGGTTCCGCGCCGCCATCACGGGCGGCACCGGGCCGCGGCCGATCGAGAGCAAGGGCCATGCCGGGAAGGAGGCCCGGGCTGGCGGCCGCAGCGCCGCCCTGTTCACGGGAAGACGGCCGCATATCCGGCATCCGCCGCTCGGGTGACTTGCAGGAATGACTCGTTTCCTGCCTGCCGGGTGCCGTGATGCCGGGGAAAACTTGACGGGATGAATCATCCGTGGGGCGCCCGTGACGCCTGCCGCCCTCAGCCGGAGCCGAGCCGGGCAAGGAGCGCCGCCTCGGTCGGTGCGTCGAGGGGGGCGGCTCCGTAGATGCCGCCGCGCCCGCCTGCGAGGCGCAGTGCCGCATAGGCCGCGCCCACGGGCGTCGGTCCGTGGCGCAGCAGCACCGAGGCCGTCATGAGTCGCGCGAGGCTCTCGGCGAACCAGCGCGCCTCGCCCTCCTCGGGCAGCCCCGGCCAGCGGTCGCGATGGGCAGCGAGGGCGGAGTCATAGGCCCGGCTCTCCCCCCGTGCCGCATCGAGCTCTGCCGCGAGCGCCTCACCCGCCGCCGGCTCGCGCGCCAGCGCCCGCAGCACGTCGAGCGCGATCACGTTGCCCGACCCTTCCCAGATCGAGTTGAGCGGGCTTTCGCGGAACAGCATCGGCAGGGGCGTATCCTCGACATAGCCCATGCCTCCCAGCGTCTCCATCGCCTCGTAGACCACGCCGGGGGCAAGCTTGTTCGAGAGGAACTTCGCCAGCGCCACCGCCACACGGGCCAGCGCCCGCTCATGGGCATTGCTCCCGTCGAAGGCATGGGCGACCCGCAGTCCGAGTGCCGTCGCCCCTTCCCAGTCGAGCGCAAGATCGGCGAGCACCCGCCGCATCAGCGGCTGATCGACCAGCCGCCGCTGGAAGGCCCGTCGCCCCTCCACCCACCAGGCGGCTTCGCGCAGCGCCGCCCGCATCAGCCCCGCCGGCGCCAGCGCGGTATCGAGCCGCGTGTGCTGCACCATCTCGATGATGGTGCGCACGCCGCGCCCCTCCTCACCGAGCTGCACCGCCCAGGTGCCGCGATACTCGATCTCGGCCGAGGCGTTGGCACGGTTGCCGAGCTTGTCCTTGAGGCGCTGGATCTCGATCGGGTTGCGTTCGTCGTCCGGCGTCCAGCGCGGCACGAGGAAGCAGGTGATCCCGCCCTCGGCCTGCGCCAGGGTCAGGAAGGCGTCGGACATCGGCGCAGAGCAGAACCATTTGTGCCCCGTGAGCCGCCAGCCATCGGCGGTGCGTTCGGCGCGGGTGGTGTTGGCCCGCACATCGGAGCCGCCCTGCTTCTCGGTCATCGCCATGCCCATGGTCGCGCCGCGCTTCATGCGCGCCGGCAGCGAACGTCCGTCATAGGTGCGGGAAAGAAGCCGGGGCCGCCATTCGGCCGCCACTTCGGCATCGGCCGCGAGCGCCGGCACGGCGGCATAGGTCATGGTCATCGGGCAGCACACGCCGGGCTCGATCTGGCTCATCATGTAGACCATGGCGGCATGGGCGAGATGACCGTCTTCGGCGCCTTCCCAGGGCCGCGCCGCATAGCCGTGGCCGATGCCAAGCGCCATCAGCCGGTGATAGGCGGGGTGAAAGCGCACCTCGTCGATCCGTCGCCCGGCCCGGTCGAACGGGACGAATTCGGGCGGATACCGGTTGGCCTCGCGCCCGGCCTCGCGCATCTCCTCGGCACCCGCCTCGCGGCCGAAGGCCGCCAGCGGCGCCGTGTCCCGGGCCCAGAGTGCCAGGTAGTGACGAAGGGCGGGGTCATCAGCGAAAAGATCGACATCGCCGAGAGGTTCGGGCTGGTTCTCGACCTCATGGGTCGCAAGGCGCGTGCGCGGATGAAAGGGCGGCATGGCATCCTCCGTGATCACGGAATGACGATGTTTCCATGCCCATCCTAGCTGATTCGCACCGGCCGGCGGCCGGGACGTTGCGGCAGCCGCCGCCGGGCACAGACGCTTCGGTCCATGTCCTGGGAAAACATCACCGCCGACATGCCGCGGGCGGCCGCATGCGCCGCCGCCCGCAACAGGGAGGAACTCTCGTGATCACATCGCCGTCTGTGATCACATGTTCACAAGGTTGTCGATCATGTGATCACGTCTGATCCCGTCATCACATCGGATTGTCAACTCGCACCGTCAGCTGCACCTTGCCCGCTACCGGTTCGGGCCAGACGAGATCGACCGCCGAGCTGCTCGCGCCGCGCTCGGCCAGCACGTGCGGCGCGGTCCAGACGGTGGCGCCGGCCCCGTTCGTCAGCGGCCCTTCGGCCAGCACCGACGTCACCGTGCGCGCCCGCCCGCCGAAGGGCAGGTTGGGTGCCAGATCGACGCGCCAGCTTGCCGCCGGCGTGTTCACCATCACCTCGCGGATCAGCGGGCTGGCGATCCAGGTGGCGATCTGGTGGAAGCTGTTGCCGCTCACCGTGACGTTGCGCATCCGCCCCATGTCGAGCGGCGCGACCGAGGCATCCACCTCATCCACCCGTTCGAGGGTGCCGCCGCCGCCATGCCTGAAGGCGTTGTCGGTGAGCGAGAAGCCGTTGAGGAAATGACCGTTTCCATAAGGCTTGATGCGGATGAAGCGCATCCAGCCGACCGAGCGCAGCGAGGTGAAGATGTTGCCTGTGATCACAAGTCCGCCGAAGGACAGCTCGTTCGCCTGATCGGGAGCCGGATCATGCTCGTTCCCCCATTCGATGAAGCAGTTGTCGATGTAGTTGCCGGTGAGGGTGGTCTTGCAGTTCGGTTTTGTGATCACGAGGCCGGCGGTCCGCAGGCCGTTGGCCTGGTCGTCCCCTTGGAAGAAATGGTTGCCCTCGATCATGTGGCCCGAGCCATGCAGCACCCCGAAATGCAGGAAGCGCACCGCCCGGTTGTCGCGGATCTTGGCGTCGTTGGCATTGACATTGAAGGCGATCGAACTGCGGTCCTGCGGTGCCAGCGCCTGTTCGTTCGACAGGAACTGGTTGCGGTCGAGCAGCAGCCCCTGGCAGCCGCTGCCCGGCGAGGTCACGGCCTTGTCCTTCGGGGCGGTGAAGAAGCAGTCGCGGATGTGGAAGATCGCTCCGCCGGGTGGCAGCATCACCCCGCTGGCCAGCCCGCCGCAGAGAAATTCCACATTGGCGATCACGAATCTCGTCAGACTTGTGAAGCCACTGAAATCAAGCAGATACTTGTGTCGGGTGAAGGTGAAGCTGCCAGCACCGGCGGCCGCCGGCTGCAAGGGCAGCGACAGGGTGATCGTGCCCGCCGCCACATCCTTCGCCTGCACATACACCTCGCGGCCGACGCCGGTGCCGCTCACCCGCGCCCCGACCGGGATCGCCGCCAGGTTCTGCACTGCCGTCAGCGTCTGCGGGGCGGCGGGGTCCCAGCTTGCGGCAGATGTGATCACATCGTCGTTCCACCCGGCGCCGGCCGATGCGGCGATCTGGCCATTCGTGATCACGCGGCGACTCGCATAGCTGTCCACATCCGACGCCGCGGCATGCACGTCGATCGGCTGGCTGATCTCGATCCGCCGGCCGCCGAGATCGAAGCTCTCATGGTCGGTGAAATGGAACAGCGCCTGCAAACCGCGCCTCAGCCCTTCCTCCTCGTCGCCGAAGGCTGCGGCATAGCTGGGAAAGTCGAAATTGCGTGTGAGCGCCAGCACCGCCGCCGCCGGCATCTGCACCATGCCCTCGAACCGCACCCTGTGCGTCAGCGTCAGCGACTGGCCGATGAAGTAGCTGCCCGCCGGCACCAGGATCTCCCGCCCGCCGGCATCTGCATCGGCGGCAAGGAAGGCGGCGTGATCGTCGCTCACCCCGTCGCCCTTCGCGCCGTAATCGCGCACATCGACCCAGTCCATCAGCTTGCGGTGAAAGACATGGGTGACATCCTCGACCACGATGTCGTCGATCCGCACCACCCCGCCGTCGGGGCCGGTGAGATCGAGCCCGACATGGGCCCGGGCCGCGTCCTTGCCCCAGGCCATGTCCACCCCGGTGCGATGGCCGGTGCCGATGATGGCGCTGATCTCGACCACCTCCCCATAGGCGGTGAGCGCCACCTCCGGGCCGGTTCCGACCACCCCGGCGAGGTGGTTGCCGGCCACATCGCCCGCCCAGGCGGCGATCCGCACCCCCGGCAGGTTGCCAGAAACCGCCTTCACCCGCGCCCGCACCCTGAGATAGACCCCGGGCAGGATCGGCGTTTCCATGAAGGCCCGCAGCTTCTGCACCGTCACGGTCTTCATCATCTCGAGACAGGTGCCGAAATCGGCATCCCCGCTCGCGAGGGCCGCATTGACCGCGCCGTCATAACCCGGATCACCCGGCAGACCGTCGCCGCTCGACCAGTTCTGCAGCCCTGCCGCGAAAGCGGGCGGCATCAGCGCCACCCCGTCGGTAATCGCCACGTTCATCTCGACATGCCCCCTTGCTGCCGGCCCTGCGCCGCCTCGCGACAGGGCTAGCAGGCCGGGAGCGTCAACGGGTTAAGCCGGCGTGCGCCGGAGGATGACGCGGCGCAACGGGGCAGGTCGTGTCCGGCAGCAGGAGCCGCAACCCGCTGCCGGCATTTTCAACCTGATGCGGAGGGGGCGAGGCTTCCCTTCGGCGGCTGCGTCGCAACGGGAGCTCCGCGCCGAAATCCGCCCCTTTCCGCCCTTGCGGACCGTTCGCCCGTTGCGCGCGCCGGCAGGGAGGGCGAGACAAGCCCTCCGGGCTCCCGGTGAGCATGGCCCGCTGTCACCCGCACGGGCTGTTCCGACCGCGCGGCGCCGCGCAAGGTTCGGGTTGTGCCCGGAGAAGCTGATGTGTCGCGCCGGCGGGTCGCGTGCGCCCGTTTCTGTCGATTCCGTCTGTTACCCTGCTTCCCTGGCCACGCCGGCGCCACCGGCATGGCATTGCCGGACTTCAATGCAGCTGACGGCATCCTGTGCCCTTGCGCACCGCGCCGACGAGCGGGGCCCGCGCGTCCGGCAGGGCCGTGCCATCGGCAGCTCCCGACCGCAAGTCATCAGCCGCGATTCCCTTTGCCGCTCATGCGCATGGTGCCGGCGAAGCGGGTGCCGCCGGGGCTTCGGCAGCGGCGCTGCTGCCTTCCGACCGCCACGTTTGCGCGGCAGCTTCCCTTTGGCCGTGCCCGCCCGACTCGCGCGGGCCGCCCGGCCTCCGTCCGCTTCCAGCTGTCCGCCGCTTCGGGCCGATGCTGTCGCTCAGCCCGTCTCCTGCCCGAGAGCGCTGTCCCCGGCTGTTTCCGCCGACGGTTCGACAAGCTCCCCGGCCAGCGCCCGCCCGATCAGCCGGGCGGTATTCCTCACTCCGTAAAGAGCGATGAAGCCGCCGAAACGGGGGCCCTGGCTCGCTCCGAGCAGCACCTCGTAGAGCGCCTTGAACCAGTCGCGCATCGGCTCGAATCCGTGCGCCTTTCCGACTGCGAAAACAAGGCTTTGCAGCTCCTCCGGATCGGCGGTCGCGTCCTCCTCGAGCGCCTCGAGCCGCCCCTTGAGATCGGCGAGCGCCGCCCGCTCCTTCTCGTCGGGCAGGCGGAAGCGGCGCTTGGGGGCAACGAAATCCCGGAAGTAGCGCACGGCATATCCGGCCGCCTCGTCAAGGTCAGGGTGGGTTTCGGGCGAGGCCTCCGGGTCATAGCGGCGGATGAACCCCCAGAGCGTCTCCTTGTCGCCCGCCCCGGCCACGGAGGCGAGGTTGAGCAGCATCTGGTAGCTGACGGTCATCGTCGAGCGCGGCGGGTTCCCCCGGTGGATGTGCCAGACCGGATTGTTCAGCTTTGCCTTCGCATCCTGCGCAGGATAGGCCCGCAGATGCTGGTGATACTCGTCCATCGCCTTCGGGATCACCCCGAAATGGAGCCGCTTGGCCGTCTTCGGCTTCTGATACATGAAGAGCTGGAGCGATTCGGGGCTGGCATAGCGCAGCCAGTCCTCCATCGAGAGTCCGGTGCCCTTCGACTTGGAGATCTTCTGCCCCTCCTCGTCGAGAAAGAGTTCGTAGGTGAACAGCAGCGGCGGCGCCTTGCCGAGGATGCGGGCGATCTTCGAGGAGATCTGCGCCGAGGGGATCAGGTCCTTGCCGTGCATCTCGTAATCGACCCCGAGCGCGGCCCAGCGCATGCCCCAGTCGGGCTTCCATTGCAGCTTGACGTGGCCGCCGGTGACCGGGATCTCGATCTTCTCGCCGTCAGGCTCCTGATAGACGATGGTGCCCCTGGCGACGTTGCGCTCGAGCGTCGGCACCTGCAGCACGCGGCCGGTCTTCGGGCTGATCGGCAGGAAGGGCGAATAGGTCCTGCGCCGCTCCTCGCCCAGCGTCGGCAGCATCACCGCCATGATCTCGTCGAAGCGTTCGAGTGCGGTCAGCAGCATCTCGTCGAACTTGCCCGAGCGGTAATACTCCGTGGCCGAGGCGAATTCGTAGTCGAAACCGAACTGGTCGAGGAAGGCGCGCAGCCGGGCGTTGTTGTGTTCGCCGAAGCTCGGATGGGTGCCGAAAGGGTCGGGCACGCGGGTGAGGGGCAGGCCGATATACTGTTCCATCTCCTCGCGGTTCGGCACGTTGAGCGGCACCTTGCGCAGCGCGTCCATGTCGTCGGAGAAGGCGACGAGCCGCGTCGGCATGTCCGAGAGCGTCTCGAAGGCATGGCGCACCATGGTGGTGCGGGCGACCTCGCCGAAGGTGCCGATATGGGGCAGGCCCGAGGGGCCGTAGCCGGTCTCGAACAGCACATGGCCCTTCTCGGGCGGGGTCTTCTCGACCCGCTCGAGCAGCTTGCGCGCCTCCGCGAGCGGCCAGGCCTTCGCCTCGAGCGCCGCCTCACGCAACGCCTCCGGCTCGAGGGCCGGCGCTGCCTCCGCCCCGGTTCCGCCTTGCGTCCTGCCTGCGCGCCTGTCGTCGTTCATGGCATCTTTCCCACCGCTGAGCCCCTTCGAGGGAGCGTTTCCATCTATTGCGCCCCCGGCACGGGGTCAACTGTCGCCCGCTCGTGCCATCGCATCGTGCCGCGTCTCGGGAGACGGAAAGCCATTCCCCTGCCTCCCTGCGCGGCGCCTGCCGACCGGTCCGGGAGGCGCGGGAGCTGTCGCCTTTCCCCGGCCGCCGGGGTATGAAGACCGGGACACCGGCCGCAGCGTCGCGGCCGTCCTCCGCCCGCACGGGCCGTCACGGGAGAAGCCGATGCCACAGTCCGAACAGTTTCCCCATCCGCTGTCGCCCCAGGATGCCCTCGTCATGGTGATGCTCGCAGTCTCGGCCTCCGATTCGCGCATCTCCACGCCGGAGCTGGTGGCGATCGACGATCTTGTGGATCACCTGCCGGTCTTCGGCGGCTACGACGCCGACCGCATCCGCCGTGTCTCGCAAACCGTGTTCGACCTTCTCGAGGAGGAGGACGGGCTCGACGCCCTTTTCGGCCTCATTCGCGAGGCCCTGCCCGAACGGCTCCGCGAGACCGCCTACGCCCTTGCCTGCGAGGTGGCAGCCGCCGATTCGCGCCTGCGGGAGATGGAGCTGGCCATGCTGGCCGAGATCCGCGAACAGCTGGGCATCGACCGGCTCCATGCCGCCGCCATCGAATGGGGCACGCGCGTGCGCTACATGCGACCCTGAAGCCGCCTGCGGCAGGCCGGTGCGAGCAGGCCGGTGCGAGGAAGGGCCGGGGCGCGGCTTCAGTCGGCTCCGCCGCTCCGTTCCCATGCGGCCCAGGCCTCCGGCGTGTCGAGATCGAGACAGCAGGCATCGTCGGTCATCTCCACCTCGTGCAGCAGGTCGCCATGGCGCCGGATCACCGCACGGGCGCCCTCATCGCCGGCCAGCGACGCCAGCGCGCCGAAGAGCGCCCGCGGAAAGATCACCGGATGACCCGGCCGGCCGCTCGCGCATCGCGGGCGGATGATGGCGCGGCCCTTCCCGGCCGCGAAGGCGGCGATCAGCGGGCGCAGATGATCGGGGCCGAGGGCGGGCATGTCGGCAAGGGCAAGGCAGACGCCGGCCGCCTCCTCGGGCAGGGCCGGGATGGCGGCGCGGATCGAGGCGCCGATCCCCTCGGCGCAATCGGGGTTGATCACCGGTACGATCGGCAGATCGACGAGCGCCGCGCGCCGGGCTGCCGGTTCGGGCGGCAGGACGACCAGCACCGGGTCGAGGCCGCTTTCCGTCAGCAGCCGGGCCGTGCGGCGGACCAGCGGGATGCCGCCGACGGGCCTGAGAAGCTTGTCCTCGCCCCGCATCCGCCGGCAGGCGCCGGAGGCAAGGAGCACGCCGGCCAGACGGGGTGCCGGTGGGGCGGGCGGCGTTTCCGTCATGTTTTCCTCGGGCCGGCAGACCGTTGTCGGGCGGAGAATGATTTGTCCTGATGAATCATCTTCGAGTGACAGTTGGGGGTTTCATCGCCATTTCTTGCAGAAATGCATGGATCAGTGCGCGGGCCGGGTTTCCGGACGGCGCAGCCGTTCGGTCATCTCGGCCATGATCGACAGGGCGATCTCGGCCGGGGAACGGGCGCCGATATCGAGCCCGACCGGCGCATGGATCCGCGCCAGCGCTCTCTCGTCGAGACCGGCGGCGCGAAGCCGCGCGAGACGTTTGCCGTGGGTGCGCTTCGAGCCGAGGGCGCCGACATAGAAGGCGTCGGAGCCGAGCGCGGTGATGAGGGCGGGATCGTCGAACTTGGGGTCGTGGCTGAGGGTGACGATGGCGGTGCGGGCGTCGGGAGCCAGCCGCGCGATCGCCTCGTCGGGCCAGTCGGTGACGATCTCCTCGCCGGGGAAGCGATGGGCGGCGGCGAAGGTCTCGCGCGGCTCGATCAGCGTCACGTCATATCCGGCGAGCCGCGCCATGGGCACAAGCGGCTGGGCAATGTGCACCGCCCCCACGACGATCAGCCGCAGGGGCGGGTTGTGGATGTGGACGAAACGTCCGTCCGCGATGGCGGAACGGTCGCTCACGAGTGCGTCGGCGATGATCTCGGCCAGCGGGCCTTCCGGGCCGGACAGAAGCTGCCGCTCCCAGCTGGCGAGATCGGTGACGAGCACCGCCGGCCTGCGCGCCGCCCGTCGCGCCACCAGATCCTCGAGGAGCGCCCGGGGCAATCCTTCCCCCGTCTCCGTGGCCCTCGTCTCCGTGGCCCCCGTCTCCGTGGCGATCGGTTCGACCATCACCCGGATGGTGCCGCCGCAGGCGAGGCCGACGGCGAAGGCGTCCTCGTCCGAGACGCCGAATTCGAGAAGGCGGCATTGTCCGTCCCCGATCGCCTCGAGCGCCGCGTGGATCACCGCACCCTCGACGCAGCCCCCCGAGACCGACCCCACCATGTCGCTGTCGGAGGAGATCGCGAGCTGGGCGCCGACCGGCCGCGGTGCCGACCCCCAGGTCTCGATCACCGTCGCCAGCGCCGCGCCCTTGCCGGCCTCGAGGAAGGCCAGCGCCGCTTCGGGGATGGCATCATGGGGGCTCGTCATCGTCATTCCTCCTGATCCTAACCCGTCATCCTTGCCCGTCGTCGTCACCGGTGGCTGCCCGGACCGGGAGCCGTTTGCGATGGCCGGACATGCACCCGGCCGTCTCGCCGCAAAATGTGATCACATTGTGGAGGCGGATGTGATCACATGATCGGATGCCGCGCCGCACCCTGCCGCACCGCCCGCCGCGCCGTCCGTCGTGCCGCGTGCCTGGCAGCATCAACTCCCCTCCCGCCTGCCGAGCGCCGCCATCAGCCGCCGGTGTTCGCCGCTGTCCTCGGGCCGGGTGAGCGCTTCGGCGAGCGCGGCGAGACTCTCGACATTGTGGCAGCTGCGGATGCTGTCCACATGGGGCAGAATCGCCCGCACCCCCTGCGCTTCGGGGGCGAAGCCGTCCCAGCGCAGGAGCGGGTTGAGCCAGATCAGCTTGCGGGCCGAGAGGTGCAGCCGTTCCATTTCGCGTCCGAGGTTCTCGTCCCCGGCCCGGTCGAGCCCGTCGGTCACGAGCAGCACCACCGCGCCCCGGGCCAGCACCCGGCGCGACCAGTCGCGGTTGAAGCGGGCGATGGCCGGCCCGATGCGGGTGCCGCCCTCCCAGTCCCGGGCCGTGGTGCCGATGGCGGCGAGGGCGGCGTCGGCGTCGCGCTGCATCAGCGGGCGGGTGATGTTGGTCAGCCGGGTGCCGAAGGTGAAGGCGTGGACCTTGCCCCAGCCGCCATGCTCGGCATGGGCGCAGGCGTGGAGGAAATGCAGCACCATGCGGGCATAGGCGACCATCGAGCCCGAGATGTCGCACAGCGCCACGAGATCGGGCCAGCGGGTGCGCCGCGCCCGCCGCTCGAGCCGTTCGATCTCGCCGCCGCGCCTGAGCGCTCCCTGCATGGTCCGCCGCCAGTCGGGAGCGCGGCCCCGGGGGGCGGTGATGCAGCGGCGGCTCCTGATCGGGCGCACCGGCAGCGTGAGGGAGGCGACGAGCCGGGCGGCCTCGCGGGTTTCCTCGGCGCTCATCTGTTCGAAATCCTGATGGCGCAGCCGCTCGGTCGGCGAGAAGGTGAGGGTGGCGTCGAGGGTGATCTCCTCTCCCGGCGCCTGCTCACCCGCGACGGGAGGCGGCGCCGCCCCCGTCAGCGCCTCGGCGGCGCGGCGCTCGGCCGGCTTCGGTGCCCGCTTCTCGGCTCCGCCCTTCACCGAGGGCAGGAGCAGCGCCATCATCTTCTCGAGAAATTGCGGGTCGCGCCAGAACAGGGCGAAGAGGCGGTCGAAGACGGGCAGGTCCTCGGGGCGGGAGACGAGAGTGGCGGCCAGGGCGGCGCGCATATCGGCGCGGCGGCGCATGCCGGTGGCGGCCACCGCCTCGAGCGCGGCCAAGCTGCGCGAAGGGCCGACCCGCACACCGGCGCGCCGCAGCGCCCGGGCGAAGAGCAGGATGTTGTCGGCCAGCCGTCCCCCCTCCGGGGGGGAGGGCGGTGCCTCCGCCATCCGGCCGGTTTCCGCCCTGTCGTTCGCTTCATGCTTCATGGCGCGAGGCTCCGGGCCGAGTCCCGGGCCTGGGCAACCAGACGGTGGGTCGCCTCGCCCTGGATGCGGGCGATGTCGTCCTGATACTTGAGCAGCGCGCCCACCGTGTCGGCCACAAGCTCGGGAGTGATGGTGACGGCATCGAGGGCGGTGAGGCAGCGGGCCCAGTCGATGGTCTCGGCCACCCCCGGCTTCTTGAAGAGATCCTCGGCCCTGAGCGCCTGCACGAAGGCGACGATCTCGCGCGAGAGCCGGCCGGCGATCCCCGGCAGGCGCGTCTCGAGGATCTCGCGCTCGCGCTCGAGCGAAGGGTAGTCGACCCAGTGATAGAGACAGCGGCGCTTGAGGGCGTCATGGACCTCGCGGGTGCGGTTCGAGGTGAGGATGACGAGCGGCGGCCGGGTGGCGCGGATGGTTCCGAGCTCGGGAATCGTCACCTGAAAGGCCGAGAGCGCCTCGAGAAGGAAGGCCTCGAACGGCTCGTCGGCCCGGTCGATCTCGTCGATGAGGAGGACCGGCGGGCGGCCGTCCTCGGGGTCGATCGCCTCGAGGAGCGGCCGGCGGATGAGATAGTCCTCGCTGAAGAGGCTGCGCCTGAGCGCCGCCGCGTCCCCGGCCCCGCCCATGGCTTCGGCGGTGCGGATCGCGATCATCTGTGCCGGGAAGTTCCACTCGTAGAGCGCCGAGGCCGCGTCGATCCCCTCGAAGCATTGCAGGCGGATCAGCCGCCGGCCGAGGGTTTCGGCGAGGGCCAGGGCGATCTCGGTCTTGCCGACGCCGGCCTCGCCCTCGAGAAAGAGCGGCTTGCCGAGGCGGACGGCAAGAAAGGCGACGGTCGCAAGCGGCCGGTCGGCAACATAGCGGGCGGCGCCGAGGGCCGCCTGCATGGCGTCGATCGAGCCGGGCAGGGGAGTGTCGGGGGCCATTCCGTCGGCGATGGGGGGAGTGTCTGCCTTGGTCATGATGTTCTCCTCGGCGCCACTATAGGCGGTGCCGACCCGTCTGCAAAACCCGCCTTTGCGCCGATGTCGCGGCGGGGTGGGCGAAGCTTGCATTGCCGCATCGCAGAAAATAGGCTTCCGGCGGCGCCGCCGCGCGGACCATGCTTGCGGGTGACATTGCCGGATGAGGCAACGGCGCGCGGCAATGGCGGGCACGGCGACGGATCGGCCCGGCGCGGCCGGGTGAGGATGACGGAAGGGAAGAGGCAGCGATGACGAGCAGGATGCAGGCGCGCGCGGATCTGGACGATGCATGCGGCACGATTCCGATCGAGGATCTCGAAATCGGGATGAGCCGTTCGCTCTCGAAGGTGATCGGCGAGAAGGAGATCGCGCTCTTCGCCGAGCTTTCCGAGGATTTCAACCCGCTCCATCTCGACGAGGAGTATGCCGCCGGCACCATGTTCCAGGGGCGCATCGCCCACGGGATGCTGGCCGCGGCGCTGTTCTCGGCGCTCCTGGGGGAAAGGCTGCCGGGTCACGGCACGATCTATCTGGGGCAGAACCTGCGTTTCCGCGCACCGGTGCGCCCCGGGGACGAGGTGGTGGCGAGCGTCACCGTCACCCGGATCGAGCGGGAGCGGCGCCGCGTCACCCTTGAATGTGTCGCCCGTGTGGGGGATACCGCGGTGATTACCGGCGAGGCGGTGGTGCTGGCCCCCTCGCGCGCCGGCTGAGGTCGCCGGCCCCTGGAAACCCGCGGGTGGCACCCGGGCGGCACCCGGACGGCCGAGGCGGGCCGGTCCGGGCCCGGGGCGGGGCGCGGAAAGGGGCGGCCGGGTATCGGCTCCCCGCGGAGCGCTCCCTCAGCAGGGC
>WFPA01000246.1 GCA_015487815.1 Albidovulum sp.
CTTCGTCGACCGTTCCGACGGTCACAACGATTGCGTCCTTCGGCAGCTCGGCGATCCTGCCGCTCGAGAGGATCTCTTTCTCTTCCCTCGCGACGCAGGCCGGAAACGCCTCCTGAACGAGATGGACGACCGAGCTGGTCAAGCGTTCGCTCGCCTCGCGCAGATGAAGGTGCTCCTCAAGCTTCTTCTGCATGTAGCCCTCGAAGTCGCCTAGGATGAGCTCCTTCAAGCGCCCGTATTCGCCACCCAGGCTGTAATACCAATCCAGAAATCCCTCGACGCCGCTCCGGACGGTCAGAAATTCGTTTCGCGCAAGCTCCGGAACCCTGTTGCTGGCCAGGAAGAGGCTGCTGCGAAGGCATTTCTCCCGCGCCTGCGCAAGCCTTTCCGACGTTCCGGGCTTGTAATAGGCCCCGCTACCGAGGCCCTTCTCGATGGCGATGTGAAACCGCTCGCGCGTCTGTCGGGCCTTGTCGCTGACCCCGTAACGCCGCTCGAGCCGGTGCGCCCCCAGCTCGAGGCCGGCGGTCAGTTGCATCAGGAACAGTGCCGCAATCGCGGCGATGAACGAGAACCAGAAGATTCCTCGGCTGTCGGGCTCGAAGACTCTCCCTTCCTTGTCCTCGCCGTGAACCGCCTTCGCGAAGACGCGCGCCAGATCCCTTTGCGGCATCCTCAGCATGTCAACGATCATCAACAACGAGAACCACATGGCGAACAGGGATGCCCACAGGATCGGCACGGACAGCCAGCCCAGGGCCGAGAGCACCCCGCCTTCGACATCCGCCCAGATGGCCTGAAGTTCCAGGATCCAGCGGATGAGCAGACTGCGCGCGCCTTCGGGATCCACCTCGGGCGGGACCGCCAGATTTGTCATCGTGGCCAGAATCGCCAGCAGGGCCGCAAGCACCATGCGCGGCCACCGCGTCGTCCAGAGCGGTGCGAAGTCGGCCTTCACCTCGCGCTCGATGGCGCGGGCCAGCCGGGGGAGCAGGATCAGCCCGACCGCGGCGCTGACCGAGAGGAACACGAGCGCCCGCAGCGTGCCAATCCCAAGGAAGGCGAACACGAGATTGAAGGAAAGCGCCACAGCCTGGAACAGGGCGACGAGATTGCGCAGCAGGCTGCCCCGGAACCAGCGGTGGAGCCACCCGCCCTCGGCCAGAGCGACCCTGTCGAGCATCTGCCGGGCATGACTGCGGACCGACAGATGGACCCACAAGGGTATGGTCACCACCATGACGACGATGTCCAGCAGCAAAGGCGGACCGCTTACCAGAGGGCCGGCGGCACAGAGCAGAGCAAGAGCTGCTGCCACCCCGAGGATCACTGCCATCACGCCACCATTCAACATTCAAGCACCGATGACTGCCGAGGACCCTGCTCAACGGACAATGCCCGATGCGCAATCGCAGCTTCTGCGGACGGGGCCGTTCGGTCAATGGGCGCCGGCAGGCAAATCGCGCGTGTCCCCGGGCGGATCGGCCCCGGCCGCCCTCACGCCTGCTCGAACGGCACCGGGCGGCGCATGAACAGCGTGGCCTTGTTGGAAACGGCCCGTGGTTCGCCCGTCGTCAGGAAGCGGCGTTCGCGGCCGGTGCCGATGAGGCCGGGGTGACGGTGAAGGTAGTCCGCGAGACTCTCGGCGACGATCGTCGGCTGGGAGAACACCCGCACATCGGGGCCGAGCGCGTCGCGGAACACGTCCTCGACGATCGGATAATGGGTGCAACCGAGCACGGCGGCGTCGGGGTTGGGCATGCGCCGCAGGAGCGATTCGACATGGGAGCGCACCAGCGCCTCGGCGAGGATCATGTCGCCCATCTCGATCGCGTCCACCACCCCGCCGCAGGGCTGGGCCTCGACATCGACACCGATGGCGCGGAAGGCCAGCTCGCGCTGGAAGGCCCGGCTGGCGACGGTGGCCGGAGTGGCGAAGAGGGCCACATGCTTGACCGCCACCTCGCGCGGCGGGGAACGGTCGCCCCATTTGCGCTCGGTCAGCGCCTCGATCAGCGGCACGAAGACGCCGAGCACCCGCTTGTCAGCCGGAACCCATTCCTCCTGCATGCGCCTCAGCGCCGCGGCCGAGGCGGTGTTGCAGGCGAGGATGACAAGATCGCAGCCCTCGTCGAACAGCCTGGCTACTCCCTTGCAGGTCAGCTGATAGATGTCGTCGGCATCGCGCACGCCATAGGGGGCATGGGCATTGTCACCGTAATAGACGAGGGGCAGATCGGGCAGACGCCTCTCGATGGCCCGCAGCACCGTGAGCCCGCCCAGCCCCGAATCGAAGATGCCGACCGCCATGCGCTCCTCCACGTCAACCCGTCCCCTGCGGCCCAATTAGGGGTGGGAGGCGGGAAAGTCCACCGGCGGGCGGACGCGGCGACTGCTCGCAGTCACTCCCTTAAAAGCGGAAGGGCGCCGGAACGGCCCTTTTGCAGGAAGGATCGCAACGGGTCCGCCGGGCCGTCAGCTTCACCTGGCCCGCTTCCGGCGGAGCGATGCAGGTGATCTCGAGCCGGGCGCCAGGGCGAGGCTGCCGGCCCGAAGGCCAGCCGGGGCGGCCGGGGAGAGATGCGGAATTTCTCCGCACCCCGTTGAAGGGCACCTCGCCGAAGACGGACATCTCCGCCCATCTCGGCATCATCGCCGTGCAGCGCACCACCCTGTCGAGCCCGCTGCCGGCACGGCGGGGAATTGCGCGACGTTAGGAACAGCCTGACCGCATCGGCCCTGATGGCGCCTGTCACCGGCTCCGCCGCACCGGACCCGGGCGCCGATCATCCCGGAGAGGAACGGGAGTTCGCCGACTTCCCCTCGATGACGGCCGGTCCCGGTCAGCATGCCGCTGCCGGTGACATGTCGCATGTTTCATGGGGTTTCCCTCCCCGCCTCAAGGGCCTTTCCCGCCCCTGGGCGCAGCCGTCGAACCGGGCCATCCTGGCCGGGATGCCGCGAGCGGCCGGGCTCTCATGCAATGCCCGTGCCCTGATGCACCACGTTCCGGCGCCCCTGCACATGCGCTGCAACACGGCTTCACTTCCCAAGGCGGATTCCGGCACGCAGGTTCCGGGCGGCGAAGAAGACAGCGGACGGCACCGATCCGAAAACCATGCCGCTTCCCCTGCCCGCCCCTGCCTGACTTGCTCGGGAAGCCGCCGCCCGCCCCATGCGCCCGCGCGGCGGGCGGTTGCCCTTTCCGCGGCACGCGGACATCCCTCCGTCCTCCGTCGCCATGCATCACGCACACAGCGGACCGACGAAAAGAAAGGGGCCGCCCGCAGGCGACCCCCGAGAAGTTTCCGCATCGGCCCCGCCCGGGGCGCCGCTCAGCGCTTCGAGAACTGGAAGGACCGACGGGCCTTGCGCTTGCCGTACTTCTTCCGCTCGACGACGCGGGCGTCGCGGGTGAGGAAACCGGCCTTCTTCAGGGGCGGGCGCAGCGAGGGATCGTAAAGCTGGAGCGCCCGGGCGATGCCGTGGCGCACCGCGCCGGCCTGCCCCGAGAGGCCGCCGCCCTTGACGGTGGCATAGACGTCGAACTGCCCCTCGACCCCGGCCACCTCGAAGGGCTGACGCAGGATCATCTGCAGCACCGGACGGGCGAAGTATTTTTCCATCGGCTTGCCGTTGACGGTGATCTTGCCCGAACCCGGCTTGACCCAGACCCGCGCCGTGGCGTTCTTGCGGCCGCCCTTGGCGTAGGAACGACCCAGCTCGTCACGCACCGGCTCGCGCTGCGGCGCCGCGGCGGTCTCGCTCGCGGCGGCCCCGGCTTCGCCGCCCATGGCGGCCTGAAGATCGTCGAGTGTCCTGATTTCGTCGCTCATCTCACGCGCTCCGGGTATTCTTGCGGTTCATCGACTTCACATCCAGCACTTCGGGCTTCTGGGCCTCGTGGGGATGCTCGGGCCCGGCATAGATGCGCAGGTTCGTCAGCTGCTTGCGCGAGAGCGGCCCGCCCGGCAGCATGCGCTTGACGGCGAGATAGACCAGCCGCTCGGGGTTCTTGCCCTCGAGAATCTGGCGGGCGGTGCGGCTCTTGATGCCGCCCGGATAGCCGGTGTGCCAGTAATAGACCTTCTCGTCGCGCTTGCGGCCGGTCAGCTGGACCTTGTCGGCATTGATGACGATGACATTGTCGCCCATGTCCATGTGGGGCGTGAATTCCGGCTTGTGCTTGCCGCGCAGCCGGGTGGCGATGATCGAGGCAAGACGGCCGAGAACGACACCTTCGGCGTCGATCACCACCCATTTCTTCTCGATCTCGTCGGGCTTGATGCTGTAGGTTTTCATCCTGTCACCCTGTGGCGATGTGGGTTGCGTGGCTCTCCGGCGACCGGGCGGATGAAGGTGCTGCCCGGGCACGCCCCTGCCCAGCTCGGGAGGCTGGCATTGCCCGCACGGGGAATCACCCGGCCCGGTGCCGAAAGAGATGTGGCGGCCGAAGCCGCCTCGGTTGCGCTCTTTAGCGGTTCTGTCGGCCGGGTCAAGCCAAAAGTTTCGAGCATATTGCGCCATAATCCCGTGATTTCAGCATGTTGATATATGGTGTTTCATTTTACCCCAGTTTTCTCGCCTTCTTTCCCACGCAAGGACCACCGCGCACAACGGTTGGCGGGCCCCTCTTGCATCCGCCGCGCCGAGGCCCTATCTGGCCGCCGCACATGAGGGACCGATCCCAACCCCGCCGCCGCGGGGGGGCGCTAAGGAACCTCTGGATTCATCTGCTGGTATGGAGGGTTGAGCCATGGACGACGCCAACCTCTTCCAACTGGGGATCGGTCCGGAGACCGGCGCCCATGCGGAAGACCCGACTGCACCTGCGAACCGGAGGGCGGATGCCGGCGCGGCCGCCGGGCTTGCGCCCGCTTCCAGCCACCGCGACCCCTTCGACCCGCTGCGGGCCGACCATTTCGTGCGCCGCGACGGGCGCGTCTATGCGGGCACCCATCTCATCATCGAGGTGGCGGAGGGTTCGGGGCTCGACGACGCCGACCGCATCGAGACCGCCTTCCGAGAGATCATCGCCGCCGCGGGTGCCACGCTCCTGCACATCCATCTCCACAAGTTCACGCCGCAGGGCATCTCGGGAGTGGCCGTGCTCGCCGAAAGCCACATCTCGGTTCACACATGGCCCGAGATCGGCTATGGCGCCTTCGATGTCTTCATGTGCGGGGATGCCCGCCCCGAGGCGGCAATCCCGGTGCTCAAGCGGGTCTTCGCCACCGACAGGGTGGACGTGAAGACGCTCCATCGCGGCGAGGAGATCGTGACCGCCGCCCTGGCCGCCCGGGCCGCGGACAGCGCAAGGGAGGACCGGCGCCATGTCGCATGAGAAGGAGCGAAGCGCCCCGGAAAGAGATCGGGAAGACACCCCGGCAGAGGACGGTTTCGCCATCATGCCCGGCTGGGCGGTCGAGACGCTGCACGACGACTTCCGCCAGGCACTCCGGGTCGGAAAGCTGATCTATGACAGCAAGACCCGTCATCAGCGCCTGCGGGTGTTCGAAAACCCGACCTTCGGCCGGGTTCTGACCCTCGACGACGTGATCCAGACCACAGAGGGCGACGAGTTCATCTATCACGAGATGATGAGCCATGTGCCGATCCTCGCCCATGGCGCGGCAACCGATGTGCTCATCATCGGTGGTGGCGACGGCGGCATGGCCCGCGAGGTGCTGCGTCACCGCACGGTGGAGCGGGTGACGATGGTCGAGATCGACGCCGCCGTCGTCGAATTCTCCCGGCAATATCTGCCGCAACTCTCGCAGGGCGCCTTCGACGATCCGCGACTCGATCTGGTGATAGACGACGGGGCGCGCTTCGTGGCCGGGACCGACCGGCGCTTCGATGTCATCATCGTCGATTCGACCGACCCGATCGGCCCCGGCGAAGCGCTCTTCACCGACAGCTTCTATGCCGATGCCAAGCGCTGCCTGAAGGAGGGAGGCATCATCGTCACCCAGAACGGAGTGCCCTTCCTCCAGGGCGCGGAGCTCACGCAGACCATGCGGGCATTCAAGCGGCTCTTCACCGACAGATGCTGCTATCTCGCCACCGTTCCGAGCTATGCCGGCGGACCGATGGCCTTCGGCTGGGGCACGGACGGGGTGGCCCGCTCGGTGCCGCTCGATGTGCTGCGCACCCGTTTTGCCGCCGCCGGGCTCGAAACGCGCTACTACACCCCCGAGGTCCACAAGGCCGCCTTCGCCCTGCCCGCCTATGTCAGGAAGCTGATGCCCTGAGGGGCAGGCGGGCCCGATGGCACGCTGCATCACCGCCGGAACAGACGCCTCCCGAAGCGCGCAAGGAGCGCAGCAGGCGGACAAAGAAAGACGGCCCGCCGCGAGCGGCGCGCACAGGGGCGACGAAAGGCGGCGTCCGCAAGGATGCGGATGATCCGCGCAAGGCCCGTGCGCCATCTGTCGGCGGTCTTCCCGCTGACCGGCCCCGCGCTCCCCGGCCGGTTGAAAGCCCGCCGGAGAAACGGCCGGCCCGCACGTCGGCTGCCGTCGATGGCGCCGTCCGCATGACGACGGAGCGGCGGCCGGAAAGGCGGCAGAACCGGTCGCCGAATGGCCCTGCCCGCCCATGTCGGGAAGCTGATTCCCTGAGGGGCAGGCGGGCCCGATGGCACGCTCTATCGCCACAGCCGGACGGGGCCGGCCACGCATCCGCCCTACCCGCGCAGGACCGCCTCGCTCAGACCGGCGCGGCCCCCTCCCCCGTCAGCCGCCGCGGCGGCAGCGAGTAGGTCAGCGAAGCCCGGGCCACCGGCTTATCGTGACCGACCGAATAGAGCAGCATGTCCGACACCGACAGGGCGCGGCCGAGCTTCAGGAGGCGAGCCTGCGCCACCAGGTCCACCGGCGCCGGCTTGCGCATGAAGTCGATCGTGGCATTGACCGTCACC
>WFPA01000247.1 GCA_015487815.1 Albidovulum sp.
GCCGTTTTGCCGAATGCCTCCTCGATCGGTCGTTGCACCACCCTTTCGAGATGGGCGGCGAGGGCCTTGCGGTCGGCAAAGTCGGCCACCTCGACCGCCGGATGAAAGATCACCTCGACCCGGCCCTGCCGGCGCGCCGCCAGCACCTGAAGGAGATGGGGGCCGAAGCCCATGTCGCCCCACCAGCCATAAAAGCGCGGATCGCTGCCCGGGGGGGCATGGTAGATTGCCGTTACCGGCTGGATCGCGGGCGGCCGGGAGAAGCCCTGGTCGAAGAACGCGGAAAAAAGCGTTGATCTGAAAGGCAGAACCCTGAGCCCGTCCGAGCTCGTTCCTTCGGGAAAGAACAGGATCCGGTCGCCGCGGGCGATCCGTTCGGCTAGGAGGTTGCGGTGACGGTGCGCCTGGCTGCGCCGCCGCTCGATGAAGACGACGCCGGTCGAGCGGGCCATGAGGCCGATGAAGGGCCAGCGCGCCACCTCGGCCTTGGCGACGAAGACGATCCTGTCGGCGGCGTTCAGCGTGAAGATGTCGAGCCAGGAGACGTGATTGGCCACCACCGCACCGGCGCGCCGGTCGGGCTTTCCCCGCACCTCGTGGCGGATGCCGAGGATCGGCAGGGCGAGGTGCGAGACGATATGGGGGATCAGGGTTGCTCCGAGCCGGCGGCCGGTGAGTCGCTCGAGCCCCCGGAGCGCCCAGAGCGGCGGAAGGAAGGACGAGATCAGGAGAAAGAGCGCCATGCCGCGCCCGACCGCGCGCAGCACGCCGCCCGGCCCCATCGGCGGAGGCGGGGGAGGCGGCGCGCCATGCCAAGTGATGCCGCTCATGGGGCCTGTTTCCCGCCGCTCCCGCCGTTCTCATCCCGACCGGTCTCCACCGGCCGGGCGGGTTCGGGTCTGCCCCCGTCGATCGGGGCGCGACCCTCGGTCAGCGGATGGGGTTCGCGTCCGCGGGTGTAGAAGGCGCGGTGCCGGGCCGACATGCGGGCGGTATCGACGATCAGGCAGACATCGGTGGTGTTGAAGGCATGATCGATCCAGGCGCCTTCCCCCACCGTGCCGCCAAGGCGCAGATAGGCGCGGATGAGCGCCGGCATCGCCGCCCTGGCTGCGCGGCCGTCGAGCGCCTCGGGGCCGATCAGGTCCATGCGCTGATAGCTGTTATCGAGAGCGCGCACGCGCAGCTCGGGCGGAGCCAGGTGATGATGGTGGAGCCAGGAAAGCGGCTGTGCGAGCGCCGCGACATCGGTGCCGTGAAAGCTGGCGACGCCGAACAGGATCTCGATGCCGCGATCGAGCACGTAATCGGCGAGCGCGTTCCACATCAGGAGCATTGCCGGACCGCCGCGATAGTCGGGATCGACGCATGAGCGGCCCAGTTCGAGCAGCTTGCGTCCCGAGCGGACAAGCGGGGTGAGGTCGTATTCCCCAGCCGAATAGAAACCGGGGCCGGCAAGAGCCCGTTCGCCGGGCAGCAGACGGTAGACACCGACCACATGGTCCAGAGTCGCCTCCGGCCGGCGGCTGTCGACGAGAAGGAGATGGTCCGCATGGGGGTCGAACGCATCATGCTCGATTCGGGCCGCATGATCGACCGTCGGCCCGTCGGCCCCAAGCTCCTCGACGAAGACCCGGTAGCGCAGCCTTTGCGCCGACAGGCGGTCTTCTTCCGAACGGGCGAGCCGAACGGTCAGATGGGAGAGCGATTCGCGCGGCTTCTCCCCTTGTGTCATCCTGCTCGCCCTTCCCTGTCCGGCCCGTGTCCCGATGGCGGCCTGAGCCCATCCCCGCTTCCGGGTAGCGAATTCGCCACCGTTAATCTCCGGTTAAGACTTTGCCGTCAATATCGATCCCGGGTCAAGAAAGGCGATTCGCAGGAGCGGGGCAGGCATGCGCGACGGTGGACGGATGCGCGGCGGAAGGGGCCTGTCCTTCCGGCCCCGTTGCGCGGACGGGGGCGCAGAAGGGGAAGTGCGCTTCTGGCGGGGAATGGCAGGGAGGGGCTCGGCGGCATTGCCGGAGGTGGCGAGGTGGGCCACGGCCGGGAGGTCAGTGGGACTTCGATGGGAATTGGGGCTCAGACGGGAGGTTTCGACGGGGTTTCATCGGGGAGGCATCCGCCGGGAGGTCATTCCGATGCCGATTGGGCCCGGATGGAAGAGAGAATACGGGTGGAGAAGGAGAGAGTGCGGGGCGCTCCGGCAACCGGTGCAAGGCCTTCGTCAGCGGCCCTGCGTACGGGCAAGGTCGCCGGACTAACATGCTCGTTCCCGCCGCCGGCTGCCGGACATGGGGATCTGTGGGCGGGAAGGAAAAAGATGGATGGCCGGGACACGCGGAAGAGCCGCAGGGGGGAGAAGCGGCAGATGGGCGCAGGAGATGGTGTGCCGTGGGGGCGCGGCCGGGCCGTGCAGGTGGGTCGGAAGGCGTTTCTCCTGCGGCGGGCCGGGCTCAGCTCCCTTCCACGGGTTCGAGGGAGACGTGATCGAGCATCATCACCCGCTTGCCGGCATGTTCGAAGTTCACCGTGACCCGCATGCCGCTGATCGACTGGATCTGGCCGAGCCCCCATTCGGGCATGTGGGGGGCGCGGACGATCATGCCGAGGGAGAGACGAGCCGCGGGATCGCCCAGCATGGCCGCGACCTTGTCGCATCTGCGCGGCGCAAGCTGTCGCAGATCGGGTGGCGTCGATGGCCCGTCATTGCCTTTCCTGTCGCTCATGCCTTCTGAGTGACGCAAAGAACGTCGAGGTTCAAGCGCCGGTCGCGGAGAAGGGGCCCGCAGAGAAGGAGCAGGGATGTCGGAGGTGTTGGAAGGGAGTGCCGGAAAGAAGCGCATCTGCCTGTCCGGGGCCGGCGGGGAGGAGGCGTTGCCCGAGGCGGTGGCACTGGCCTGCGCGGTCGGCTCGTGGCTCTGTCACGACCTTGCAAGCCCTCTCGGGGCCATGGCCGGCAGCCTCGATCTCCTCGAGACGGCCGATCCGGCCCTGCAGGAGGAGGCACGGGCGATTCTGCGCGATGCGCTCGAGGCGCTGACGAGCCGCCTCGCCTTCGACCGCATCGCCTTCGGCCGTCCCGGCGCGGGGCCGGTTTCGGTCGAGGAAGGGAGAAGAGGCCTGTCCGATCCGGGAAGGGGCCGGGAGAGGCCGGCCATGCCGGTGCGCCGTGAACGACCGGTCGCGGCGCCCCCTCACCCGCGTGCATCATGGCCCGGATCGGCGGTCGGGCCTGATTCGCCGGAAGGGGAGAAGGGCCCTCCGGCCCCTTCACCGGAAGGCGCCCGGGCTGCCGGCCGGCAGGCCGGGGCAGGGGAGCTGCGGGCCGGCAGCCCGGGGCGGGAGTGCGTTCATGAGCGGGTGCCTGTTCACGAAATGCGTCGGCTGCTCGGGAGCCGTTTCGGCCACCGCCACGACATCGTGCTCGAGGCGGATGAGGACCTTTCGCGCCCCGAGGCCCGGCGGCTGCTTCTCGCCATCCTCGCCATCTCCGTCATTGCGCGCAACGGCAGCCCGATCCGCGCCTTCCGCGAGGCGGGAAGCTGGCACATCGACTTCGTTCCGGCCGACCGGGCAGAACGGGGCGCTCTCCCCTTCTCCTGGGGGCGGATCGGTCATCCGGCCGCCGCGCTTCTCGATGCGGAGGCGATACCGGGCTCCTGAAGGGCGAGGGCCGGTTGGCGAAGACTTCCTGCCCGGCTTCCTCGCCGTTGCGCAGCCGGCGGCTCAATGCCATTCGACCTTTTCAATGCCTTTAGGCCTTTCGGCCCTGCCAGGCATTCCGATGCATGTTCATTCGGCTCTCCCGACCAGCTTCGGTTCTCGCAAACCCCCAGCTTTTCGGAGACGGGCCGAATGAGCAGCGTAATGAGGCCCGCGACTAGTGGACCCCTTTGGGGGAGGCGGGGCCCAGCAGGATCATCAGCCGGCATCCGCCCTTGCCGTCCGGGATCAGGGGTGGGCGGCAGTCGGCCGGCTTGTCAGAGCCCCTGTCCTTGCCATGATCCCCACCCTTGCGCGGCGTGCCCTTGCCGGGGGTGGCCGTCTGCGGAGGCAGGATCTCCGTCGTCACGCATCGCCGCTTGCCCGAAAGGGCAGGCGGACCGAGGAGATGGCGGAGAAAGGCGCGATCGCCGAGCGCCGCGCGCGGCGTCAGATCGAAGTCGGTCCTGCGAAGATAGGCGGCAAGCGCTGCACGCGTGCCGCGGCCGGCCGCGCCGTCGATCGCTCCCTTGTAGAGCCCGAGCCGGCCGAGACGGGCCTGCACGATGCGGATGAGCGCCGCCCCCTCGAGGGTGACCGGATCCACGCCGCGCACGCATTGGCGCAGGCGGCCGCGGGCCGAACGGGGCAGGGCGACCGTTGCCGCTATGCGCAACGGCCCGGTCGCGGCGGTGCCATCCAGCCAGCAGAGCCGGCTCGCCTTGCCGCGGGCGATGCAGCGCACGCCCTGCTTGCGGCCGCCGACCACCAGCCGCGCCCCGGCCACGCCGCGGGCCTCGTCCTCGAAAAGAACGAGTGGCGGCGCCTCGCGCCCCTCCCCGGGCACCAGCGAAACGGTGTAGTTGCAATTTCCCCCTGCCACACAGCGCCGCGGGCCCTGCTTGCCGAGGGTCAGCGCCGGCGCGGCCGGCGGCGCCGCCTGCCGGCCGCCGTCGGCCCGGGTCGGTGCGCAGGCGCTGTCGTTCTGCGGAA
>WFPA01000248.1 GCA_015487815.1 Albidovulum sp.
CCCGTCGAGGGGCTCAGGGCGCTTATTGCCTCGCCCAACTACGCCTCGAAGGCCTGGGTATTCGAACAGTATGACAGCCAGGTGATGGGCGACACCATCCGCCGCCCCGGCCAGGGGGCCGGCATCGTCCGTGTCCATGGCACGCGCAAGGCCCTCGCCTTCACTGCCGACGTCACCCCGCGCTATGTCGCGGCCGACCCCTATGAGGGCGGAAAGCAGGCGGTGGCCGAGGCCTTCCGCAACCTCGTCGCCGCCGGTGCGCGGCCGCTCGCCACCACCGACAATCTCAATTTCGGCAACCCCGAGAAGCCCGAGATCATGGGCCAGTTCGTGCTGGCGATCCGCGGCATCGGCGAAGCCTGCGAAGCCCTCGGCACGCCGATCGTCTCGGGCAATGTCTCGCTCTACAACGAGACCGACGGCCAGGCGATCCTGCCGACCCCGACCATCGGCGCGGTCGGTCTGATCGACGATCTCGACGCCATCATCCCCGCCGCGGCCCGGCCCGGGGATCTGGCGGTGCTTCTCGGCGGCGTCGGCAGCCATCTGGGACAGTCGGCGCTCCTGGCCGAGATGTTCGGTCGCGAGGAAGGGGCGCCGCCGCCAGTCGATCTCGAGGCCGAAAGACGCCACGGGGAATTCGTGCTGAAGCATCGCGCGCTGATCGCTGCGGCCAGCGATCTGTCGGACGGCGGGCTTGCGCTCGCCGCCTTCGAGATGGCGGCCGCCGGCGGCACCGGCGTGAGCCTCGAGGAAGGCGACATCGCCTTCCATTTCGGCGAGGACCAGGGCCGCTATCTCCTCGCGGTCGATCCGCGCGACATTCACATGCTGCTGGCCGCCGGCGAGAGC
Organism: Albidovulum sp.; assembly: GCA_015487815.1. Taxonomy (GTDB): domain Bacteria; phylum Pseudomonadota; class Alphaproteobacteria; order Rhodobacterales; family Rhodobacteraceae; genus WFPA01. The sequence continues at coordinate 853 of WFPA01000248.1, forward strand.
GAGGGTGTCTCGCTCAGGCTTGTCGGCGCCTTCGAGGGTGAAGGAGAGACGGCCCGGCTGCGCCTCGGCACGAGCGAAGCCCCGATGGGCGACCTCGTCGCCCTTTCGGAAGGCCGCTTCGCCGATCTCTTCGGCTGATCCGCGCGCACCCCGCGCGGATCCCCGGAGACGAAAGCAGATGGCGGGCGGTCGCGGCAAGAGCAAAACTTCACGAATGAGTCATTTACGGCGTCTTCACGCCTGATTCCGCGCATATGATTGCATGAATCGAACATGGCGATCGTGTGCGCCTCGCCTCCCGGAGATGACGCGACGGCCCGATTGCACCTCCCCCGTTCCAGGCGCTAACCATGGAGCGGAAGGCCCTGCCATGTCCGCCGCGACGGGCCGGGGCCGGATCAGGGAGGAGAAACCGATGCTCGAAGGCCTGATGATGCATCAGCCGCTCACCATCAGCGCGCTGATCGACCATGCCGAACGCCACCATGGCGATACCGAAATCGTCTCGGTCGAGACCGACGGCACCCGTAGCCGATCCGACTGGGCGTCCATCGCCGCCAATGCCCGCCGCCTCGCCTCGGCGCTCGAAGGGCGCGGCATCGGCCTCGGCGACAGGGTCGCCACCATCGCCTGGAACAATCGCCGCCATCTCGAATGCTATTTCGGCGTCTCGGGCGGCGGGCGGGTGCTGCACACCGTCAACCCGCGGCTCTTTCCCGAGCAGATGGCCTATGTGCTCAACCACGCTGCCGACCGGGTGCTGTTCTTCGACCGCACCTTCCTGCCCGTCGTGAAGGCACTCAGGCCGAAGCTCGAGACCGTGGAACATTACGTCCTGCTCGGCAGCCGCGACGAGGACGCCCTGACGGAGATGCCGGATCTGCAGTTCTATGACGAGCTCATTGCGGAGGGGACGGCCGACTTCTCCTGGCCCGAGATCGACGAACGCGCCGCCTCCTCGCTCTGCTACACCTCGGGCACCACCGGCAACCCCAAGGGGGTGCTCTACTCCCACCGTTCGACCGTCATTCACGCCTTCGCCTCGGCCCTGCCCGACACGCTTGGCATATCGGCCCGCGAGAGCGTTCTGCCGGTGGTGCCGCTCTTCCATGTCAATGCCTGGGGAACCCCCTATGCCGCGGCTCTCACCGGGGCGCGCATGGTGCTGCCCGGCCCGTTCCTCGACGGGGAAAGCCTCGTGAAGCTGATCGACGAGGAGGGCGTCACCCTCGCCCTCGGCGTGCCGACCATCTGGCAGGGGCTGCTGCTCGCGGCCGAGAAGACCGGCTCGCGCCTCGACAGCCTGAAGCGCACCGTGATCGGCGGTTCGGCCTGTCCGCCGGCAATGATCGAGGCCTTTCGCGAACGTCACGGCGTCGAGGTGCTGCACGCCTGGGGCATGACCGAACTTTCGCCGCTCGGCTCTGTCAACAATCTCAAGGCCAAGCACCTGTCCCTGCCCGAGACCGAACAGCATGCGCTGCGCCTCTCCCAGGGGCGCCCGCCCTTCGGCATCGAGATGCGCATCGTCGATGATGCGGGCCGGCCCCTTCCCCATGACGGCAAGACCCAGGGCGAGTTGCAGGTGCGTGGGCACTGGGTGCTGTCGGAGTATTTCGGCGCCGAGCCCGGCACCACCCTCACCGAAGACGGCTGGTTCGCCACCGGCGATGTCGCCACCATCGACCCCGACGGCTATCTCGACATCCGCGACCGGGCGAAGGACGTGATCAAGTCGGGCGGCGAATGGATCAGCTCGGTGGAACTCGAGAACATCGCCATGGGCCACCCCGCCGTGCTCGAAGCCGCCGCCATTGCCGCCCGGCATCCGAAATGGGACGAGCGGCCGGTGCTCCTCGTGGTGCCGAAGGAGGGCGAGAGTGTCAGCGAAGAGGAGCTGAAGGCCCTCTACGAGGGCCGGGTCGCGAAATGGCAGATCCCCGACCGGGTGATCGTGCTCGACGAGCCCTTGCCGCGCAACGCCACCGGCAAGGTGCTCAAGCGCCATCTGCGCGACAGGTTCGGCGATGTGCTGATCGCGGACGAAGTCGGCTGAGGCGGCGAAAGGTCGGGGCCGGCCGTCTCGAACCCCGATGGACGGCCCGGCCGAAGCCGGTGCAGGGCGAGGCCCGGCCGGCGGCGGCATCGGGCCGCCGTGCGAAGGCGAAACAGGCGCGGCGACCGGCGAGGCTCGCTGCGCGCGGGTGCGCAGCACCGGTGAGGCAGGTGAGGGAAGGCAGGCCCCGCCTGCGCCTCTGCGCGACTGCACATGCCGGCAGATCGGCCCCTGCGGTACCTGCCTCCCTTCATGAGGTTGAAAACCGCGCGTGCCGCCCCATCTGGCAGAAGAGAGCCGCGGAAGAGAGCGCCGCGGGCGCAAGCGGTCGGGAGCGGGCGCAAGCGGGGCCCTGCGGATGCGCCGGCGGCGGCAGCGAGACGCGATCCGCACGGGGGGCGCGATAATGTTCACCCCCCGTTCACAAAATCTTCATCTCTCTTTAACCTTTCGCAGCGTATCCTACATGTGAACCGGAAGCGCATTCGGAACTTGCGCTTCCCTTCACTGTCCCTCGTTCCGCAACTGGCGCCCGTTCATGCGGGCGCCTTTTTTGTCCGCCATCCGCCGTCGCCCCGGGGAGGCAAGTCCCGTCAGTCATCCGCTGCCGCCGCGTCCGGGTCGACCGCGGTCGCCTTCGGCCGCTCCTCCTCGGGCATCTCGCCGGTGACGAGGAAGATCGCCTGCTCGGCGATGGCGGTGACATGATCGCCCATCCGTTCAAGGTTCTTGAGGATGAAGAGATAGTGCATGCAGGGGGTGATGTTGCGCGGATCCTCCATCATGTGGGTGAGGAACTCGCGGAAGATCGAATTGTAGGTCTGATCGACATCCTCGTCGCGCCGGCGCACCTCCTCGGCGAGGCCCGCATCGCCTTCGACATAGGCGCGGATGGCGTCGCGCAGCATGGCCTCGACCATTTCCGCCAGCCGGCGGATCGCCGAGGCCCCCGAAACCCGCGAGGCGGCCGAGATCACCGA
>WFPA01000249.1 GCA_015487815.1 Albidovulum sp.
ACGCCGAGGATCACGCCGAGCGAACCCAGCGCCATCGCCGCACGGGCGAGGGCTCCGAAGGCACCCAGACCGTTTTCGCCGGATAGATCATCCCGGGCGCCGCGCGTGTCGCGCAGACCCGGTTCAGGGATGGGTGACGCCACCATCTGCCTGCCTCTCTTCTGCTCGATCCCGGCCGACTGCTGCCGTGCCGGGGCACCGTCGGGCCGACCCGCGGCCCTGTGGGCGGGGCTTCGCCCTCTTCTCCCGCAATCCGGTCCTCTAGCGCGCCGATCCCGCCGGTTCAGACCCCGGCCCGTAACGGGGTGTCGCCCGCTCCCTGGCCGGCATGTGCCGCGTCGCCGGGCGCAGCGCTGCCATCGGCTCGGCATCAGGAACGCGCCCGGCGCAGGGGCGTGGCGGTCAGCGCATTTCCGTGACCGGTTTCACCCCGAGAATACCAAGTCCTGACGAAATGACAACGCCCGTGGCCCGGGCAAGGGCGATGCGGGCCTGGGAGCCGGGCACGTCGCCTTCGTCGATGAAGCGCAACGCCGGGTTGTCGTTGCCGCGGTTCCACAGCGCATGGAAGGCCGAAGCGAGATCGTAGAGATAGAAGGCGATGCGATGGGGCTCGTGATGGGTCGCCGCCAGCTCGACGGTCCGCGGCCAGGCGCCGATGCGCTTCATGAGCTCGAGCTGGGCTGGATCGTCGAGCACCGAAAGATCCGCCGCCCCGAGCGTGCCGTCGGCCACGTCGATGCCCGCCGCCCGTGCCTTGCGCAGGACTGAGGAGATGCGTGCATGGGCATACTGCACATAGAAGACCGGGTTGTCCTTCGACTGTTCCAGCACCTTCTCGAAGTCGAAGTCGAGCGGCGCATCGTTCTTGCGGGTGAGCATGACGAAGCGGGCGACGTCGGGGCCGACCTCGTCGATCACATCGCGCAGGGTGATGAAGGTGCCGGCCCGCTTCGACATCTTGAATGGCTGGCCGCCCTTGAAGAGCCGCACGAGCTGCACGAGCTTGATGTCGAAATCGACCTTCCCTTCCGAGAGCGCCGCAACCGCCGCCTTCATCCGCTTGACATAGCCGCCATGATCGGCGCCGAGCACGTCAATCAGCGCATCATAACCACGCAGGATCTTGTCGTAGTGATAGGCGATGTCGGGAGCGAAATAGGTCCAGGAACCGTCGGACTTCTTCAGCGGTCGGTCAACGTCGTCGCCGAAGGCGGTGGAACGGAACAGGGTCTGCACCCGGGGCTCCCAGTCCTCGGGCTTCTTGCCCTTGGGCGGTTCGAGAACGCCCTCATAGACCAGGCCCATCTCCCGCAGCTTCTCGAGCGTTTCCTCGATGCGGCCGCTGTCATAGAACGAGCGCTCGGAGAAATAGACGTCCATCTTCACGCCGAGCGCGGCGAGATCGGCGCGGATCATCTCCATCATCCGCTCGGTGGCGAAACGGCGGAAGAGATCGAGCCATTCCTCCTCGGGCGCATCGACGAACCGGTCGCCATATTCCTCCTTGAGGGCCTCGCCGACGCCGATGAGATAGTCGCCCGGATAGGTGCCCTCGGCAAAGGCGACCTCGCGGCCGTTGGCCTCGAGATAGCGCAGATAGGCCGAGCGGGCGAGCACATCGACCTGGGCGCCGCCGTCGTTGATGTAGTATTCGCGCGTCACCTGCCAGCCGGCGAAATCGAGCAGGTTGGCCAGCGCATCACCGAAGACCGCGCCGCGGGTATGGCCGACATGGAGCGGGCCGGTGGGGTTGGCCGAGACGAACTCGACATTGACCTTGCGCCCCGCCCCCATGTCGGAACGGCCGTAATCGGTGCCGGTCTCGAGCACGGCGGGCACGAGGGCGCGCCAGGCCTCGGGGGCAAGGCGCAGGTTGAGAAAGCCCGGCCCCGCCACCTCGGCCGAGGCGATGCGCGGATCGGCGGCGAGGCGTTCGGCGAGGCTCTCGGCGATCTCGCGCGGCCGCTTGCCCGCGGGCCTCGCCAGCACCATGGCGGCATTGGTCGCCATGTCGCCATGGGCCGGATCGCGCGGCGGCTCGACGGCAACGTTCTTCAGATCGAGCCCGGCCGGCAGCTCGCCTGCCGCCTGCATTTCCCGAAGCGTCTCGCGCACCTTGTGGTGCATGTCGGCAAAGAGGTTCATCATCCGTCTCCCAGAGACCCTGTCCGCTGCCAGATGCCGAAGCCGGCGCCGCC
>WFPA01000250.1 GCA_015487815.1 Albidovulum sp.
CGCACGCCTTCGGGACCGGCGAGGAGCACGGCAGTGTCCGCCCCGGCGAATTCGGCGATCCGCTGGCGACAGCCGCCGCAGGGCGGTACCGGCGCCGGCGCGTCGGCCAGAACGAGAATATGGGTGATGCGTCGGCCGCCCGCAGCGACCATGGCGGCGATGGCGCCGGTCTCGGCGCAGCTGCCCTCGGGATAGGAGGCATTCTCGACATTGCAGCCGGCATGAATGACACCGCGTTCGTCCCTGAGCGCGGCGCCGACGGCAAAACCCGAATAGGGTGCATGGGCGTGGCGGCGGGCGGCGGCGGCCGCCGCCAGAAGCTCCGCCTCGAGGGCAGGATCGGCGGCCGGGACAGGTCGTGCGTCGCGTCCGGTCATGGCGTTCTCCCGAGAATGTCCTGCCGATTGGTGCGCCGACGGGCGGGCAAGGTCAAGCCACGGGCCGTCGGAGCGATGGCGGCAGGTTTTCCGGTCGCCGCTGACGGCGCGATCAATGGCCGTGTGCGACATGAGGCCGGGCGCCTCGGTTGCAGGAGGGCGGTCGGCATTGGGGCATGGTGTGCCGAGCCGAAAGGGGGGAAGGGCCGGCGGAGGAAGGGGCAGGGAAGGGCGCAAGGGAAGGCCGGTGAAGGAAGGGCAGGGCATTTCGCGGCCGGGAAGCGTTCGCTTCCCCTCTGCCCGGATCTTCGGGCGGAGCGCTCGGACATGTCGGCCCCTGCGCAAGGGCTGAATGCGGGCGCGGCGGGCGGGCCGTCGGCTCTCCTGCCGGTGCATCTTCGCTCCGAGGTGGGAGGGCCCCGGCTCCCCTGGCCCGCGCGGCCGCTCCCGGGCCGGCCGCCGATGCTCCTGGCGGTGCCGCCTCTCTTGCGGCGGCTCTCTCAGCCCGCCTTCTTCTTCCAGCTCTCGCGCTTGCGGTAGATGGTGGAGGGAGAGACGCCGAGCACGCGGGCGGCCCGCGGAATCGATCCGCCCTCGCGGGCGATGGTGGTCTCGATCACGATCCGCTCGATCTCCGCGAGCGGCCGGCCGACGAGGTCCTCCACCAGAAGCGGCATGTCGCCCCTTTCGACCTCCTCGGCGATTTCGGCCCGCACGGCCTCCTCCTCGAGATGGAGGATCTCCACCGGCAGCATGGTGCGGGTGACGCTTTCGCCGTCATGGAGCACGACGACATTGCGCAGCACGTTGAAGAGCTGTCGGACATTGCCGGGCCAGGGCAGCGAGCGGAAGAGCGCCTTCACCTCGTCGTCGATGCGGGTGAAGCGCCGGCCTTCCTCGCGGGCGAGTTCCGCCAGCTTGACCTCGGCGATCTCGACCACGTCGTCTCCCCTTTCCCGAAGGGGTGGCATCCGCAGGGGAATGACATGGAGCCGGTAGAACAGGTTTTCGAGCAGCCGCCCCGTATGGACCGCCTTGTAGGGGTCGTGGCGGGAGGTGCAGACGAGGCGGATGTCGAGCTTCTGCTCCGATCCGCCATCGGGGCCGGGCAGGGCGCCGTCCTGAATGAGCTGGAGGAGATGTCGCTGGAAGGCAAGGTCGGCCTCGCAGATCTCGTCGAGCATGAGCGTGCCGCCATCGGCCTCGGCGATGAGGGCAAGGCGGGGATCCTGCTGCGGGGCGAGCGCGGGGACGTCCCCGCCGGGGCCGGCGCAGTTCAGTACGACGAAGGGACCGTGCGCCCGGGGCGAGGCGCGGTGCAGCGCCCGGGCTGCCATTTCCTTGCCGGTGCCACTCTCGCCGGTGATGAAGACCGTCGCCATCGACGGGGCGGCGCGGCGGATGCGGCGGGCGACCTCCTCCATCGCCTTGGAAGAGCCGACATGCCGGTCGAAGACCGGTTCGTCGGTCGGGGACTGCGGCGCGAGGGCCCGGGCGGCGTTCCCGACCGCCGTCAGCAGCCGCGCCTCGTCGAAGGGCTTGACGAGAAAGTCGAAGGCGCCGGCGCGGATGGCCTCGACCGCCTTGTGGATCGAGGCGTTGGCGGTGATGATGATGACCCGGGTCGCGGGCGCCGCGGCCAGCATCTCCCCCAGAAGCTCCATGCCGTCCCCGTCGGGAAGCATCAGATCGAGAAGCACGATGCCGGGCCGCTCGCGCGAAAAGAGTTTCCGCCCCTCGGCCATGCTGGCCGCCCCGAGCGGCACATGACCGGCCCGCTCGAGGATGCGCTCGTAGACGAGGCGCATCGAGGGCATGTCTTCGATGACGAGGACGGGCTGCATGGCCCGAGCATTTCGCGAAGGGGCGGGGGTGTCAATCGCGGGCGATGTCGTCGGCGGCAGCCGGCCCGCCGGCGCCCTTCGTTCCGGTGCGCCGCCGGTCCTCGGGAGCCCCATGCGCGGACCGTTTCCGTTCGCCTTGTCCTGCCGCTCCGCCCGGCCTCGTCCGCATGCCGCCTTGGTGCGCTCAGCCCGTGCCGGCGTAGATCTGCGCGATCCGATCGACGGCGGCGGCAGGGCTCAGCTCCTCGCTCTCGCCCGTGCGCCGTTCGGTAAGCTCGACCTTGCCCCTGGCCAGCCCCCGCGGGCCGATGGTGATGCGCCAGGGCAGGCCGATGAGATCCATCGTCGCGAACTTGGCGCCGGCGCGCTCGTCGCGGTCGTCATAGAGCGGGTCGAGTCCGCGGGCGCGCAGGGCGGCGTAGATCTCTTCGGCGGCCGCGTCGGTGGCCGCGTCGCCCTGCTTGAGGTTGACGATGCCGGCGTGGAAGGGCGTCACCCCTTCGGGCCAGACGATGCCGCGCTCGTCATGGCTCGCCTCGATGATGGCGCCGACGAGCCGGCTCACGCCGATGCCGTGGGAGCCCATGTGGACGGGGACGCGCTCGCCCTTCTCGTTGAGCACATGGGCCTTCATCGGTTCCGAATACTTGGTGCCGAAATAGAAGATCTGTCCGACCTCGATCGCCCGGCTCCTGCGGCGGCGCTCGGCGGGCACTTCGGCCTCGAACCGGGCCGGGTCGTGGGTCTCGTCGGTGCGGGCATAGGGGGTGGTCCATTCGCGGACGATCCCCTCGACCGCCGCCCGGTCGTCATAGTCGATCGCCCGGTCGCCGAGCTTCAGATCGAGAATGGCGGCGTCGTAGAACACTTCCGATTCGCCGGTTTCGGCCAGCACGAGGAATTCATGGCTGTGATCGCCGCCGATCGGGCCGGTATCGGCCCGCATCGGGAAGGCCTTGAGCCCCATGCGCTCATAGGTGCGGATATAGCTCACCATGTGGCGGTTGTAGGCGTGAATGGCGCTGTCGCGGTCGATGTCGAAATTGTAGCCGTCCTTCATGAGGAATTCCCGGCCGCGCATCACGCCGAAACGGGGGCGGATCTCGTCGCGGAACTTCCACTGGATGTGGTAGAGGGTGAGCGGCAGGTCCTTGTAGGAGCTGACATTCTTGCGGAAGATGTCGGTGATGAGCTCTTCGTTGGTCGGCCCGTAGAGCATGTCGCGCTCGTGACGGTCGCGGATGCGGAGCATCTCGGGGCCGTAGGCGTCGTAGCGGCCCGATTCGCGCCACAGCTCCGCCGGCTGGAGGGTGGGCATCAGCATCGGGATGTGGCCGGCGCGCTGCTGCTCCTCGTGAATGATCTCCTCGAGCCGACGAAGCACCCTGTAGCCGAGGGGAAGCCAGGCATAGATGCCGGCCGACACCTGCCGGATCATGCCGGCGCGCAGCATGAGCCGGTGGGAGGCGATGGCCGCCTCGGCCGGGTTTTCCTTGAGAACGGGCAGGAAGTAGCGGGTCAGTCGCATCGGGTCCCTCTTGGCTCGAATGGGCATGTCGCGGCCTGATTAGGCCAAAGCCGCGCCCGGGGCAACGCATCGGCGGGAGCGGCCGCGCCTGACCGCATCATGGGCGGCGGCTGGCCGGCGGGTCAGCGGTCGAGGAATTCCACCTTCGGGATGACGCCGAGGGCCTTGGCGAAGCTTCGGAAGCGCTGCTCGACCACCTCGCCCATGAGATCGGCCGCCTCCCGCGGCAGCTTGAGCTTGAGCGTGCCGCGCGTCGGCTTGAAGGACAGCGTGCCCATGTGTTCGACCACCGAGCCCGAGAGCATCGCCCCGAAACGCATCCCCTTGCCGAGCGTCTCGGCGATCCTGAGCCGTTTCTCGTCGAGCAGGGCGAAGAGCGGGTCGAAGCCGGTGCCCTTGCGCGAGGTCTTGTAGCGGTGCAGCAGGGCGGTGCCGAGGAAGATCCGCCCCGGATGATCGACCCCGCCGAGATTGGCGCGGGTGATGGTCTCGAAACAGACCTCGGCGCGGTAGTCCGGGTGGGCGCGCCAGGAGACGTCGTGCAGCAGGCAGGCGGCCTTGACGAGGCGCTTCTCCTCCGGCGCGATGATCCTGAACACCGGCTTGAGGAAGCGGTAGAGCGCCTTGCCGAAACCGGGAAAGCGGGCCTGGGTGTATTCCATGTAGCTGCAGGCCTCGATCAGCGGGTCGCGGCGCCTCAGATCGGCCGGCATCCGCTCGTAGAGGAGCCCTTCGCGGATGCCGTAGCTCGAGACGGCGAATTCCTCCGGGCGGAAGATCGAGACGATCTCCTCGAGCACCTCGCCGGCAAGGGGCACGAGGGAAAGCCGGTCGAGCGATGTGCCCGTCAGCTGGCGGAGCCGTTTCGGATCCTCCGCGATCGTCCAGCGGACGGTGGCGATCGCCTCGGCCGGGTCCATGCGGTATTCATGCAGCACCTTGAGCGGGTAGTCGCGGCGCAGCATGTCGAGCCGGGCGATGGCACGCCAGGAACCGCCGACGAGGAAGATGCGCCGGTGATCCCCCGCAAGCCGTGCCTTCATCATCTTCAGCGTCGCCCGCACATGCTTGCGCCGGGCCTTGGGATCGGTGATGGTGGCAAGGTTGAGCGGCCCGAGGGGCGAGCTCTGACAGACGCCGATCCGCCCGCCGCCGAGTTCGGCAAGCTCCATCGAGGCGCCGCCGATGTCGCATACGAGGCCGCGCGCGTCGGGCCAGCCGACGAGCACCCCTTCGGCCGCGAGCCGCGCCTCCTGCTCTCCGCTCGCGAGGCGGATCCTGAGCCCGGTTTCCTTCTTCACCTTCCGCAGGAATTTCCTGCCATCCTCGGCCTCGCGCACGGCGGCGGTCGCGACACCGGTGACGGGGGCCCCCATCGCCTCGGCGAGGCGGGCGAATCGCTTCAGGGCCCGCAGGGCCCGTTCCCGTCCTTCGGGGTTGAGACGCCCGCTCTCGGCCACGCCCCGGCCGAGCCCCGCCATCACCTTCTCGTTGAAGAAATAGGCCGGGGAACGGGCGGCACCGTCGAAGACCACGAGACGGACCGAGTTCGAGCCGACATCGATCACCCCGACCCGCGAGAGCGACCGGCGTTTGGGGTCGTAGTCGAAGGGCAGATCCTTGAAGACCGCCTTCGGCAGCGGGTGCGGCTCCGGGGGCGCGGCCTCGCTCACGGACGGGGGCGCGGCCCTCCTGCCTGTCGCGTCGCCGCCGGCCCGCGGCCGCGTCTCCGCCACCGACACCTCCGCCGTGGCGGTATCCTGCGCCGTCGGATCTTCAGCCTTCGTCATCGCCCTCTTCTCCTGGCTTTCTGGATGGGCATCTCACCCTTTCGCGGTGTGTTGGCCGGCTTGCGCGCCGCCGCTGCGGGAGCGGCGCGGCACGATCAGCCGCGGCACTTCGCGCGTGCCGGCCGAGCCACGCCCCGAAAGCGACGGTGTCCTGAGGAAGTAGTCGTGACAGGAGAACAGCGCCTCGCCCTCCCGGTGCGGATGGCGCAGATAGCGCCCGTCGGGCCCGAGCACCCAGGACTGGGCTTCGTCGCGCAGATTGGCGGCCATGATCTGGTCGAGGATCTGGGCGTGGACGGTCTCGTTTCTGATCTCGACCAGGGTTTCCACCCGCCGGTCGAGATTGCGCTGCATCCAGTCGGCCGAGGAGATGAAGACCCGGGCCTTCGGCGAAGGCAGGCCGTGACCGGCGCCGAAGCAGACGATGCGCGAATGCTCGAGGAAGCGGCCGACGATCGACTTGACGCGGATGCGCTCCGAGAGCCCCGCCACGCCGGGGCGCAGGCAGCAGATGCCGCGCACCACGAGGGAGATCTCGACCCCGGCGCCCGAGGCACGGTAGAGGGCGTCGATGATTTCCGGGTCGACCAGTGCGTTCATCTTCGCCCAGATCGCCGCCGGCCGGCCGGCGCGGGCATGTTCGGCCTCGGCCTCGATCATCTCCAGGAGCCGCCGACGCAGATCGAGCGGCGAGACGGCGAGGTTCTCCAGCCGGTCGGGCCGGGCATAGCCCGAAACGTAGTTGAACAGCCGCACCGCGTCGCGCCCGAGCGCCGGATCGCGGGTGAAGAGCGACAGATCGGTATAGATCCGCGCCGTGTCGGGGTGATAGTTGCCGGTGCCGAAATGGGAATAGGTGACGAGCCGCCCGCCCTCGCGCCGCACCACCACCGACACCTTGGCATGGGTCTTGAGATCGAGGAAGCCATAGACCACATGGGCGCCGGCGCGCTCGAGCCGCCGCGCCTGGCGGATGTTGGCCGCCTCGTCGAAACGGGCCTTGAGTTCGATCAGCGCCGTGACCGACTTGCCTTCCTCCGCCGCCTCGCACAGCGCCCGCACGATCGGGCTGTCGCGCGAGGTGCGGTAGAGCGTCTGCTTGATGGCGACGACGTTCGGGTCGCGCGCGGCCTGCTCGAGGAAACGCACCACGAGATCGAAGCTCTCGTAGGGATGGTGCAGCAGCATGTCCTTCTGGCCGATGGCGGCGAACATGTCGCCGTCATGATCCTGCACCCGTTCGGGCACGCGCGGGGTGAAGGGCGACCACAAGAGTTCGGGCCGGTCGCCGAGCACCAGCTCCTTGAGATCGGCGACACCGACGAAGCCGGAAATGTCGAAGATCTCGTCCTCCCCGACCCCGAGCGCCTCCATGATCATCTGCCGGAGGCTGGCGGGCGCTCCCTTCGACATGGTGAGGCGGATCACCTCGCCGCGGCGCCGGCGCTTCAGGGCGACCTCGAATTCGCGCACGAGATCCTCGGCCTCCTCCTCGATCTCGAGATCGCTGTCGCGCAGCACCCGGAAGATGCAGTGGCCCACGAGCCTGTGACCGGGAAAGAGGGCATCGACCTTGAGAAGCAGCAGCTCCTCGAGTGCGAGGAATCGGTGGGTGCGCCGCCGCCCCCCGGACGCCCTGCCGGCACCGGCGGTCGGCAGCTCGATGAAGCGGTCGAGCCGTGCAGGGATCGGCACCAGCGCCTCGAGCTTGCGCCCGCCGGGGCCTTCGAGCTCGAGGGCGAGGGAGAGCCCGGCGTTGGGAATGAAGGGGAAGGGGTGGGCCGGGTCGATCGCCAGCGGCGTGATGGCGGGGAAGACCTTGTCGAGGAACACCTCGTCGAGATGGGCCCGGTCCTCGGGCGAAAGATTGTCGCGCTGCAGGAGGATGATCCCTTCCTCCGCCAGCGCCGCGCGCAGTCTCTCCCAGGTAGCCTGCTGGGCCTTCTGCAGCCGCTTGGCCTCGGCGTCGATCGCCTCGAGCTGCTCGGCCGGAGTCAGCCCGTCGGGGGAGGGGGTGCGGTTGCCGGCTCGGGCCAGTTCCCTGAGGCCGGCGACGCGGACGGTGTAGAACTCGTCGAGATTGGTCGCCGAGATAGAGAGGAAGCGCACCCGTTCGAGAAGCGGCACCTCGGGGTTGCAGGCCTCCTCGACCACCCGCCAGTTGAAGGCGAGCCAGCTCAGTTCACGGTTGAAGAAGCGGTGGGATGAAGTGGCCGTCACCTCGGGCAGGGAGACGGGAGGCGGCAGGGGCGCGTCGAGGAAGTCGGCATCGACAGGGGCGTCGGTCGGCGGGGCGGGGCAGGGCGCGGCGTCCATCATCGGTCCTTCTCCTCGGCGGGCATGTCCGATTGTGGCGCAGCGGCGTTCAGCTTGTCCAGAGCCCGGGCGGCGACGGTCCGACCCACCGGCCGGCCCTCGGCAAGGGCGATGCGGTCGATCTCGGCGACGAGGGCGCGCGCGGCGGCGAAGCTGCGCTCCATGCGCGGCAGCAGCCAGCGGATGAGCCCCGGCGGCGGCGCGATCTGCCGCTCGGCGAACAGCTTGATGAGCACGGCGGCCAGCAGCGCGTCGTCGGGCGGCGACAGGGTGACGAGATGGCAGGCGGCGAGCCGGCTCGAGAGATCGGGCAGGGCGAAGGGCAGCCGTGCCGGCGGCCGCCGGCAGGTCATCAGCAGCGGCGTGCCGGCCCCGACCGCGGCATTGAAGAGGTGGAACAGCGCCTCCTCGGCCACCGGGTCGCCGGCGATGCGGTCGATGTCCTCGACGACGATCCCCGCCGTCTCGGCCAGAAG
>WFPA01000251.1 GCA_015487815.1 Albidovulum sp.
CGGGCCGAGGCGCTGCGTCTTGCCCGCAGCACCCTGCGCCATCTGGGACGGGCCGATGCGGTGCTCGACGGGCTCTTGCGCAAGAAGCCGCCCGCCCCGGTCAGGAACCTCCTGCGCCTCGGCGCGACCGAGATCCTGGCCGAAGGGAGCCCCCCCCACGGCGTCGGCAATGCGCTGGTCGAGATCGCCCGCAGCGGCGGGCGGCGCATGGCACCCTATGCGGGGCTGGTCAACGCCGTCATGCGGAAAATGCCCGCGACACGGCCCGTCTGGGAGAAGGCCGGGCCGACGCGGCTGCCGCCCTGGCTCTCGGGCAGGGTGCGCAAGGCTTTCGGTCGCGCCGCCGTCCGCCGCATCGAGGCGGCCCATGAGCGGGGTGCGCCGCTCGACATCACCCCTCATCCGCGCGAGGACGTGGCGGCGCTTGCGCGGATCCTCGGCGGTGACGTGCTCCCGACCGGGTCGATCCGGCTCCGCGGAAAGGGCCGCATAACCGAACTGCCCGGCTATGATGCCGGCCGCTGGTGGGTGCAGGACGCCGCCGCCGCCCTGCCGGCAAGGCTCGCCGGGGATGTCGCCGGCAGGCGTGTGCTCGATCTGTGCGCCGCCCCGGGGGGCAAGACCATGCAGCTCGCGGCTGCCGGTGCCGATGTCACGGCGGTGGACATTTCCGAACGGCGGCTCGCGCGGCTGGCCGAGAACCTCGCCCGCATCGGAACGAAGGCAGAGATTGTCGCGACCGACGCTCTGGATTTCACGGCGGAGACGCCCTTCGACATGGTTCTGCTCGACGCGCCCTGCACCGCGACTGGCACCATCCGCCGGCACCCCGACCTGCCCTTCGTGCGGGGAGAGGCGGATGTACCTCCACTCGTCGATCTGCAACGCCGTCTCGGCCGCCGCGCCGCGTCGCTGGTCGCACCCGGCGGGCGGCTGGTGCTCAGCACCTGTTCGCTGCTGCCCGAGGAGGGCGAGGCATGGGCCGATGCCTTTGTCGCCGAACACCCCGACTGGCGGCCCGTCCCCCTCGACCTGGAAGCGCTCGGTCTCGATCCGGCCTGGTCGCCGGCGCCGGGGCGGATCCGTCTTCGCCCGGATTACTGGGCCGAGCGCGGCGGCATGGACGGGTTCTTCATCGCCGTCTTCGAGAAACCGGTTTCCTGATGCCACAGGAACTCGCTCTGCGCTGGAAAGGAAGCTGCGCAGGGAGGGCGGGGAAAGGGTGCGTCCTTGCCTCCGCACTTCATGCAGGGCCAGGGCCTCGGGCGCCTGCGGGGCGGACCGAAGGAAGCGCCCTGCCGCGTTGGCGTGGCCGGAAGTGATCTGCAAGCGGAGCCGATGACATGCGCCCGCCGATCGGCTAGAGTTCTCGCAACGAGAACGATGGTCGCGAGGCAGGCATGAGCAACACGGGCAGGGCGCCGCGTGTCCCCTTCTTCCGCCGGATCGGCTGGATGAAGGCGGATGCGGGTGACAGGCTGGCCGCGCGACTGGCCCTCTTCGGGCCGTCGGCGCGGGCCTTCGTCACCATGCCCGAACCCTTCACTCCGGGTTCTCTGGCGCGCGGGCGGCAGCTTCTCGCGGGCAATTTCCGCATGGGCGGCGTGCTTGTTGTCGCGCCGGAAAGCTCGCCTTGGGAGATCGCTGACGCGCCGCCGTCCTTCCTCGCCGAGCTGCACGGCCTTGCCTGGCTCGACGATCTGGCGGCTCTCGGTACCGGCGAGGCGCGCCGGGCGATGCGGGCATGGTGCTTCGAGTGGATCGCCCGCTTCGGCCGCGGCATCGGGCCGGGCTGGCAGCCGGCGCTCGCCGGGCGGCGCCTCACGCGCTGGATCAGCCATGCGATCGTGCTGCTTCATGGCATCGAGCGCGCGCAATCCGCCGCCTTCTTTGCCGCGTTGGGCCATCACGCCCGTTTCCTGGCCGCGCGATGGAAATCGGCGCCTGCGGGGCTGCCACGCATCGAGGCGCTGAGCGGCCTTCTTCAGGCAGCCCTGGCCCTCGAAGGGATGGAGCGTTTCGCCCGCCCAGCGCTTTCGGGGCTCGTGAGCGAGGCACGGGCCCTCACCCGCGGGCACGGCGTGCCGAGCCGCAACCCCGAAGAGCTGCTCGAGGTCTTCTTCCGCCTCATCTGGGCCGGTCGCGCCCTGGCCGCTGCCGACCGGCCGGTGCCTTCCGAGCTGGGCAATGCGGTGGACGAGATCGCCCGCATCCTGCGCGGCCTGCGGCACCGCGACGGTTCCCTGCCGGGTTTTCACGGGGGCGGGCCCGCGAGGGGACGGCTCGATCAGGCTCTCGTCGCCTCCGGCAGCCGGGCCATGCCGGGGCAGACGGCCCTCATGGGCTATGCCCACGCCCATGCCGGCAGGCTCTCGCTCGTGATGGATGCAGGCCCCGCGCCCCGGGGGCCCCATGCCGCGGCCGGGGCCCTTGCCTTCGAGCTGGTGCACGGGCTCGACCCGATCATCCTCAATGCCGGCCCCGGGCATCTCTTCGGTCCCGATGCCGCCATCCGGGCCCGGGCGACGGCCGCTCACTCCACCGTCGAGATCGGCGGGCGCTCCTGGGGGCGGTTCGTCACCCGCCCGGGGCGCGGCGGTGCCGATGAGACCATCTTCGACCCCGGAACGATGAGCGCCCAGCTCAGCCAGATGGTAACGGCCGAAGGGGTCCGCCTTCTCGCGGTTCATGACGGCTATCGTGCCGCGACCGGGCTCACGCACATGCGTCGGCTCGACATTGCCGCCGACGGCAGTGCCCTTGCCGGCGAGGATACGGTGGCAGCGGTTTCCGAGGAGGACCGGATCCGGCTCGAGGAAGCGCTGGCCGAGGCGCCGGGAGCGGCCATCCCCTGCCGGGCGCTGTTCCATCTCGCCCCCGGCATCCGCGCCGAGGTGGACATGGCCGGCACCGTCGTCTCGCTGCTCCTGCCCGATGGCGGGCTGTGGCTCCTGCGGTCCGATCCGGCGGTGCGGGTGGGGCTCCTCACGAGCCTGTATCACGCGCCTGACCGGCTTCATCCGCGCGAGCGGCTCGCGATCGAGCTGCGCTGGGAAGTGATCGACCATGCCTCGCAGATCAGCTGGCGCTTCGAGCTCGTCGAGGAAGGCCACCGCGCCCGCCGCGGCATCGACACCCTTGCCGCCGCCTCGCAAAACCCGCAAAGAGGGCCGTGAACGCGGTCGGCCGCGAGGCATGGCCGTGTCGGGCGGCATGGGTATCAATCGGATGGACAAGGAAAGATGAGCACGGATCTGGTGAAGCTCCGGCGGGCGCTCCTGTCGGTTTCGGACAAGACGGGGCTGGTGGAGCTCGGGCGGGCGCTGGCCGGGCATGGTGTCGAACTGGTATCGACCGGCGGCACCGCCCGCACCTTGCGCGAGGCCGGCCTTGCGGTGACGGACGTTTCGGAGCTCACGGGTTTTCCCGAGATGATGGACGGGCGCGTCAAGACGTTGCACCCGGCGGTGCATGGCGGTCTTCTCGCGCTGCGCGACAACCCGGAGCATGTCGCGGCGATGGAAGCACACGGCATCCGGCCGATCGACCTCCTCGTCGTCAATCTCTACCCGTTCGAGGAAACCGTGGCCCGGGGTGGTGACTGGGCCGACTGCATCGAGAACATAGACATCGGCGGGCCGGCGATGATCCGTGCCGGGGCCAAGAATCATGCCCATGTGACGGTGATCGTCGACCCCGAGGATTACGACACCCTTCTCGGCGAACTCGCAAGGCATGACGGGGCCACGTGCGGCGCCTTCCGCCGCCGCATGGCGATGGAGGCATTTGCCCGCACCGCGGCCTATGATGCGGCGGTGAGCGGCTGGATGGCCGCGGAGATCGGCGCCGAGACGCCCCGGCGGAGGGCGGCGGCCGGCACGCTGCGCCAGAAGCTGCGCTACGGCGAGAACCCCCATCAGCGCGCCGCCTTCTATGTCGATGGCAGCGAGGCGCCCGGCGTGGCCACGGCGCGCCAGCTTCAGGGCAAGGAGCTGAGCTACAACAACATCAACGACACCGACGCCGCCTTCTCGCTCGTGGCCGAATTCGCGCCCGAGGAGGGACCGGCCTGCGTCATCGTCAAGCACGCCAATCCCTGTGGCGTCGCCCGTGGCGAGAGCCTGCGCGAAGCCTGGCAGAAGGCCTATGACTGTGACCGGGTGTCGGCCTTCGGCGGCATCGTCGCCTTCAACCGGCCACTCGACGGGGAAACCGCCGAGGAGATCGCCGCCATCTTCACCGAGGTTGTGATCGCCCCGGAGATCTCGCAGGGGGCACGGGAGGTCTTCGCCCGCAAGAAGAATGTCCGTCTGCTCGAGACCGGCGGCCTGCCCGATCCGCTGGCGCCGGGGCTTGCCTGGCGGCAGGTGACGGGCGGCTGGCTGGTGCAGGACCGCGACAACGGCCGGGTGCGAGAGGGCGATCTGAAGGTCGTGACCGATCGCGTTCCCACCGACGACGAGCTCAGGGACATGCTCTTTGCCTGGAAGGTGGCCAAGCATGTGAAGTCGAACGCCATCGTCTATGCGAGGGGGCTGGCCACCGTCGGCATCGGGGCGGGACAGATGAGCCGGGTGGATTCGACCCGCATCGCCGCGCGCAAGGCACAGGACATGGCCGAGGCCCTCGGCCTCGCCGAGCCGCCGACCGTGGGTTCGGTGGTGGCCTCCGACGCCTTCTTCCCCTTCCCCGACGGTCTTCTGGCGGCCGCCGAGGCCGGGGCCACCGCCGTCATCCAGCCGGGGGGGTCGATCCGTGACGACGAAGTCATCCGGGCGGCGAACGAGGCGGGGCTGGCGATGGTCTTCACCGGCATGCGCCATTTCCGCCACTGACGCGGAGCCCGCCGATGCGCATCGCGCTTCTCGCCGCCCTGCTCGCGCTTGTCACCGACCAGTTGGCCAAGTGGTGGGTTCTGACGCGCTACGACCTTGCCCATGTCGGGCGGGTGGAGGTGTGGCCGCCCTGGCTCGCCTTTCACATCGGATGGAACAGGGGGATCAATTTCGGCCTCTTCGGTGCCGGAGGTGCGGCGCAGCGCTGGGTCCTGATCTTGCTGGCCCTGGTCGTCGGGGTCGGCGTGCTGATCTGGGCCGCCCGTTCCCTGCCACGGCCGATCGACCGGGTATTCGCGGGCTTTCTGGCCGGCGGCGCCTTCGCCAATGCCGTCGACCGGCTGCAATACGGGGCCGTCCTCGATTTTCTCAACGTCTCCTGCTGCGGATTCCGCAACCCCTATGCCTTCAACCCGGCCGACGTGTTCATCTTCCTCGGTGCGGCGGGGCTTGCGCTTTTGGCCGTGACGGGTGACAAGAAGAGAGGGGCCGGGTAGGGCCCGGAGGGGCGAGAGATGCGGATGACGAGGTTTGCGCTCATGGCTGCCGGCATGGCCGTGCTCGCGGCGTGTTCCCAAGGAGAGCCGCGGCTGATGAACCTGCGTTCCGCCACGCCGGACGAGTTCGCCGTCCTGCCCTACAAGAAGCCCGAGATTCCCGAGAATGTCGACAAGCTCGCCGCAGAACTGCCACCCCCCCGGCCCGGCGGGCGCAACCGCGTCGATGTCGTCCCCGAGGAGGATGCGCAGATCGCGCTTGGCGGCCGCCCGGCCGACCGCAGCCCGGGCCGCATTCCGGCGGCCGATGCCCCTCTGGTGAAGGCCGTGGCCCGCTACGGCACCGATCCGGCCATTCGCGAGAAGCTCGCTGCCGAGGATCTCGAATGGCGCAAGGCCCATCGCGGGCGGCCGCTTGAGCGGCTCTTCGGCGTCAACGTCTATTTCAAGGCCTATGAGCCGATGGCGCTCGATCCCTGGCGGGAGCTGAAGCGCCTGCGCCGTGCCGGCATCTGGACGCCGACCGCGCCGCCGAAGCCCGCGAACTGACCCTGCCGTGCCGTCTCCCATCAAGATCGGGTGAGGTGGTCACCCGGTCTCTGGCGCCGCTCCATGCATCCCGCTAGCAAACGGACAATGAAAGGGGCGGGGAGATACATGATGCATCCACCGACGATCGGGCACAGGGCAGAGCGGCATGGCGAGAGGCCCGGCCTCTTGCCCGGGGGGCTTGCGCTCCTGCTAGCGGTCCTCCTCCTGCTGATTGCCGTCTCGGGCGTTGCCCGCGCGGCGACCGGAGATGTCACACGCTTCAAACTGAAGAACGGGCTCGAGCTGGTGGTGGTCGAGAATCACCGCGCCCCGGTGGTGGTGCACATGGTCTGGTATCGGGTGGGTGCGGCGGACGAGACGCCGGGCAAGTCGGGCATCGCCCACCTCTTCGAACATCTGATGTTCAAGGGCACCGAACGGTTCCCCGAAGGGGCCTTCTCGCGGCTGGTGGAAGCGGAAGGAGGCAATGACAACGCCTTCACCACCCATGACCATACCGTCTATTTTCAGCGCATTGCCGCCGACCGCCTGCCTCTCGTCATGGAGCTCGAGGCCGACAGGATGCGCAATCTGCGGCTGACCGAGGAGGATGTCGCCACCGAGAAGAAGGTGGTGCTCGAGGAGCGCAGCCAGCGGACCGACAGCGCGCCGGGCGCGCTCTTTCGCGAGCAGCGCATGGCGGCGCAATATCTCAACCATCCCTATGGCCGCCCCGTCATCGGCTGGCGCCACGAGGTGGCGGCGCTGACGCGGGCGGATGCGCTGCGCTTCTACCGCACCTATTACGCGCCCAACAATGCGGTGGTGGTGGTGGTCGGCGATGTCGATCCGGCCGAGGTGAAGCAGCTGGCCGAGAAATACTACGGCCCCTTGCCCCCCAGCGCCGATCTGCCGCCGCGTGCACGGCCCCAGGAGCCGCCCCAGCTGGCCGAGCGGCGGCTCGTGATGGAGGATCCGCGCGTCGCCCGGCCCTATGTCATCCGCACCTATTACCTGCCCCGCGAGATGGTGCAGGACCAGCGCAAGGCCGCGGCTCTGGTGATGTTCGCCGAGCTTCTGGGAGGCGGGCAGACCTCGCGCCTCGTGCGCAAGCTGACCATCGAGCGCAGGCTGGCGCTCTCGGCGGCCGCTTTTGCCGATGTGGACAGGCTCGATGGCGGACTCTTCACGCTCTATGCGGTGCCGGCGCCCGGCGTGTCCCTGGCCGAGGTGGAACGGGCACTCGACGAGGAAGTAGCGGCCTTTCTGAAGGAGGGGGTGCGGGCGGACGATCTGGCCCGCATTCGCCGGAGCGTGCGCGCAGCGGTCATCTACGGGCGCGACAGCATGATGGCCGAGGCCCGGGAATATGGCGCGGCGCTGGTGCGCGGTCGCAGCGTCGAGGATGTGCGCCGCTGGCCCGATCTTCTGGTTGCCGCCACCCCCGACGGGATTCGCGCGGCCGGTGCGGCGGCGCTCGACAGGCGCCGCGCCGTCACCGGCTGGCTGAAGCCGCCATCCGCTGACGAACCCGCCGCAGGAGGCGGCTCGGCGAAGGATGCCGCCGTGAAGGGCGAGGGAGGCACGCAATGAACATTTCTCTGAGCGGCGACGGGTTGCGGGAAGGGCGATCCGCCCCTTTCCTGTTCCTGTTCCTGCGCAATGCGCTTCTCGGGCTTCTGCTCTCGCTCGCGGCGTTCCCGCCGGCGCGGGCCGGAGTCGAGATTGCCGAGGTGAAGAGCCCCGGCGGCATCACGGCCTGGCTTGTCGAGGACCACACCCTGCCCTTCGTCAGCTTCGAGATCCGCTTCCGCGGTGGCGCCTCGCTCGACCGGCCCGGCAAGGAAGGCGAGACGATGTTCATGGCCGGCCTTCTCGAGGAAGGGGCGGGGGAGATGGATTCGCGCGCCTTCGCCGAGGCGGTGGAGCGGCTTGGTGCCGATTTCTCCTTCGACGCCGATCTTACCACCGTCAGCGTGTCAGCGAAGATGCTGAGCGAGGATCTCGGCGAAGCCGCGGATCTCCTTCGCCTGGCCCTCACCCGCCCCCGTTTCGACCAGTCGGCCATCGACCGGGTGCGCCGCCAGGTTCTCGCCTATATCGACAGCCGCGCCAAGGATCCCGAAGCCATCGCGTCGCGGATGCTGATGGAGCGGCTCTTCGCTGGGCACCCCTTCGCCCGGCCGCCCGAGGGCACGCGCAAGAGTGTCGCTGCGCTCACGCGGGACGATCTCGTGGCGACCCACGGGCGGGTGCTCAGCCGTGATCATCTGGTGATCGGCGTGGCCGGAGACATCACCCCCACCGCGCTGGCACCGCTTCTCGACCGTATCTTCGCCGATCTGCCGGCCCGGGGGGCGCC
>WFPA01000252.1 GCA_015487815.1 Albidovulum sp.
CGATGAGCTATGTGCGCAAGAAGCCCAAGGGCTACGGCCGCAACGCCCGCATCGAGGGCGATATGCATGAAGGGCAGAACGTGCTCCTCGTCGAGGATCTGACCACCGATGGCGGCTCGAAGCTCTCCTTCGTCGAGGCGATCCGCGCCACTGGCGCAAGCTGCGCCCATACGGCGGTGGTCTTCTTCTACGACATCTTTCCCGGCACGCGCGAGAGGCTGGCCGAAGCGGGCGTCACGCTCCACTGGCTGACCACATGGGCCGACGTGCTGGCCGCTGCCCGCGAGGACGGGCGTTTCGATGCGGCAACGCTCGACGAGGTCGAGCGCTTCCTCGCCGATCCCCTCGCCTGGCAGGAGGCACGGATGGGAGGCGAAGGCTGACCGGCGGCCGGTCGTCCACAGCTTGTTCACAGGTTTTCCAGATTGCGCCCCTGCCCCGTGGCAGGCATAACGGGGAAGCCGCCCCGCAGCGGCGCACACCCGGTCGGACGGCTTTGCCGCGGTCAGCGGGGCGAACGCTCCGGCGATGGCGCCGAGAGGGGCGCCGGTCTCGCCCGAAACGGATGCGGGCTCCGTCACGCGACGCGGCGATGGACCGGCGCGGCTTCTGGCGATACCCGAGCCGCCGGCCCCCGAGCCGTGCCCGGGGCCGGCAGGTCCGATCGACAGGAAAGCGGGTGCGGCCGGCGCGAGGCAGGACCGGCGGGTCATGCGGACCACCGGCCGAAACGGGTGAACGACAGGCGAGAGACGGATGAACAGCGAAGCACACATGCCCACCGTTCCGGGCGCCGAGACGGAAGCCGCTGCCCCCGTGCCCCACTCGATCGAAGCGGAGCAGGCCCTTCTCGGTGCGCTTCTCGTCAACAACGAGGTTCATGCCCGGATCGAGGACATCCTCCTGCCCGAGCATTTCTACGACCCGGTGCATCGCCGGCTCTACGAGATCATCGACCAGCGCATCAAGTCGGGAGCGCTGGCCTCGCCGGTGACGATCAAGCCCTTCGTCGAGGACGATCCGGGGCTGGCCGAGCTTGGCGGGCCGGCCTATCTCGCCCGCCTTGCCGGCGCCTCGATCTCGGTCTTCGCCGCCCGCGACTATGCCGAGATGATCCGCGATCTGGCGCTCAGGCGCGAACTCATCGCCCTGGGGACCGATCTGGCCGACCAGGCACGGCGCATCGAGGTCGAGGACGAGGCCGAGGGGCTCATCACCGAGGCCGAACGCAAGCTCTACGCCCTTGCGGAGAAGGGCCATGTCGCCCGTGGTTTCGTCTCATTCGCCCAGGCGCTGCGCGAAGCGGTCGATGTCGCCCATGCCGCCTACAGGCGCGACGGCCATCTCGCCGGGATCTCCACCGGGCTGCGTGCCCTCGACGACAAGCTCGGCGGGCTGCACAAGTCGGATCTTCTGATCCTCGCCGGCCGCCCCTCGATGGGCAAGACCGCCCTTGCCACCAACATCGCCTTCAACATCGCCCGCAACCACCGCACCGAGCTCGACGAGCACGGCAATCGCAAGACTGTGGCGGGCGGCGTGGTCGGCTTCTTCTCGCTCGAGATGTCGTCCGAGCAGCTGGCGGCCCGGATCCTCTCGGAAGCGGCGCGCGTGCCCTCCGACAAGATCCGCAAGGGCACGATGGACGAGGACGAGTTCCGCCGCCTCATCAAGGCGGCGCAGGAACTCGAGAAGAGCCCCCTTTACATCGACGACACGCCGGCGCTGACCATCGGCCAGATCGCGGCCCGGGCGCGGCGGCTCAAGCGCACGCACGGGCTCGACGTGCTCTTCATCGACTATCTCCAGCTCGCCCGCCCCTCCTCCTCGCGTCCTTCCGACGGGCGCGTGCAGGAAGTCTCGGAGATCACCCAGGGGCTCAAGGCCATCGCCAAGGAGCTCGACATTCCGGTGGTCGCCCTCTCCCAGCTTTCGCGCCAGGTCGAGAGCCGCGAGGACAAGCGGCCGCAACTGTCGGATCTGCGCGAATCGGGCTCGATCGAACAGGATGCCGACGTGGTGATGTTCGTCTTCCGCGAGGAATATTACCGCGAGCGCGAAAAGCCCTCGGAAAGCGACTTCGAGGCCTTCCAGAAATGGCAGCAGATCATGGAGCAGGTCCATGGCAAGGCCGAAATCATCATCGGCAAGCAGCGCCACGGGCCGATCGGCACGGTCGAGCTGGCCTTCGAGGGCACCTTCACCCGCTTCTATGACCGCGCACCCGAAGGATATGACGACATGGCCGCCAAGGGGCCGGTGGGGGACGATCCGCGCCA
>WFPA01000253.1 GCA_015487815.1 Albidovulum sp.
GCTGATCCGCGCCGGCTACGAGCTTCTGGGCCTGCAGACCTTCTTCACCGTCGGCCCCAAGGAGGCCCGGGCCTGGACGATCCGCAAGGGCACTCTGGCACCGCAGGCCGCCGGGGTGATCCATGGCGACTTCGAGCGCGGCTTCATCCGGGCCGAAACGATTTCCTACGAGGATTACGTGGCCTGCGGCGGCGAACAGGGCGCCAGAGAGGCCGGCAGGATGCGCATCGAGGGCAAGAGCTACGAGGTGCAGGATGGCGACGTGCTGCACTTCCTGTTCAACGCCTGATCCTGCCCCGGCCCTTCCGGGGGTGAGTCGGGCAATCGTCCGGACCTGGGGGCCAATGTGCTGCGGCAGGGGGCAATGTCCACGAACCGGCAACCCTGCCCGGCACCCCCCAGTCGGCGCCACTGCCGGAAGCCAGGAAAAAGGCAGTGGCAATGCGCGATTTCCCAGCTGCACTGTCCGGAATGGGCGCTCCGCTCATAAATCATTGAAAAACAATGTATGTTTTGTGCCGTTCATGAGCCTGCCTGCCCGGCCCGACGAACATGCATCCCGCCGCGCCCGCGGCTTGCCTCGGGCAAGGCCCGCCTTGCTGCCGCCTTGGCGCCAATCGGACGCCATTTTTTCTGCACAATTTCCTTTACCGCGCGCTTTCGCAGAGGGAAACTTCGGCCCGTGTAATGGTACCTCTGTTCGAGTCGGGGGAGTTCCTTGGAAAACATTTTCCTGTCCACCGGGCCATCGGCTTACGATGTTTCGCAGGATCCGATTTCCGGCGACAGCCTCGGCGTGCGCTATGTGTCCTACCGCAACATCTTCCGTTTTCTCGACCAGATAGATGACGTGGACACCGGGTTGATCGTCTGGCCGGGCGGCGCCCTGGCCGAGAGCAGAACGGACCGCTACGGCTTCGAATACGAGGGCCTCTACAACCCCGAAACCGGCAAGCCCTCGATCGCCGACATGATGCAGATTGCCATCGACAAGGGCGCGGCCTTCTCGGTCGTGCTGCCCACGGCGCGCTACGTCGGCCGCGAGGACGAGCTGCGCGAGGACGTCAGGGGCTTCATGCAGGATCTGCTGGGCGGCAAGTATGGAGAGCTGCCCGAGAAGATGATCCTTGAGATCGGCAACGAGTATTACGGCGCCTTCTCCGAGCCATCCGCGCAGGGCGCGGCGGCCGATTATGCCGCGATCGCCGATATCATGATCACCGAGATCGCCAATGCCCTGGCTGATCCGGCCGTCAACACCAGCAATTCAGATCTCGAGATCGCGGTCCAGAGCGGGCGCACCCTGGAGGACGACGCCGCCATCCGCGACGGCCTCAGCGAATATGCCATCGCCAATGCCGACCTGATCGTCCAGCATCGCTTCCCTGCCACCATCGAGCAGGTCGATGACCGGCTGGGAACCGTCGAACAGATCATCGATGCCTGGGAACAGGAAGCGGCCGGGCTGAACAGCGAGGCCCCCGAGCTGTTCCTCTCCGAGTGGAACGTGGCTCATCTGACGCGGCAGATGGTGCTGGAAGATTTCCTGCAGGAGCCCTCTTCCGTGGAGGCGGGGCTGACGGCAGCGGATGTCGATCTGGATGGGCGCACCACCACCGAGTTCGAGCAGTACTGGCAGGATGCGATCAGCCGGAACGCCTACGGGGCCGAGCAGCCGGGGCTGCTTCTGGAAACCTTCGCCCGCTACACCGAACTGGGGATGAAGGCCGGCGGCGTCTACGGCATCGACGTGATGCACCCGGGGCGGATGAGCTGGCTGGGCAATGACGGTGAAGATCACCGCTTCGTCGGCGGCGAGATGCTGAAGATGCTCTACGAGAGCGTCGACAACACCTACCTCGTCGATGCCGGCAGCGCCGATGGCGCGGATGACACGATCACCCCTTACGTTTTCGAGAACGACGACAAGCTGGTGGTGTTCATCGCCGCCGGAGGGAATGCCACCGGCACCTACACGCTGAGCATCCAGGGCCTGGGCGAGATGTACGGCTCGCTCTGGGCCGAGCGTCTGGGGGCCGAGCTGCAGCCCGACTGGATGAGCGATTACGGAATCGTCGACAACCCGGAGGTGGATGAAACCCCCGAGGCCATGACCTACGCCATGCCGGTGCGCGAGGCGGCGGAGGTGCAGGTGAACACCCTCGACGATACCCTCCAGCTGACGGTGAGCGCCCCATACGAGGTGATCCGCCTGGCCTTTGCCAAGACGGAAGCGGGGGCCGAGGAAATCGCCAGCTGGTCTTCGATTCCGGCGGTGCCGCTGGTGGAGCGGGCGCTGGACGATCCTCTCGAATCCGGCGACCAGCCCGAGGACGACGGCGGCCTGGACAGCGGGGCGCTGGACATCGGCGGCATGGTGCTGCTGGCTCTCCTTTTCCTGATGTGAGCGGGCCACCTCCGGCCATCCGCCCCTGCCCTGGTGGCCGACGGAAGCCCCGCGAAACGCACGAAACGGAATTTTCCCGGCAAACTGCGGAAGAGATGAAAAATGCCCTTTATTTCACTGGCGGTAATCACTAAACGGGTCGGCGGAGACGTGGCCGAGTGGTCGAAGGCGCTCCCCTGCTAAGGGAGTAGGCGGGAAACCGTCTCGAGGGTTCGAATCCCTTCGTCTCCGCCACTATTGAATATAATCAGTTGATAAAATTAAAGATTACCCAATGATCTATATTATTGTGCCGTCCATTGTGCCATCATATGAGGCAATGATAAGCTGGGGCATTCCCACTACAATAAACTCCACATGCCGGCGGTCTCGGTATTCGAGGCAAAAAAATACGAAATATTGCTATTTCTTCCGACGTCTTCGCCAAGCGCGCTTTTTGCAGGCATCTCTACAATATCGAGCACGTGAAATCATTGTAACAGCCAAGGGCTTACCGCATTCTTCGCAACGTCGCCCTGCCTTGGCCTCACGCCGAGCCTTGATCTGGGCAATGCTTCTCCGCCGTCTCATGCATCGCCGTGAGCAATATCTGGTGTCTATTCGCCGCCTCGGATCGATAGGCCCTCCGCATTCTTCGCATTTCCGGCCGATGTTGGCCTCGATACGAGCTTGTTTTTCAAGCGCGGAAACTGACTGTCTGAAACACCGGGCGCTGCAATATCTCTTTGTGACTCGACTGCATTCCGGCAGAGCAGCACCACATACCTCACAGCGAGCAGTCATATCCATTGGCGGCTCCCAATTATTGCCGCCTCGGCTCCCGCCATTACGGCGGTTCGATACATGTACTCCGACCTCGCGCAAAGTCGAGAACAGTATTTCTTGTGACCATCGGGGAGCTTTTTGTGACACCGTACACACCTTTTTCTTTCGATTAACAAGCCTTCACTAATCGCCCAGTCCGGTTGCCCTTCGTTCCAGCTTGGCCGCTTTGCCAGGACTCGTTGCAGTGCTTCGGCCATAGCTGCGCGCGCGAGTTCATCTGCTGTACGGAACCGCCAACCCCAAAGACACAGTGTGGAACGCACGGCATGAATTAACGGTCCTTCTAAGCCCATGATTGTGGCTGTGATACCGGCGACATGCGCTTCCCTGCTAATTAGTATCAGCCTGTTCACGAGGGCTTCGAAACGGGCACGAGTCAGCTTACCGCGCTGCGCTTCAAGATCACGTCTGGCCATGTCACTCTCCCCATCCGACCAGTTGCAGGGCGCGGTCGAGTTCGGCACCTTCAAGGCCAGCCCCCTTTGCCGTAGCCATGGCTTCGACAAATCCCCGGAGAGCCCGCGCCCGACCTCCCACATCGTATGCTTGCAGCGGTCGCAATATGTCGATTTTCACATCAACGCCCAGCTTGGCGGATGTTTCCTCGGCGACGAGCGCTGCCACTGGCTGCAAGGTCCACTGTGCGAAGTGTCGCTGCCCCTCCCTGATAGCCGGGCCAGCTGCGGAGGGACTGAACATCGTCGGCAGGGCGCCAAACGCCGTCAGGATCGCCTCACGCGCCGCTGCGAGTGTCTCAGCTGTCATGGACCGGCTCAGGTCGGGGGAAACGTCCTGCGGTTTCCAGTCCTGCGGGGGCGCAGGCCCACCTGCTGCCGAAACGGTCGTGCTTTCACGAAGCAGCACCCGGCCATGCTGACCACGAAAGCCGCGCCCGAGAGCGCCCATGTCCTGCCCCGGCATTTCCGGCATGGGCACGATCTGTGAGCCCAACGGCGCGTTCTCGTAGATCTCAGCCAGCGCCGCTTCCAGCGCATGCAGCAGGCCCGCCGTCAGGCTGGCCCGCCGGAGCGGAGAAACCCCGACCCAGGGCGCCTCCGGGCTGATGCCTGTCCGAACATGCAGCACCTCGGCGGCCAGTGCTATTCGAGAACGCCCACCTGACGTGTCAGGAATGTCCAGGCGATAAGCACGCGGCTGGCCGTCGCGCGTCGCCACATCCCAGTCTGATGCTGGTTGCAGATGGTCCTCACGGATTAGAAACACAGCTTCGCCTCTGACCGCCAGAGAACGCCCGAGTAGCGCCATATTGTGCCGATCCAAAAGATCGGTGCCGATCACATCCGCCAAGGCGAAGCCATGCTCCCAAAGGCTAACACAGGCCTGCACAGTCGCGGTCAACTCGCCAAACCCCCGCCGACCGGAGAGCCAAGCATGCCGTGCGCTGAGCATTTCTGATGTGAATCCTCCGCTGGCGCGCTGCTCGATCTGGGGTTTTCGCCGTCTGAATGGCCACATGTCAGATTCTCCTGAAAGGCCGAAGCAGGTCCGCCGCACCGCTGTTTTGTATCGCCTTGGCAAGCCAAGCCGGACTGCGTTCGATCGTTTCGGAAATCTCGCCGAGATCGAGTGTCCAGCTGGACGCGCCGCGTTGGCCCGCATCTTCGGCCAGATACTCTGCCAGTCGCCGGAAAGCCTCGCTGACAGCCGCAGGGACCACGCCGCCACCTACGCTTGCCGTAATGCGATACGGCCCCTCAGAAGGCAATTCACGACCTCCCAGAGGCGATGCGCTGAGCGTCACGGCGGCCCAAGCGTAACTTTCCCAAATCTCGGTGGCCGTCACCGTGTGCGGCGTCAGATCAGGCACCCAGTCACCCGGACCTTGCACGGTCCAGACCACTTCGCGACTCGTCCAGCGGTGGGCAATGTAGTTCTCTATCCGCGCCCAGATTGCATCTGAATCCAACGCTCCCGCAGCCGCAGAAAGCCCGCTGGGCACAGGTGGATAACTGGCCGGAATCGCCTCTTCGCGTCGAAGAATCTCCACCATCACAGCCTCCACCTAAGCGCTGGATGCTGCTTGCGCGGAGGCTGAGCAACATCCCATGACCGTGCCGCAATCTGTGCTTCCGGGTAGGCCGGTTTCGTGACGGCCGAAAGTTCGAACAGCAGTGCCGCGAAGATCGTCCGGATGATTGCATTGCCCTCCCCAGGGTCCTCCTGCTCTATCTTTTCTGCATTCGGCACAGTGCGTTGAGGTGGCAGGCGAAAGCCTGGGGACAGGCCGGCCACCAGCCCGGCATTGAAGGCGGCGAGAAAGTCGCGCGCCCATGTGGTTTGCTGGACTTCTTCAGTGATCGTTGCATCCATCACCAGCGCCTCATCGGTATCACGGAGAGACAGCGTTCCCGCCGCTCTGCTGGCTAGCGGCTTGTCAAAGCGGTGACCGGCAAGGAACATGATGTCCACGTCCTCGCGCTCGACGTTGTAGGAAAAGGCGCGCGGCGCGAATTGCTCTTTCCTCGGCCGTCCGCCATTCCGGCCTCCGTCGCTGAGAACCGCCTTCTTGCCATAGGGGAATCTTCCCCTGAGCCGAACAGCGCCACCCCCGGCCTTGCGCAACTCCAGTGAACCGTTGTGTCCGCCCCAGAGCATTACTCGATCCCCGTAAGCACTTCGAGTTGAGCGGTGCGGCTGACCGTCACGTCAGCTGTGACCAGCCCGGTCAGGCGCAGCCCGCCTGATGCTGCATCGCTGTATGGGTCGCGAACCAGATCAATCGCGCCCCAGAGGCCAACGAAAATCGGCGGTACTCCACCGGCACTGGTGGTCAGCAGGGCTTTGGAGGTAGCCGGCGGCCCACCGGCCGGCGCGGCAAGCGCATTTGCAGACATGGCAACATTCTGCGCCGGAATGTTCTTTGTCAGCCGATCCCACTCGGTAATCCCGCTGCCTGCGTCGAAGATTGCCCCTTCCAGCGTGTCCCAGACTTCGGGCCGGATCAGCAGCCGCACATCTGCGGGAGAGCCAGCAGCATTTGAAGTCATGAACCGCACCACCGCCGCCCGAAAGGCCGCCCACGAGGCTGCAGCCCCGATAGCTGTTTCGGTGATCCCATAGGCCGCCGCCTGATCCACCACACCCGCAGGCTCGCCGTTCGCACCCGTGCCCAGAAACACCGCAGTGTCAAGCGCCTCACCAATGGCCCCGTTCACGTCGCGGCGCACCGCCTGTTCCAGTGCCGTACCGGACTGTTTCAGGGTCTTGCGGGTAATCTTCATCGTGATGCCGAGCGTATTATCGGGTTTCAGCGGCCGGTCGGTAGTAGCGTAGGTAGTCGGTCCGGCAACCGAGCCGGTTTCCGTCGCTGCCCAGCCGGCCGTGACCGCGCTCGTCGTCACCGGATACTCGGCTTCGCCACTGGAGATGTTGACCATCCGTGCTCCCATGCGAGCCGCTGCGCCTTGCGCGAAAATACGGTCAATGATCGGTCGTGTCTGAACCGGGTTCGGCGTGCCGGCGGCAACCGTTTCACCAACGCGAATCTCAAGTGCCTCCCAAGGCACCGGCAGGCCGCGATAGCCGCCATGCGCGCGAAGTTCCTGGACAACCTCGGCAGTGGGCCCGTCAAGCTGCCGACCCTCGTCCAGCGCTAGCGCTACCTGACGAAGCTCGAAATTGCCTACCAGATCAGCCCACTCGGTTTCGGAGCGTGTCTGCAGTTCCGCCCCAGCCTTTCGGCGCTCTTCATCCTCGGCAATCAAGGCAGCACGATACCGCGTCTCGTTTGCGCGATACTCCCGGTCAAGTTCCTCCATCTGCCGGGTTTCGTCCTCGGAAGGGGTTTCCTTGCCGACAAGTTCTGCCAATGTCTGCCGGATTTCCGACTGGCGGCTCTGGATTTTCACGGATTCAAGCATGTTTCACATCCTTTCTGGATAGGGGGCAGGTGCGTATCGCGCACCAGTTGGCGCCATTTCTGGCGTTCCGGAGGAAGCGGCGCGTGGCCGATTTCGCGCCGAGTTTTCGCCCCGTGGCACCGGCCGCAGAGCGTTTGCAGATTGTCCAGCGAAAAGGCGCTTTCCGGGTGGCAGCGAACCGGTTTGATGTGGTCCACTTCCAGCCGATAGCGCGCGCCGCATATTACGCATTTCCAGCCATCGCGCCGCTTGGCGGCCAGCCTGAGCGCCGGCCAGCGCCGGTCACGATAGACCCAGCGGCCATACCTGATCACACCCACAGCAGAGCCCTCCCTTTCGGGGCAGAACGTGCCGTGCGGCGCATACCCTCGGATACCGCCAACACCGTCGCCGCCACTGCGTCGATCCGGCCCAGGCTGCGCGCCTTGGCCAGTTTCATGTTTCCCGCCGGATCACGCAGCACCACCGCGTCCGCGAAGGCCGAACGCAGCAGAAGGGAAGGTCTTGACTTCACGCGTCCGTCAAAAACCAGGCGCCGGAACCTCTCGCAATCCTCGCCGCCGTCCTTGAACCCCATGCCGCGCCAGACTAGAGGTGCGCGAATGCCGGCCTGTTGGATTGCCTCGCCAAGTTCGGCCTGCTTGTAGCGGTCCATCACCAGTGCCGAGACCGTCTGGCCTTCGACGCGGCTCATGACCTCACCCAGCCATGGCGCAACCGGCACCGTCCGCCCGCCCAGAACGCTCAACTCGCCACGCTCGGCCATCTCGACATAGCGCCCTGCTACGCCGTCCGCTTGCCCTCGTTCCAGAAGGCCAGGCTTGTGCGGAAAGGTGCCGAGACATTCCAGCCGTCCTGTTTTGGGCCAGTAGAACGCCGCCGCCGACATGCTCGCACTGCCACCAAGGTCGATTCCGATAACCATCGGACCCTCCGGCGGTGGCAATTCAGACACCTCGCAGGCAAGCCACTGATCCACCGTCAGAAGCACGTCGCGTGCCTCGCCACTTACCCTTTCGTTTCGGTTCAGGAGTCGAAAACTGGAGAGCGTTGATCCGCCCCGCGCTATGGCTCGCCGTGCTTGCGCCTGAAGCCACTCCACAGAGGCACCGATGCCATGCCGGGCGCCCGGATTCGCCAGCTTGAGCGAGGCCAGATCATCGGCCGGCAGGCCCGGCGGCGGCCGGTGTTCCTGCACGTAGACACCCGGCAGCGGCTCGTCGATCCAGCGTGAGAACGGGTGCGCATCGTCCGGGGCGCTCGTGCTGATGATCAATGCCCGGCCGCCGCGCTTGCCAAGTCCACTCAGCAGCGCCTGCTCCAGCTCGTCACCCCGGTCCAGCGGCCAATGCCCGCGTTCGTCCATCAGGGCCATGGTTGGCGCCAGGCCCAATGCGCTTTTGCCGTCAGCCGCAATCACCCGCAGATAATGCGGCCCACCTGCACCCTCAAACTCGATTTCCAGCCGTGGGCTGCGGCGGAATCTCAGTTGCGCCTGCCTGTCATCGGGCAGGCTCCGCGCAAAGCCGGCCGCAAACTCGAAAGCAATCCGACCCTGATCGCGTGTCCGGGCCGCAATCACCACCTCACGCCGTGGCTGAGAATCCCAAACCCCAAGCAGCGCCCCGAGCGCAAGACCGGCCGAGAGCGCAGTTTTCCCGTTACCCCGGGCAATCGACATAACGGCCATGCTCACATCCGGCGCCAGCGCACCGCCGACGAAGCGCTTCTGAAACGGCGCAAGTTTCACAGACTGACCGGCTTTTGGGCCTTCAGGAATCCACAGGCTTTCGAGAAAACGAGTTGCAGCGGTTGCGGGCCTCATGGCTGCCTCCCTGTCGCACAGTGCGAAAGGAAAACCCCGCTCCGCGAACCCTCCCCCAAGCCAAGCCCGGCCATTGGGACCA
>WFPA01000254.1 GCA_015487815.1 Albidovulum sp.
GCATTGCGGACCCCTTGGCGCTGACGGGGCTTTACGACGGCATTCCCCTTACCGAACGCTCTGTGGCCGACCAGCCGACCCGACCCGATCTCGTCCGCCTCTACCGGCTGCCGATCCTGCATGAATGGGCCGAACGGGGCGACGTCACCCTCGGCGAGATCGTCACCCATGTTCTGGTGCACGAGATCGCCCACCATTTCGGCTTCTCCGACAGCGCCATCGCCGCCATCGACCGCTGGTGGGAGTAGGGGCACCTCCCGCACCGCCCTTCGTTTCTTTCACGCCTTTCCGCCGCCACCGAATGCCGACACCGGCAGGGTCACCACGGCCTTTCGAACAGGGTCGCATTCACCGCCCGGGCGGGCTGCATCCGCCCCGAGCCTTCCCTGCCGGCGAGGCCGGTCGGCCCACCTTCCACCTCGCCTGTTCACGGAACCGGCCAGCCGCCACCGGGTCGACCGGCGCCGGTGCGCTCCCGCCTGCCGGCCCCCGATCCTCCGCCCGGACCCGCGCGTTGCGTCAGCGCGACAACCGCACCGCTCGGCCCGCACCCGCATTCGGGGCGATGCCGCCGCTCCTCAGCCCGGATCACGCCAGCGGTTGACGATCGGGTAGCGCCAGTCGAGGGTGAAGGAACGGCGGGTCAGCCGCGTGCCGGGAGCGGCCTGATGGCGCTTGAACTCGGCGTTGTAGAGCATGTTCTCGACCCGCCTCACCGTCGTGATGTCATGGCCGCGGGCGACGAGATCTGCGACGGCGGCATCCTCCTCGACCAGCCCGGCGAGAATGTCGTCCAGCACCTTGTAGGGCGGCAGGCTGTCCTCGTCCTTCTGGCCGGGGCGCAGCTCGGCCGAGGGCGCCTTCTCGAGCACCCGCTCGGGGATCACCCGCCCCGCCGGCCCCTTCATCCATGGCCGGTGATGGGCGTTGCGCCAGCGCGCGGTGGCATAGACCCGCATCTTGAAGAGATCCTTGAGCGGGTTGTAGACGCCGCACATGTCGCCGTAGAGCGTGGCATAGCCGACGGCGAGTTCCGACTTGTTGCCGGTGGTCAGCAGCAGCTCGCCGAACTTGTTGGAAATCGCCATGAGAAGCAGTCCGCGCAGCCGGGCCTGGATGTTCTCCTCGGTCACGTCCGGTTCGGTGCCGGCAAAGAGCGGCGCCAGTGCCTCCTCGACGGCGGCGAAGGGACCGGTGATCGGCACTTCATCGAGCCGGCAGCCGAGAGCCCCCGCCACCGCCGCCGCGTCCTCGAGCGAGGCGCGCGAGGTGTAGGGGGAGGGCAGCATCACGCAGCGGACATTCTCGGGGCCGAGCGCGTCGGCGGCGATGCTCGCCACCATCGAACTGTCGATCCCGCCCGAAAGGCCCAAGAGCGCCCGTCTGAAACCGGTCTTGCGGAAATATCCCCTCAGACTCTCGACCATGGCGCGGTAATCCATCTCGATCGGAGAGGGCAGCACCGCCTTCTCCGTCTCGACCGGCCGCCAGCCCTCGGCGGTTTCCTCGAAATCGAGATGAGCGATCACCTCGTCGAAGGCCGGCAGCTGAGCCGCCAGCCGCCCGCCCAGGTCGAGGGCGAAGGACGCGCCGTCGAACACCTGATCATCCTCGGCGCCGACCATGTTGAGATAGACGAGAGGCATCTGGTTCTCGACCACCCGTGCCACCATGTGGGCAAGGCGCAGATCCTGCTTGCCGCGGTGATAGGGCGAGCCGTTGGGCACGATCAGGATCTCCGCACCGCTCTCGGCGAGCGTTTCGGCCACGTCCGGGTGCCAGGCGTCCTCGCAGATCGGAAAACCGACCCGCACCGGCCCGACCGGCACCGGCCCCGAGATCGCCCCCGGGGTGAAGTAGCGGCATTCGTCGAACACTTCCTCGTTGGGCAGGTTGTGCTTGTGCACCACCGTCTCCACCCGGCCGCGGGCGAGGATCCAGTAACCGTTGTAGAGCCTGCCGTCCTCGGCATGGGGGCCGCCGACGGCGATGGCGGGCCCGTTGCGGGTGATGCTTGCCAGCGCCGCCATCTCGCGGGCGACATGGGCAACGAAGGCCGGCCGCAGCACGAGATCGCGCGGCTGGTAGCCGGCAAGGAACATCTCCGGCAGGATCAGGAGATCCGCACCCGCCGCCCGGGCCTCTTCATGGGCGGCCCGGACCTTGTCGGCATTGCCGGCAATGTCGCCCACGGTCGGGTCGAGCTGGGCAAGGGTGATGCGAAAGCGCTGGGTCATCGGCCATCCTCCGGGCATCTGGCGCGCGCGGCCCGACGCACGGCCCCTTGGTGGCCCCGTGCCGATGAAGGGCCGCCGCCCTCGGCCTGCTCATAGCCCGAGCATGGCGCGAAAGGAAAGCCGCTCCATGCCGCAGCCGTTGCAAACGCCTCCTCCCCCGC
>WFPA01000255.1 GCA_015487815.1 Albidovulum sp.
CCGGTTTCATCGGGCGAATTCACGGACGGGCCCACGGGGAGAGGGCTCACGGGGCGGAGCCGCGGATCGGGACCGGGCTTCGGAGAACGGGCGGCACCGGTCGCGTGACCCTCACCGCGGAATGCCGGAGCGCACATGCACCGGCCGGCCCCGGCACCGACGGCAGGGCCGAGAGGTCCGCACGATCGCCGATTTCGGTCGTGCCGATGCCGATATTGCGGTTGGCGGCAACCGGCAGGACGAGGCCCGCGGGTGTGCCTGTCTCCGAAAGAAGCGCCTCCGCCCGCAGATGCGCGCCGCTTCCCGGCCGGTGCATGCGCGCTCCGGCATTCCGCGGTGAGGGTCACGCGACCGGTGCCGCCCGTTCTCCGAAGCCCGGTCCCGATCCGCGGCTCCGCCCCGTGAGCCCTCTCCCCGTGGGCCCGTCCGTGAATTCGCCCGATGAAACCGGCCCGGGATCTTCGCCCGCTGCCGCCGAATCTTCCGCGATCGCCTGCCGCTAGGCGCCGATCGCCGAATGGTCCTTCGTGCGTCGGGCGTTGCCGGTCGGCGGGTCGCGCAGGACGTAACCGCGGCCCCATACGGTCTCGATGAAATGATCGCCGCCGGTGGCCTCGGCGAGCTTCTTGCGCAGCTTGCAGATGAATACGTCAATGATCTTGAGCTCGGGTTCGTCGATGCCGCCGTAAAGATGGTTGAGGAACATTTCCTTGGTGAGCGTCGTGCCCTTGCGCAGGGAAAGGAGTTCGAGGATCTGGTATTCCTTGCCCGTGAGATGGATCGGCTCGCCATGCACCCGGGCGGTCTTGAGATCGAGATCGACCTCGAGCGGCCCGGTGCGGATCACCGATTCGGCGTGACCCTTCGAGCGGCGGATGATGGCGTGGATCCGGGCGATCAGCTCGTCGCGGTGGAACGGCTTGGTGAGATAGTCGTCGGCGCCGGAGGTGAAGCCGAGGATCTTGCTGTCGGGGGTGTCGTCACCCGAGAGAATGAGGATCGGCGTGTCGATCCGCGCCATCCTGAGCCGCCTCAGCACCTCGTGCCCGCCCATGTCCGGCAGTCCGAGGTCGAGAAGCACGAGATCGTAATCGTAAAGCCGCGCGAGCTCGATCCCCTCCTCGCCATTGTCGGTCGCATAGACGTTGAGGCTCGCGCTTCGCAGCACCAGCTCGATGTTCCGGGCCGTGATCGGGTCGTCCTCGATGAGCAAGATGCGCATGTCCTTCCCCTTGCGGTTGGCGTTTCTTCTGCATTTGACCATGAACTCGTTAACAAGGGGTTATCCCGGGTGGATACCTTACCAGCTGACACGAACAACTTACGGTTGCATCCGTCGGGCTTGCAAGCGTTCTCTCGCCCCTTGGCGATTGTTTTTGACCAAGAAACGGTGAGGCCGGGAGCGGCTTCAACATTTCGCATACATCGACCCTCATCCCGCTAGATGATGTATGCCGCTCGCTGACGGTGCAGCGGTCTCCGAGCCGTCGCTCTACCGGTCGGTGGTCGGAAAGGCCCGACTTTTCAACATTTTTCCTCTCCCTCGCCGCGAATCAGGACCGCTTCCGGCCATGTCCGGCGGTGTGCCCGGCTCATGTTCCGTCCCGCCCACGGCCGCGGCGCGGGTGCGAGCCGGCGGGCCTTCCCGGCCCGCGTCGTGCGCCGGGGCGCCTTCGGGCCGAGATCCTGAGCCCGGCGCGGCCATCGCGCATCCATGCCGCGATCCAGCCTTCGAGTTCCTCGAGCGACAGATCGTAGCGCGCGCAGGCCTCCTCCGCGGTGAGAAGCCCGTGATGGACCGCGATCGCCACAAGCTCCTTGCGGCTGGCGACCCAGCGTTGCGTGTCGGTCGGTGGTAGGTCCGCCAGCGAGATGCGGCGCCCGTCGGCAAGGGCCACGATTGCCCGGCGCACCTTGTCCGTGGACGGGGTCGCGGTTCCTTCCGGCAGCTCGCGGCCCGGATCACTCTTGCCGTTCCTGGTCATGTGCCTTTCCGTCCTTGCGCCCCCGCAGCAAGGATCGCGCCCGGCGGTTAACACGAGGTGAAGGCCCGGCTTGAGAATGCCGCCGATTTTCCTATATTGCCCGGACAATCTTCCGGGAATCTGCCATGACCCTGTCTTCCAACAGCCCCGCCGCGGTGCGCACCGTGCCGCGTCTCAACTCGCTCGGCCTGCCCAAGCCACCCGCCGAGACCCGCGTCGTCGTCGCCATGTCGGGCGGGGTGGACAGCTCCGTCGTGGCGGCCATGCTCAAGGAGGAGGGCTATGACGTCGTCGGCATCACGCTGCAGCTCTACGATCACGGGGCAGCCCTGGCGAAGAAGGGCGCCTGCTGCGCCGGCCGCGACATTCACGACGCCCGCCGCGTCGCCGAGGCGATGGGCTTTCCCCATTACGTGCTCGATTACGAGAACCGTTTCCGCGAGACGGTGATCGACGAGTTCGCCGACAGCTATCTCGCCGGGGCGACGCCGGTGCCCTGCATACGCTGCAACGAGCGGGTCAAGTTCCAGGACCTGCTCGAGACCGCCCGCGAGCTCGAGGCCGACTGCATGGCGACCGGCCACTACATCCGCCGCCTCGAGGGGCCGCTCGGGCCGGAGCTTCACATGGCCGCCGATCCCCGGCGCGACCAGTCCTATTTTCTCTTCACCACCACCCGCGAGCAGCTCGCCTTCCTGCGCTTCCCCCTCGGGCATCTGAAATCGAAGGCGGAGACGCGCGCGCTCGCGGCCCGCTACGGCCTGCCGGTGGCCGACAAGCCCGACAGCCAGGACATCTGCTTCGTGCCCGACGGCAATTACGCCGCACTGATCGAGAAGCTCCGGCCCGGGGCGGCGGAGCCGGGCGAGATCGTCGATCTCGAGGGGCGGGTGCTCGGCCGTCATCAGGGGGTGATCCGCTACACGGTCGGCCAGCGGCGCGGGCTCGGGCTCTCGGGCACCACCGAGCCGCTCTATGTGGTGCGACTTGACCCCGAGAAGCGGCAGGTGGTGGTGGGGCCGCGCGCGGCGCTCAGGACCCGGATCGTGCCCGTGGCCGAGGTCAACTGGATCGGCGACGGCGCGTTCACCGACCGGCCCGAATGGGAGGCGGCGGTGCGGGTGCGTTCGACGCGGCCGCCGGCCCCGGCCCTCATCCGGCCCCTCGGGGAGCGGCGGGCCGAGGTCGAGCTTCTGGAACCGGAGGAAGGGGTCGCGCCCGGGCAGGCCTGCGTGTTCTACGAGCGCGACGGCACCCGGGTTCTGGGCGGCGGCTGGATTACCCGGCGGGGCTGAGGGGCATGCCGTCGTCGCCGTGGCCGTCACCGGGCCGCGGGAGACGGACGGCTACCTCCGGGCCGAGGGGCGCAGTTCACCCGGGCCCGGAAGGAGCCGGAAGGAGGGGCGCACTCCGCTGGCGGGGGGCGGGCCCGGTTCGAGACGCCATGTGCCGCCATGCCCTGCCGCGGGTGCCGGAATGCGGAAAGACGCCGGATCGTCGCCGCCGCGGCCGTTACCGGACTGCGAAGAAGGCGGGCGGTTCCGGGGGAGAGGCGATATGCTCATCCTGCCGAGCGACGTCTTCCGGCCGCCCTGCCGGAGGCTGGAGACTGCCCCCCCCGGCCATGGCAACGGGCGGCGGGCGGCGGCTCAGTCGCGCGTGATCACGGTGCAGTCCCTGCCAGCCTCGGGGGAGGCGGATTTCTCGCGCGCATGGGCCCGGCAATCGGCGAGGGCCTGGGCTTCGGCCAGCGCCCCGCTCCGGGCATCCGTGCCCATTCCCCAGGCGCCGCTCGTGCGGGAGACGGCGAAGGCCTTGTGCTTGCGGGCCCGCAGGTAGCTCTTGCGGAAGGCCCTGGTGGCGCTCATCGACAGGGTGATCCGCGGTGCCTTGCGGGCAAAGCCCTTGGGCAGGACCTCGGCGACGATGACGCAGGGCCGCTCTCCCTTCTTCAGCCGGGCATTGCAGCTCGCGAGGGCTTCGGCGGCGGCATGGTCGAGGTCGTGATAATTGACCGCGGCGGTCGCGCTCTCGTCATAGAGGCCTCGATCGGGCGAGGCGGCGAAGGCACCGTAATAGGGCTGGGTCCTGCCGGCCAGCCGCAGCCCCTTCGCGAGATCGGCGTCGAGCCACTCGGCCGTGATCCGCATATCGGTGCGCCCCGGCCGGGTCGAGAACAGCTGACGGGCGATCTCCCGCGCCGCGGGCAGGGGCGAGGCCGCATCGGGGTCGGCGGCCCGGACGGGAGCGGCAAGTTCCGCAGCAGACAGGCACATGGCAAGAACGAGCATGGCCGCCGCGCGCAGCCGGTGGCCGGTCCTGTGCCTCGCCGCCCGTGATGTCGTCGCCCTCT
Source organism: Albidovulum sp. (assembly GCA_015487815.1). Taxonomy (GTDB): domain Bacteria; phylum Pseudomonadota; class Alphaproteobacteria; order Rhodobacterales; family Rhodobacteraceae; genus WFPA01. Next base: position 4,339 of record WFPA01000255.1, read on the forward strand.
GCACCTTCATTCGGCCCGTCATCCCTTCCATCCCGTCTTGCCCGGCAGTCATGCCACGGGGATGGTGAGGCGGCAAGGGGTGTGGAGTCCCGCTGCCGGCCTGCGGCACATCCCGGTTGACATGCCGGCCATTCCCCCCTTCATTCGGCGTGGGGAGCGCCGGTCCCTGAGAGCGGCGACACAATGCCAGGGAGGCCAGCCATGTATGAAAAGATTCTCATTCCGCTTGATCTTGCCGAGGGGTCGCCGGTGCACGATCTCGTCACCATCGCCCGCTGCCTCGGCCAGGAAGGCACGGTTTACACCTTCATGCACGTGATCGAGGAGATCCCTGCCTACATCGCCCAGGAGATCCCCGGCGATGTGCTCGACGGGGTGCGCAAGGAGATCGAGGCCCGGCTCAAGGAGATCAAGGTCGAGAGCGGGCTGCCGGGCGAGGTGGTGGTGCGCAAGGGGCACCCGTCCACCGTCATTCTCGACGAGATCGAGGAGCGCGGTTATGACTGCGTGGTGATGGGCTCCCATCGGCCCGGCTTCGCCGATCTGCTTCTGGGCTCGACGGCCGCGCGTGTCGTGCGCCATGCGCCCTGTTCGGTGCATGTTCACCGTCCCGGCACCGAGAGTTGAGGCCGGAGACGGACACGGCCGCCTGAAAGCACGGACATCTGAAAGATCGTCAGGGAACCACTCGAACGGCACGGCGAGCTGAGGCCGCGAACGGGTTCGCCGCAGGCTGTCAGGAAACGGGATGAGATGTCGCCACGGCACGGTGGCCGGCGCGATCGGCTGAGCCGCCGGGCGGGCGCTTGCAGCGCGCATCGGGGGTATCAACCGGGCCGCAATGGAGAAATGGAGAAAGGCGGGGCAGTTCTGCTTCCGCCTTTTCCCTTGTTCTGTCTGTAAATCCTGGGCGATGCGCCCGAAGC
>WFPA01000256.1 GCA_015487815.1 Albidovulum sp.
GCCGGCATATACGAGCGCACCGGAGAGCCCAACCGGGCGCTGACGGCCAACACCAACGGCGTGATCCTCGAAGCGCTCCATTTCCGTGTCTTCGGGCCGCTCCTCTCGGCTGCGGCGGTGGAGTGAGCGGTCGCGCCGCCTCTCGGCGATCCCTGCCCGGAGCGGCCGTGCCGGTTCGCGGATCCAGCGGTGCGAGCGACGGTGCGGCGCATCCATCTCGAGTCCGAGAAACGGGAACCAGACCGGCTCTTCCGTCCGAAGGTGCACTTCCTGCCGGTTCGAGAGCGCTGCCCTCTTGCCAGCCGGCCGGGGTGGTGAGAGAAGGCATGAGACAACCCGGCGCACCGGCGTTCAGGCATTCAGGGGAGCACCGAGATGAAATTCTTCGTCGATACTGCCGATGTCGACATGATCCGGGAACTGGCCGAGCTCGGCATGGTCGATGGGGTGACGACCAATCCGTCGCTCATCCGCAAGTCGGGGCGGGACATCAAGACCGTCACCCGCGAGATCTGCGACATGATCGATGGGCCGGTTTCGGCCGAGGTGGTGGCGACTGATGCCGACGGCATGATCGCCGAAGGGCGGCATCTGGCCGAAATCGCCCCGAACATCGCCATCAAGGTGCCGCTCACATGGGCCGGTCTCAAGGCCTGCCGCGTGCTGACGGCGGAAGGAAAGATGGTGAACGTGACTCTGTGTTTTTCCGCGGCGCAGGCACTCCTGGCAGCCAAGGCCGGTGCAACCTTCGTTTCGCCCTTCATCGGCCGGCTTGACGACATCAATCTCGACGGGATGGAACTCATCGCCGAGATTCGCGAGATCTACGACAATTACGACTTCCCGACCGAGATCCTCGCCGCCTCCATCCGGTCGGTGAACCATGTGGTGACGGCTGCTCGCATCGGCGCCGACATTGCCACGATCCCGCCCCAGGTTCTGCGGAAACTGGCCGACCATCCATTGACCGACAAGGGGCTCGCCGCCTTCCTCGCCGACTGGCGCGAGACGGGGCAGAGCATTCTCTGAAGCGGGAAGTGCTCCGACTGGAAAGCGCTGTGGCTGGGCGCTGACCGCCCGCCCGCCGGGCGAGAGCAGCGTTCCGGGCTGGTTCCCCGGGGCAACTCCGTCATGGTTGCACGGCCGCGGCTGGCCGAAAACGGCCCGCCTTTTCCCTCAAGAGCCGTCTTCCTGATGCTCAATGCTCATGTGAGGCGCGGGATCGGCGGAGGTGTGCCGGCCGCCGCGAGGGCGATCCCTGCACGCTCCGCTGAGCGATCCCCCGCCTTCACGCTTGCGCACGAGATACCGCCCGCTTGTCCGGGCAGGGGCGTTCATTCTGCGCAACGGAACAGGGACTTCTCACCCTCGCATCGCGCGCCGTATCCTCCCGCCTCGCCAAGGCGGGCCTGCAGGCGCTCGAGTGGCAAGGCGGCACCGCTCCGGCCTCGGGCATCCGCGCCGTCATGGAAGGCCGTGACTTGGCCGCATTGTCTTCGGCGCAGGGGGAGGATAGCTTCGATCTGCCCTTCCGACAGGGGATGAAGACGGGCGGCGGGATGCCGGGGAGAAACAGGATGGTGACGAAACGGCTCAAGGCGGCATGTGCAGGAGCGGTCGTGGTGCTGGCGGTGGCATTTGCCCCCTCCGTCCGCGCGGAGCAATTTCCTGCCGGTGCCTATCTTGCGGCGCGGGCTGCCCTCGATGCAGGCGATTTCGCCAAGGCGGCATCGCTCTTTTCCGAAACCATCGCGGCCGATCCCGACAATGCCGACCTTGTTCGCAACGGGCTGATCTCTGCCGTGGGGGCCGGCAACATGGCCATGGCGCGCGCGCTGGCGCTCAGGCTCGAAGCCCTCGACCCGGCCAATCCGGTCGCCTCACTCGTGATCGTCACAGATCAGGTGAAAAGGGGGCGCTTCGCCAAGGCCCTTGCCACGCTTCGCAAGCTCGAGGGTGAGAGACGTGGCTTCGAAAGGCTGGTCGAAGGCTGGCTTCTTGTCGGCGAAGGGCGCATGCGCGAAGGGCTCGAGGTCTTTGCCGGCGAGTCGAAGGAACTCGGGGCACTGGCCGATTATCAGCGGGCGCTGGCCCTTGCCCTTGCGGGTGATTTCGAAGCGGCTGCCAGGGTCTTCGATGAATCGAAGGCACTGCGATCGGGAGGCAGCTGGTTCCTGCCCGCGCGCATCGAGATTCTCGCCGCCGCCGGACGCGAGGAGGAAGCGCTGAAGCTGGCGCGAGATGCGCAGGCCGATGCGCCGTCTCCCCGGATTGCTGCGCTCGTCGACGCCCTTTCCTCCCGGAAGGATCTGTCCTTCGACATCATCGCCTCGGCGAAGGACGGGCTGGCCGAGGCCCAGCTGCTCCTGGCCCGCCTGCTCGAGAACCGGAGCGGCAATGAGCGCGCTGCCCTGCTCTATGCCCGACTTGCCGAATATCTGCGACCCGAAGATGCCCGCACCCATCTCGCCGTGGCGCGGATCCTGTCGAACATCGGACAGGCGAGACTGGCCCTCGCCGCCCTCGGCAAGGTGCCGGAAGATGCGGCCGAATACGAAGAGGCGATGCGCCTCAAGGCATCGATCCTGAGCGATGCGGGGCAGGTGGATGAAGCGGTTGCCACGCTCGATACCCTTCTCGAGAAGATGCCCGACGATCTTCCCGGCTGGTGGAGCAAGGGGGACGTTCTGCGTCGGGCCGAGCGTTTCGAAGAGGCACGGCGCGCCTATGACAGGGCGATCGCCCTCATTGCGAAACCCGAGCCGCGGCACTGGACGCTTTTCTATGCCCGTGGCATCACCGAGGAGCGCACCGGCGCCTGGAAGAAGGCCGAGGCCGATTTCAGGCAGGCCCTTGCCCTCAACCCGGACCAGCCCGCCGTGCTCAACTATTATGGCTATTCCCTGCTGGATCGGCAGGAGAAGGCCCGGTATGCCGAAGCCCTCGACATGATCCGCCGGGCGGCGAAGAAGCGGCCGAATGACGGCTACATCGCCGACTCCCTTGGTTGGGGGCTCTATCTCACCGGCCGGCTCGATGAGGCGGTGAAGCAGATGGAGCGGGCCATTCAGCTCGTGCCCTTCGATCCGGTGATTTCGGACCATCTGGGGGATGTCTACTGGGATGCGGGTCGGCGCTGGGAAGCGCGGGTGCAGTGGCGCCGGGCATTGTCGCTCGAGCCCGAACCCGAGGCAGCCGCGCGGATCCGCCTCAAGATCGATAAGGGGCTCGATGCCGTCCGGGCCATGAGCCCCGCCGAAATCGAGGCCGCCATCCGCAAGGCGGAAAGGAGTGCGGCCGGGCAGGGGAGTGATGCCAGACATGCCACCGGCAGAAAAGGGGAACGGAATTCCGGTGGCTGAAGGCGGGCACGTGGTCGAGCAGGCGCCGGCGAAGATCAACCTCGCGCTTCATGTCACCGCCCGGCGGGAGAACGGTTATCACGAGCTCGACAGCCTCGTGGCACCGGCCGCAGTGGCCGATCTGATCGAGGTGAGGGCGGCGGAAGCATTTTCCCTCGTGGTCACACCCGAAGGAGCGGTGCCGGCGGGGAGGGACAATATCGCCCTCCGGGCCGCGATGCATTACGGGCGCCTTGTCGGACGCAAGGGAGCGCGTATCCGCCTCGAGAAGCGCCTGCCGGTCGCGGCCGGGATCGGCGGCGGATCGAGCGATGCCGCCGCCGTCATCCGCGCCCTCTCCCGCCTCTGGAACACGCCGTTGCCTCCGGCCGAGGCGCTTCTGCCGCTCGGGGCCGATGTGCCCGTCTGCCTGACGCCGCGCCCCTGGCGGATGAGGGGGGTGGGCGAGAGGCTGACGCCGGCGCCATTGCCGCGGTTCGATCTCGTCCTCGTCAATCCGCGTCGCCCGGTGCCGACAGGGGCGGTCTTCCGCCGTCTCGCGCGGGCCGACAACCCGCCGCTGCCGCCGCTGCCGCAGGAGCCGCGACGTGAGATCTGGTTCGACTGGCTCTCCCGCACCCGAAACGACCTCGAACCCGCTGCCAGGGCGGCCTTCCCCGAAATCGGGGCCGTGGCCGCCGCGCTCGAGGGCTGCGGCGCGCCGCTTCTGGTGCGGATGTCCGGGTCGGGAGGGACGGTCTTCGCCATCCATGCCGACGCCCGGGCCGCACAGAGAGCCGCCGAGATGATCCGGGCCGCCTGTCCCGGCTGGTGGGTGGTGGCAACGCACACACTGGAAGGCTGAAGGAAGCGCGGCACCAACGCGCCGGTCAGCTCACCCGGGCGACGACGAAATCGGCGACTCCCGCCAGATGATCCCGGATCGGATGGGGCGGCAGGGCGGCAAGGGCGTCGCGCGCCCGGGTGCTCCAGTCGAGAGCGGCCGCGCGCGTGGCTTCGAGGGCGCCGTGACGGTTCAGGAGTGCGAGGGCCTCCTCGAGGTCGCCCTCCTCCTGCCGTCCCTTCTCGATCGTTCGCTGCCAGAAGCCGCGTTCGGTTTCGTCGGCGGCGGCTAGGGCCTTGATCAGCGGCAAGGTGATCTTGCGTTCGCGGAAATCGTCGCCGACATTCTTGCCGAGGGTGCCGGACGCGCCGCCATAATCAAGCAGGTCATCGACGATCTGGAAAGCGATGCCGAGGGCGTCACCATAGGCCCGGAGAGCGGCAATCTCTTGTTCGGGCCGTCCGGCGATCACGCCGCCGACCTCGGTGGCGGCGGCAAAGAGCGCCGCCGTCTTGCCGCGGATGACCTGAAGATAGGTGTTCTCGTCGGTCGCGAGATTCCGCGCGACGGTGAGCTGCAGCACTTCGCCCTCGGCGATGGTCGCGGCGGCATCGGCGAGGATGTCGAGCACGCGCAGCGAGCCGGTCTCGACCATCAGCTGGAAGGAGCGGGCGAAGAGATAGTCCCCCACCAGCACCGACGACTTGTTGTCCCACAGGAGATTGGCGGTGGGTCGGCCACGGCGCCGGTCGCTCTCGTCCACAACGTCGTCATGCAGGAGCGTGGCCGTGTGGATGAATTCGACGGTTGCGGCAAGCCGGATATGGTTCTCGCCCTCATAGCCGCACATGCGGGCGGCGGCGAGAGTGAGCAGCGGCCTGAGCCGCTTGCCGCCTGCCTCGATCAGATGCGCCGAGATCTCCGGGATCCGCGGTGCGTGCTCCGACGACATGCGGGCGCGGATCAGCCGGTTGACCGCCTCCATGTCCTCGGAAAGGAGATTACGCAGGGCATCGACCGGCGAGGTCACCAAGTCTTGACGGTTCACTGGCGCTCTCCTCTCGACAAGGTGGACGCGGCCGCCCATGGATAGGGCATGAAGATCGTGATGCAGACGAACGATCCGGCCGCGCTGGCCTTTGCCCAGGCTCTGCTTGATGGCGAGGGTATAGCCTTCTTCGTGCTCGACGTCCACATGAGCAGCCTCGAAGGATCGATCGGCATCCTGCCGCGTCGGCTGGCCGTGCCCGACCGGGATGCGGCGCGGGCGCGGGAAATACTGACCGAAAACGGTCTCGAGACCGTGGAGGGCGCCGGATGAGCAGGCCCGCGCGCAGTGAGGAGGGGTTGACGCGGGACTGTCTTCTCGGCGGACGGGTGACGCTGCTGCAGCCGCGGAGGGGCTATCGGGCGACCACGGATCCGCTCCTTCTTGCCGCCGCCGTGCCGGCGCGGCCGGGGGACAGCGTGCTCGAGCTCGGATGTGGCGTCGGCACGGCGGCGCTGTGTCTCATGCGGCGGGTGCCGGGGGCGCGGGTGACCGGTGTCGAGCTGCAACCGGACTATGCGGCGCTGGCGCGGCGAAACGCGGCGCTCAACGATCTGCCGCTCGAGGTGGTCGAAGGAGATGTGGCCGATCTGCCCGAGAGTGTGAGGCAGCGCCAGTTCGATCATGTGATGGCGAACCCGCCCTGGTTCCCCGCAGGAGGGGGGGCGCCGGCGGTGCGGGACGACAGGGAGCTGGGGCGGCGCGAGGCGACGCCGCTTGCGGTGTGGATCGATACCATGCTTCGGCGCCTGCGCTCCGGCGGGCACCTGGTACTCATCCAGCGCACCGAACGGCTGCCCGATGTGCTGGCGGCGCTCGGCACGCGGCTCGGCGCGGTGCGGGTGCTGCCGCTGGTCGGGCGGGCCGGTCGGCCGGCGGAGCGTTTCATCCTTCTCGGCCGCAAGGATCTGCGCACCCCCTTCCGCCTTCTGCCGCCCTTCATTCTCCATGAAGGGGCGCGACATGTCGCCGATCGCGACGACTTCACCGCCGAAGCCCGGGCGATCCTGCGCGGGGGCGGAGCGCTCGATATCTGAAGTCGTCCTCCGCCCTCAGCCTCCGGTCTCGTCCGTGCGGGCTAGGGCAGAGCGTTTCGAGAAGATCGAGGTGGTGATGACGCCGATCGTCACCAGGGTGATGAGGATGGTCGAAAGGGCGTTGATTTCGGGGCTCACGCCGAGGCGGATCTGCGAGAATACCCGCATCGGCAGGGTGGTCGCCGCCGGCCCCGACACGAAGGAGGCGATCACCAGATCGTCGAGCGACAGGGTGAAGGAGAGCAGCCAGCCCGACACCACCGCCGGAGCGATCACCGGCAAGGTGACGAGGGAAAAGGCCTGAAAGGGCGTGGCGCCAAGGTCGAGCGCTGCTTCCTCGAGCGCCCGGTCGAAGGTGATGAGACGCGAGGAAACCACTACCGCCACATAGCACATCGAGAAGGTGGCATGGGCAATGATGATCGTCGTCACGCCCCGGTCGACATTCATGGCAATGAAGAGGAGAAGCAGCGACAGGCCGAGGATGACGTCGGGGATCACGAGGGGGGCGAAGATCATCCCCGAGAACAGCGTCCGCCCCGGAAAGCGGCTGATGTGCACCAGCACCCAGGCCGCCATCGTGCCGAGCACGGTTGCGATGCTGGCCGATGCGAGCGCGACCTTGAGGGTGACGAGAGCCGCCTGAAGGAAGGCCTCGTCATGGAACAGCTTGACATACCAGCGGGTCGAGAAGCCGGCCCAGACCGTCACCAGCTTCGAGGCGTTGAAGGAATAGATCACCAGCACCAGGATCGGCAGGTAGAGGAAGGCGAAGCCGAGAGTGAGCGAGACGATGTTGAAACGCGAGAGCTTCATTCGTCGGCCCTCCGTTGCTGGCGCTCGGCATGGCGCTGGAAGAGGAGGATCGGCAGCACCAGGATCAGGAGCAGCACCACCGCCACGGCGGAAGCCAGCGGCCAGTCGCGATTGGCGAAGAACTCGTCCCACAGCACCTTGCCGATCATCAGTGTGCGCGAGCCGCCGAGGAGCGAGGGGATGACGAACTCGCCTACCGCCGGAATGAACACGAGAAGGCAACCGGCGATGATGCCGGGGCGCGAGAGCGGCCAGGTAACCAGCCAGAAGGCCTGAAGGCGCGAGCATCCCAGATCGAGCGCCGCCTCGATCAGCGAACGGTCGAGCCGGTCGAGGCTGGAGAAGATCGGCAGCACCATGAAGGGCAGATAGGCATAGACGATGCCGATATAGACCGCGACGGGCGTGCCGAGGATCACCAGCGGCGAATCGATCAGCCCGAGCCCCATCAGCAGCTGGTTGAGAAAGCCGTTCTGGCCGAGGATCCCCATCCATGCATAGACGCGGATCAGGAAGGAGGTCCAGAAAGGCAGGATCACCAGCATCAGGAGGATCGGTCGCCAGCGCTCGGGCGCCCTGCTCATCGCATAGGCGATCGGATAGCCTGCAAGCAGGGTCAGAAGGGTGGAGAGTGCGGCGATCTGGAGCGAGGAGAGATAGGCCCGCCAGTAGAGATCGTCCTCGGTCAGCCAGACATAGTTCTCGAGATCGAAGGCGCGGAACATCGCCACGACGCCCTCCCAGCCGCGGGAAAGGTCGAGCGTGGGCGTGTAGGGCGGGATGGCGAGAACGCTGTCGGAGAGCGAGATCTTGAGGACGATGACGAAGGGGGCGAGGAAGAAGAGCCCGAGCCAGAGATAGGGCACGGCGATGAGCAGGGCGCGCCGGAGCCGCTCTCCTGGATTGCCCGTTCTGCCGCTTGCCGTGTCGCTCATCGGGTCAGCACCAGGCCGGCGGTTTCGTCGAAAGCGAACCAGACCCGGTCTTCCCAGCTGAATTCGCGCCGGGCGATACGGCGACGATTGGGACTCTGGACCTTGAAGCGCATCCCGGCCGGTCCGGTGATGTGATAGGTCGAGAGATTGCCGAGATAGCCGATATCCTCGATCCGGCCCTGCCAGGCATTGACCAGGCCTTCGGGTCTCTCGGCGCTGACCGCGATCTTCTCGGGCCGGATGGCGAAGGTCACCCGCGTGCCGACCGGGGCATCCACGTCGGAGCGGGTCAGGATGGGCGCGGCGCCCTCGGCCCATTCGATGGTGAGGCGCCCCCTCTCGGCAGAGGTCACAACGCCTTCGATCAGGTTCACCTCGCCGATGAAATCGGCGACGTAGCGCGAATTGGGTTGTTCATAGATCTCCTCGGGCGTGCCAACCTGCACCAGCCGCCCGTGGTCCATAACCGCGATGCGGGTGGCCATGGTCATCGCCTCCTCCTGATCATGGGTGACGATGATGAAGGTCGTGCCGAGCCGCTCCTGGATGTCCACGAGCTCGAACTGGGTCGCGGCTCTGAGCTTGCGGTCGAGGGCGGCGAGGGGCTCGTCGAGCAGCAGGATGCGCGGCCGGCGGGCAAGCGCCCGCGCAAGCGCCACGCGCTGGCGCTGACCGCCCGAGATCTCGTGCGGGCGGCGGTGCGCGAACTTCTCGAGCTGCACCAGCCGCAGCATCTCGGCCACGCGATCGGCGATCTCGGCCTTGGGCAGCCCGGCGCGCCTGAGGCCGAAGGCAATGTTGTCGGCCACGGTCAGGTGGGGAAACAGGGCATAGGACTGGAACATCATGTTGACCGGTCGCCGGTTGGGCGGGATCGGGACGAGATCCTCGCCGCCGAGGAGGATTCGCCCGGCGCTCGGCGTCTCGAAGCCGGCGATCATTCGCATGAGCGTTGTCTTGCCGCAACCCGAGGGGCCGAGAAGGGCGAAGAACTCTCCCTCGTGGATGTCGAGCGAGAGATCGGCGATGGCGGTGAAGTCGCCGAAGCGCTTGGTGACGTTCTCTAGCCGGATCAGCGGCTCTGCCGCCGGGTCCTGCCAAGGAGGCAGGGCTGCCGTCTCGCCGCTGGCTGATGCTTGAGCCTTGGCCGTGTCCATGAGACATCGTCCCCGACAAGAGGCCCGCGCAGGGGCGATGAAGGGAGCGGCGCCGGGCCGCTCCCGGAGGGTCAGTGCCCGGTCTTGATCCGGGTCCAGATGCGGGTCACCAGCCGCTGGGTCTTCAGGTCATAGGGTGTGGTGACGTAGAGCTTCTTCAGCGTCGCCTCGTCGGGATAGACCGCGGTATCGTTCAGGATCTCCGGGTCGATGTATTTCTGGCTTTCCTTCACGCCGTTGGCATACCAGACGTAGTTGGTGTTGTCGGCGGCGATCTTCGGGTCGAGCATGAAGTTGATGAAGGCATGCGCCCCTTCGGGGTTTGGCGCGTCGGCCGGGATCGCCATCTGGTCGAACCACATCACCGCCCCTTCCTTCGGGATCGAATAGGCGATGTGAACGCCGTTGTCGGCCTCGTCGGCCCGATCCCTCGCCTGCAGCACGTCACCCGACCAGCCGATGGCCACGCAGATGTCGCCATTCGCGAGGGCGTTGATGTACTCGGACGAATGGAACTTGCGGACATAGGGACGCACCGCCATCAGCACCGGCTCGGCCTTCCTGATGACGGCCGGGTCGTGGCTGTCGGGATCCTCGCCGATGTAGTTGAGCGCGGCCGGGATCATCTCCGTGGGCGCGTCGAGGAAGTGCACGCCGCATTCGGCGAGCTTCTTCATGTATTTCGGGTCGAAGACCAGCGCCCAGCTGTCCACAGGCGCATCATCGCCCAGCACCTCCTTGACCTTGTCGATGTTGTAACCGATGCCGGTGGTGCCCCACATGTAGTTGACCGAATACTGGTTGCCCGGATCGTAGGCCGCAACGCGCTGGGCGATCTCGGGCCAGACATACTTCAGGTTGGGCAGCTTCGACTTGTCGAGCTTTTGGAACACCCCGGCCTGGATCTGCCGGGCAAGGAAGGTCGCCGAGGGCACGACGACATCGTAGCCGGTATGGCCGGTCAGCAGCTTGGTCTCGAGGATCTCGTTCGAATCGAATGTGTCATAGATCACCTTGTAGCCCGTGGCCTTCTCGAACTTCTCGAGCACCCCTTCGCCGATATAGTCCGACCAGTTGTAGACATGGACTTCGCTCTTCTCTCCGCCGGCGAGGGCTGCGGTGCCAAGGGCGGCGCTTGCGGCGAGCGCGGCCGCGAATGCGATAGCCGTCTTCTTCATCGTGCTTTCTCCATCCTCCGAATTCAGCGGGCCTTCTGGTGAGGCATCATTTCCAAGTTGATCAAAGTCGGCGGTGCTGGCAAGTGTTTTTTGGAGAGAACGCTAAGCGGGCGAGGCAATGCGATGATCCAGGACAGGGGCCCGGAGGCGGATGAAGGCGCGGCCCGCCCGTCCCTGCCGCGGCACGAGGCCGTCTGGCGCGCCTTGCGGGAGATGATCGTGACGGGGGCTTTCGCGCCGGGCGAGGCCGTTACCATCCAGGCTCTGGCCACGCGCTTTTCCGTCTCGATGACGCCGGTGCGCGAGGCGTTGCGGCGCCTCGTGGCAGAAGGGGCGCTCGAGATGCTCGGCAACCGGCGGGTGCGCCTGCCCGAGATCGACCGGGCACGGATGGTCGAGCTGGCCATCGCCCGCCGCGCTCTGGAGCCGCATCTGGCAGAAATGGCCGCCGCGCGGGCCGATGAGGCGCTGATCGCGCGGCTCGAGGCGCTGGATGATGCCGTCGATGCCGCGATCGAGAAAGGCGATGTGCCGGCCTACATGCGTGCCAACCACGCCTTCCATTTCACCATCTACCGCGCAGCGCACTCCACCGTTCTCTTGCCGATCGTCGATGGGCTGTGGCTGCGGTTCGCCCCGCTTTACCGGATCGTCGCCGGCAAGCAGGGCACCGACCGGCTGGTCGATCAGCACGAGGCCGCAATCCGCGCGCTGCGGGCCGGCGACGCGCCGGCGGCGCGACGGGCGGTCGCTGCCGATATCGACCAGGGAATTCAGCTCGTCTGCTCCGCCCATGGCTGGGGCGGGATCTGACGCCCTGCGGGGAGCGAAGTCGGGCTTGCAATTTGATCAAATTTCCGACAGGCAGGGGCGAGGATCAGCAAGGGAGCCTTCGATGACAGGAGCGCGCAATCATCCGCCCACCGGGAGCATGCAGGCAGCCGATGCCGCACATCATCTGCACCCCTTCACTCATCATCGTGAGCTTGCCGGAAAGGGCGTGCGGGTGATCACGCGGGCCGAAGGGGCGTGGATCTTCGACTCGGAGGGCAACCGCATTCTCGACGCCATGGCCGGGCTGTGGTGCGTCAATATCGGCTACGGGCGTCACGAACTGGCCGATGCGGCGGCGCGTCAGATGCGCGAGCTCCCTTATTACAACACCTTCTTCCAGTCGGCCCATCCGCCGGTGATCGCCCTTGCCGAAAAACTCGCGCAGCGCGCGCCCGATGGGCTTGATCACGTGTTCTTCGCCACGGGTGGTTCCGATGCGAACGATACCAACATCCGCCTCGTGCGACATTACTGGGCGCGCAAGGGAGAGCCGCAGCGGCGCATCATCATCTCGCGTCACAACGCCTATCATGGCTCGACCATGGGGGCCGCCTCGCTCGGAGGCATGGCGCCGATGCACGGGCAGGGCGGGTTGCCGATCGCCGACATCGTCCACATCATGCAGCCCCACTGGTGGGCCGAGGCCGAGGAGGGAGAGGGGCGCGAGGAATTCGGTCTGCGGGCCGCGAGGGCACTCGAGGCCGAGATCGAACGTCTCGGGCCGGAAAACGTCGCCGCCTTCATAGGTGAGCCGGTCCAGGGAGCCGGAGCGGTGATCGTGCCGCCCGAAAGCTACTGGCCCGAGATCCAGCGCATCTGCCGCAGATATGGCATTCTCCTGATCGCCGACGAGGTCATCACCGGCTTCGGCCGCACGGGGCGCTGGTGGGGGTCCGAGAGCTTCGGCATCGCTCCCGACATCATGACCATCGCCAAGGGGCTGAGCTCGGGCTATGCGCCGATCGGCGGGTCGATCGTCTCGCGCGAGATCGCAGAAACCATCGCCGACGAGGAATTCTTTCACGGCTATACCTATTCGGGGCATCCGGTGAGTGCCGCCGTGGCGCTCGAAAATCTGCGCATTCTCGAGGAGGAGGGCATCATCGACCGGGTGCGGGAGGAAACCGGCCCCTATCTGGCCGAACGCTGGCGGGAACTCATGGATCATCCGCTTGTCGGCGAGGTGCGGATCCGCGGCTTCATGGCGGCGGTGCAGCTCACCCCCGACAAGGCTCGCCGTGCGTCCTTCGCCGCGCCCACAGGCACTGTCGGGCTGATCGGTCGCGAGAAGGCGATCGCAAACGGCATCGTCATGCGCCATATCGGCGACAGTCTCGTGATCTCGCCGCCGCTCATCCTCTCGCGCGAGGAGATCGACCTCATGATCGCCCTTGCCCGCCGGACACTCGACGACACGCTCGCCGAGGTCCGCGCTCAGGGGCTGATGGAGGCGGGCTGAGTGCCTGTCGGAGGTGTGCGCTTCCCGTCTGGGACGTTGGCGGTAATGTGTCCCGCCGGCCGATCCTGACCGTGGTTCCGGTCGTGTTCTTTCCGCTTCGACGCCCGACCAGACGAGAAGGGGCTGGCTTGCCGGCTGCGGCAGCTCCCTATCCCCGGGAAAGACAAGAGAGCTGCACATATTCCCGCACCGCCCATCCCGGGCGTGAAAAGGTTGCCCTTTCATCGGGCGTCCGGGGTGGCGTCAGTGCATCACCACGCCGAGGGCCTTCCGCCCGTCGCGCACCAGCACATGGGGTCGGCCGAACCGGTTTCGCAGCTCGGCGAAGTCGTGGCCGAGGAAGCGGAAGGAGCACAGGACGACGCCGGATCCTTCGGCGATCAGGCTCAGCCTGCCGTCGATGAAACCGACAAGAAAGCCCTTGCGGGCCAGCCGCTCGGAAAGCTCCTCCCAGCTTTCGGCTGCTTCGATGTCCGGTGCCAGCCAGGCGCGCAGCATGGCGGCGGTTTCCACATCGAGCCCGCCGCACGGCTCTGCCTGCCGGGCATTCCATGTCGCCGCCACGGGGCCGGCCACATGTGCTTCTCTTCCAGTGTCTGCCTGTATCAGCCTCATCGCACTTTCCCTCTCCTTTGCCGCGCCTCTCCCTGTGCCGGCGCGGCTTCGGTTTCAGGGCCCGGGCTTGCCGGATCTGGAATGCCTCTTGTGCCCATCACCGAGACTGATTCGTGAATCGCGCCATAATCGGCATCTCTTCGGGGCAAGATCATGGCAATTGCCCTTGAAGAGACCGTTAACGGTGCGAATTTGATCGATTTCCATCGGCTGCCCTCAGCTCGGGCTGCTTGCAGGTCCGGGTGCTTCTCCCTATCTTCGCACGAGGCGGGCTCTGCCCGGTGCGTGAGAGGCCCAATTCCAGTGGCCACAAATCATCTCGAGGGAGCTGGCTCTGCCGGAACCGTGGTTCCGGTATCCCGGCGCCCACCTGGGTAACCAGGCTCTCGGGAATTCGACGCCTCCACGGCCGGTGCGGACCCGTCGTCCATTCGTCGGCTTCCGACGCGCGATTGCCCACAGGGAGCGGCTGCCATGGCCGAGACCGCAGGCGCAGATGAGGGTGGCATTGCCGCCGCCAAGGCGCGGCTGAGGCGCGAAGCCCTCGCCCGGCGTCGGGTGTTGCGGACAGCGGAAGATGCAGCGGCACGCGAAGCCCGGTTCAATCACCATCTTTTCGCATTGTTTGAACGTCTTGCCCGGCCGGGCACGGCGCCGATTTCGACCTATCTGCCGATCGGCACGGAAATCTCGCCATTGCCGGCCATGAGGCGGCATGTGGCGCGTGGTGGGCGGATCTGCCTGCCGGTGATGCAGGGAGCGGACCGGCCGCTGGCCTTTCGCCCCTGGGAGCCGGATGCGCCTCTGGCCAGGGGAGCTTTCGGCGTGATGGAACCGGTCGAAGGGCCATGGCTGACGCCGGCGGCGCTTCTTCTCCCCCTTCTTGCCTTCGACCGGCAGGGACGGCGCCTCGGCTATGGCGGCGGCTATTACGACCGCACCCTTGCCGCGCTGCGCGCCAAGGCTGCACCTCTTGCCATCGGTCTGGCCTGGGCCGGGCAGGAGGTCGCGGCCGTGCCCGCCGAAACCACCGACGCCCCGCTCGACGGCGTTCTGACCGAGGAAGGCTTCCTGCCGCTCACGCCGGCCGCGATTGCGCTCGGGGAAGGGATCGCCTAAAGCGCCGTCATGCGTATTCTCTTTCTTGGTGACGTGATGGGCCGGGCCGGGCGGCAGGCCGTGATCGACAATCTCGCGCGCTTGCGGGCCGAATGGCGGCTCGATTTCGTCATCGTCAATGCGGAGAACGCCTCCGCCGGCCGCGGCATCACCGGCAAGCATGCCGCGCAGCTGCTCGAAGCCGGCGCCGACATGCTCACCCTCGGCGATCATGCCTTCGATCAGAAGGACATGCTTTCCTTCATCGAGAGCGAGCCGCGGGTGCTGCGCCCCCTAAACTATGCCCGCGAAGCACCGGGAAGCGGAGCGCGGGTCTTCACCACGGTCGGCGGACGGAAGGTGCTCGTCCTTCAGGCTCTTGGACAGGTCTTCATGAGCCGCTGCTATGACAACCCCTTCCCGATCGTCGATCAGGTGCTGAAGGCCCATCCGCTCGGCGCGGCGGTCGATGCGATCGTGCTCGACATCCATGCCGAGGCCACCTCCGAGAAGATGGGAATGGGGCACTGGTGCGACGGGCGCGCAAGCCTCGTTGTCGGCACCCACACCCATGTGCCGACCGCCGACACGATGATCTTCCCGAAGGGCACGGCCTATCAGAGCGATGCCGGCATGTGCGGAGACTACAACTCCGTCATCGGCATGACACCGCTCGAGCCGGTGCGCCGGTTCGTCACCGGCATGGTCCATGGCCGCTTCGAGCCGGCGCGGGAGGAGGCGACGCTGAGCGGCGTGCTGGTCGAGACGGAGGATGCCACCGGTCTGGCGCGGGCGGTGCATCCGGTGCGCCTTGGAGGATGCCTGTCGGAAGCGCTGCCCCCGCTGAAGGATTGACGGGCGGGGCCGTCCGCCCGATGCCCACGAAATCCCTTGCCTCTTCCGGTCCGGGACCGAAGAATGCCCCGGCTGCTCGTGCAGAGTCGGCGCCGCTGTCACAGCCAGGGATCGACCCGAGATGTCGAACTTCGTTCCCATAGCCGCCCTTCTGCCGCCGCACGTGACGGCGGGGCTCGGGCTCGTGATCGTGGCGGTGATGTTCATGCTCTTCATGCGCGATCTCTGGTCCCCCGAGGTGGTGGCGCTGGGCGGGGCGGCGGCGATGCTGCTTCTTGGCTTCCTGCCCTACGAGAAGGCCCTTGCCGTCTTCTCCAACCCCGCTCCCTGGACCATCGCGGCCATGTTCATCCTCATGGGGGCGCTGGTGCGGACCGGGGCGCTCGACTGGCTGCTCTCGCGCATCATCAGCCATGCCGAGGAGCGGCCGCGGCGCACCCTTGCCTTGCTGATCGGCTTCGTGGTGGTGGCCTCGGCCTTCATCAACAACACGCCGGTGGTGGTGGTGATGATCCCGGTCTTCATGCGGCTGGCACGCCTTCTCGGAGTTGCCCCATCCAAGCTGCTGATCCCGCTCTCATATGCGGCCATCCTCGGTGGCACGCTGACACTGATCGGCACCTCGACCAATCTGCTGGTCGATGGCGTGGCCCGGACCCACGGCCTCGCCCCCTTCGGCATCTTCGAGATCACGCCTCTCGGGCTGGTGCTGGTGGCCTGGGGCATGGTCTATCTTCATTTCATCGGCCGTCATCTGCTGCCTGAGCGTGATTCTCTCGCCAATCTGGTCTCGGACCGGTCGCGGATGAAGTATTTTACCGAGGTGGCCATTCCCGAAGGTTCGGCGCTCATCGGGGAAAAGGTGCTTGATGTCGATCTCTTCAAGCGCCGCGGCGTGCGGGTGATCGACGTGATCCGCGGCGACGAGTCGCTCCGGCGCGACCTTGGCGCCGTCACCCTCGAGGCCGGGGACCGGGTGGTGCTCAGAACCGACATGAGCGAGCTTCTGAGTCTGCACGAGAATCCCGAGCTCAGGGCGGTGGACAAGCTGTCCTCGGTCGAGACCACGACGGTCGAGGCGCTGATCACCCCCGGCTGCCGGCTCGTCGGCCGCCGGCTCGGCGATCTGCGGCTCAGGCGCCGCTACGGCGTCTATCCCCTCGCGGTGCACCGGCGGAACCAGAACCTCAGCTCCAGGCTCGACGACGTGATCGTGCGCGTGGGCGACACGCTGCTTCTCGAAGGGGCCCCGGCCGACATCCGTCGCCTCGCCCAGGACATGGAGCTCGTCAACATCACCGCGCCGACGGCCCGGGCCTACCGGCGGGCCCATGTGCCGCTGGTCCTGGCGGCGATGGCGATGGTGGTGATCCTCTCGGCGCTCGGTGTCGCCCCGATCTTTCCGCTGGCGGTGGTGGCGGTGGCCTTCGTGCTCCTGACACGATGTATCGACGCCGACGAGGCCTTCTCCTTCGTCGAGGGCCGCCTCCTGGTGCTGATTCTTGCCATGCTCGCCGTAGGCGCCGGGCTCGATGAGGCAGGTTCGGTGCATCTGGTGGTCGAGGGGATGAAGCCGCTCCTGGCCGCCGCGCCGCCTCTGCTCGTGCTCTGGGCGGTCTACCTTCTGACCTCGCTGATGACCGAGCTCGTCTCCAACAATGCCGTTGCCGTCATCCTGACGCCGGTGGCGATCGAGCTGGGCCGCTCCCTCGGGCTCGATCCGCGCCCGCTGGTGGTGGCGGTGATGGTGGCGGCCTCGGCCAGCTTCGCCACACCGATCGGTTATCAGACCAATACGCTGGTCTTCGGGCCCGGCGGCTATCGCTTTTCCGATTTTCTCAAGGTCGGCCTGCCGCTCAATCTCTCGCTCGGTATCGTGGCCGTGCTGGTGATCCCGCTGCTCTGGCCCCTGACCGGCGACTGAGAGAGGCCGCGCATCGGCGGCCCCATGAGGGGGCACACAGCCCCGACCCACGAGGCCACCGCTGCCGCGGATGCGCGCTCCGGCCGTGGTGCGGCTCACCCCCGGCCCGGTGGCACGATGCGGGTGTAATGCCCCATCTTGCGCCCTGGCCGGATCTCGGCCTTGCCGTAGAGATGGAGCCGCAACCACGGCTCGCGCGCAAGGCGCGGCGCTTCCAGCACCTCTTCGCCGAGAAGGTTGACCATCTCGGCATCGGCGATGCGCTCGCCCCGGCCGAGCGGCCAGCCGGCGATGGCGCGGATGTGCTGCTCGAACTGGTCGATGGGGCAGACGGCTTCGGTCCAGTGCCCCGAATTGTGCACCCGTGGTGCGACCTCGTTGACGACAAGCCCGCCCTGGGTGACGAACATTTCGACCGCCAGCACGCCGACATGGTCGAGCGTTTCGGCTACCCGGGCGGCCATCGCCCGTGCGCGATCGGCAAGAGCGGGAGGGATGGTCGCCGGAACCTTCGACAGTTTGAGAATACCGTCTTCATGGAGATTCTCGGCCGGGTCGAAGGCCGCCATCGCGCCGTCGCCGCCGCGGGCGATGACGACGGAGATTTCCTTCTCGAAGGGCACCACCGCCTCGAGGACCGCCGGCGCCCGGCCGATGGTCTCCCAGGCCCCGGCCAGATCGTCCTGTCGCACGATCCGCACCTGCCCCTTGCCGTCATAGCCGAGTTCGCGGGTCTTGAGGATTGCCGGCAGTCCGATGCGGCGCACCGCCTCCTCGAGTGCCGCCATGTCATCGACCGGGGCATGGGGGGCGACGGCAAGACCGCTTTCCACGAGGAAGGTCTTTTCCTTCAGCCGGTCGCGGGTGGTGACAAGGGAGCGGCGGGAAGGGCGGATCGGCGCTCGGCTTTCGATCACGTCGAGCGCGGCCGGCGGAATGTTCTCGAACTCGTAGGTGACGACATCCACCGCCTCGGCGAAGCGGGCGAGTGCCGCCGCGTCGTCATAGGGCGCGGCGGTGTGTTGCAGTGCCGTCTCGCGGGCGGGCGCGGCCGGGTCGGGATCATAGACATGGGCGTGGAAGCCGAGCCGAGCCGCGGCCATGGCCAGCATCCGGCCGAGTTGCCCGCCGCCCAGGATGCCGATGGTGCTGCCGGGGACAAGCGGCTCTGCGGGCTCAGTCATCCTGCGGCACCTCCGGCACGGATGCGGCAAGCGCCGCCCGCCAGGCATCGAGCCGCGCGGCAAGATCGGGGTCGGTCGTGGCGAGGATCGCGGCGGCGTAGAGCCCGGCATTCACCGCGCCGGCCGGGCCGATGGCCATGGTGCCGACGGGAAAGCCCCGCGGCATCTGCACGATCGAGTAGAGCGAATCGAGCCCCTTGAGCGCCCGGCTCTCGACTGGCACGCCGATCACCGGCAGCGAGGTCTTCGAGGCCATCATGCCCGGCAGATGGGCCGCGCCGCCCGCCCCGGCGACGATGACCCTGAGGCCCCGTTCGCGGGCCGTGCGCCCATACTCCCACAGCCGGTCCGGGGTGCGATGGGCCGAGACGATCCGTGTCTCGAAGGGGATGCCGAGTTCCTCGAGCACTTCGGCCGCGCCCTTCATTGTCGGCCAGTCGGACTGGCTGCCCATGATGATGCCCACAAGGGGCCGGGAGGCGGTGGACGGCATGGCAATCTCCTTTGCCCGGGGAAAGGCGACGGGAACTCAGGCGATGATGTCGGGAGTCAGCTGATCCTCGATGCGCGCAATGAGATCCTTCAACATCAGCTTCTTCTTCTTGAGCCGTTTGATGGTGAACGGGTCGCCACGGCCGGACTGCTCGAGCGCCGTGATGGCGGCGTCGAGATCGCGATGTTCGCAGCGCAGCGCTTCAAGGCGCACGCGCAGCATTTCCTCCGCGTCGATGGTCCTTGCGGTCATGACCTGTCCCCAAGCTTGCCCCCGTTTTAGGCGAAACGGCGCGAAACCGGAAGGCTTGGAGCGCATCCGGGGAGCGGCGCTCTGTCGCTTCACCGAAGCGCCGATCACCCTGCGTCTTCCCGGCAACGTCTTGATATGACGGGGGAAGACCCCCATATCTTCATCGTCGGCTGCCTCGAGGAGGGGCCGATGCCAAGTGTCGCTTCAGGAAAGGACCGAAGAAATGAACAAGATGTCTCTTGCCCAGCACCCGTTCCTGCTCGGTTTCGAGGAACTCGAGAAGTTTCTCGAGCGCATGTCGAAGAGCGGAAATGACGGCTATCCGCCCTTCAACATCGAGCAGACCGGGAAGAATTCCTACCGCATCACCCTCGCGGTCGCCGGGTTCTCGGAAGACGATCTCGAGATCGTCGTCGAGGACAACCAGCTGATCGTGCGCGGCAGGAAGAAGCCGGAGGATGACGAGGGTCGTGTCTTCCTTCATCGCGGGATCGCCTCGCGCCAGTTCGAGCGTCGCTTCGCGATCGCCGACGGGGTCGAGGTCAAGGGGGCCACGCTCGAAAACGGGCTCCTGCATGTCGATCTCGAGAAGGAGGAGCCGGAGCCGGTCGTCCGCAAGGTGGAAATCAGGAAGAGCTGAACGCTTGTGCCGTCGCTGACGGTGCGTTCAGGGAAAGGGAGCAGATGAACGAGAAATACGAACTTGATGTCGGCGGCGAAGGCGAACGGATCGTCTATGTCCGGCCGGTGAAGGTCGAGGATCTGCCCCCGGAGATCCGCAAGGAGGCGGAAGGGCTCGACACGCTCTACGCCGTCCATGCCCCGGACGGGCAGCGCCTCGCGCTGGTGCGGGACCGCAATCTCGCCTTCGTGCTTGCGCGCAAGCACGATTTCGCACCGGTCAACGCGCATTGAGGCTGCCGCAGGACCGCGCCTTCGGGCGGCTGGCCCGCAGGGAGGCTGAACGAAGGGCGCAGATGCGAAACGAAAAGGGGCCCCGCCTGGTGCGGGGCCCCTTTCGCATGAGAGGGTGGCGGATCGTTCAGTCCCGCATGCCGATGAGGCCGAGCTGTTCGAGCTTCAGGAGCACCTGATGGGCGCAGTAATCGACATCAAGCCCGGTGGTGTCGATTCTCAGATCCGGGTTTTCGGGCTCCTCGTAAGGGTCCGAGATGCCGGTGAACTCCTTGATCTTGCCTTCGCGGGCCAGCTTGTAGAGCCCCTTGCGGTCGCGCCGCTCGCACTCCTCGAGCGGGGTGGCCACATGCACGAGCACAAAGGCGCCGTATTGCTCGATCATCTCGCGCACCGCCCGCCGCGTCGCCTCATAGGGGGCGATCGGGGCGCAGATGGCAATGCCGCGGTTCTTGGTGATCTCCGAGGCGACGAAGCCGATGCGGCGGATGTTGAGATCACGGTGCTCCTTCGAGAATCCGAGCTCGGAGGAGAGGTGCTTGCGGACCACGTCGCCGTCGAGCAGGGTGACGGGCCGGTCACCGATTTCCATCAGCTTGACCATCAGCGCATTGGCGATGGTGGACTTGCCCGAACCCGAAAGCCCGGTGAAGAACACGGTGAAGCCCTGCTTGTGCCGCGGCGGGTAGGCCCGGCGCAGCTCGGCCACCACCTCGGGGAAGGAGAACCATTCGGGGATTTCGAGCCCCTCGCGCAGCCGGCGGCGCAGTTCGGTGCCGGAAATGTTGAGGATCGTCGCGCCCTCGGGCACCTCGTCCACCGGGAAATACTGCGCCTTCTCCTCGACATAGACCATGTGCTTGAAGGGCACCATCTCGATGCCGATCTCGTCCTGATGGGCGGCGACGAGTTCCTGCGCGTCATAGGGGCCGTAGAAGTCCTCGCCCTTCGAGTTCTTGCCGGGGCCTGCATGATCGCGCCCGACGATGAAATGGGTGCAGCCGTGGTTGCGGCGGATGAGGGCATGCCACAGCGCCTCGCGCGGCCCGGCCATGCGCATGGCGAGGTTGAGCAGGCTCAGATGGGTGGTGCTCGGCGGGTACTTGTCGAGCACGGCTTCGTAGCAGCGCACCCGCGTGAAGTGATCGACATCGCCCGGCTTGGTCATGCCGACGACGGGGTGGATCAGGAGGTTGGCCTGCACCTCGCGCGCGGCGCGGAAGGTCAGCTCCTGATGGGCCCGGTGCAGCGGGTTGCGGGTCTGGAAGGCGACGATGCGCCGCCAGCCCATCTTGCGGAAGAAGGCCCTGAGCTCGTTCGGCGTGTCGCGCCGTGAGCGGAAATCGTAATGGACGGGCGGCTGGATGCCGGTGATGGGACCGCCGAGATAGACGGGGCCGGCCTCGTTGTGCAGGTAGTTGACGGCCGGATGAGCGACCTCGTCGGCACCGAACACCTTTTCGGCCTCGCGGCTCTTGTCGGGGCGCCACTTGTCGCTCACGGTCATGATGGCGAGGATCACCCCTTCCGGGTCACGCAGGGCGATGTCCTGACCGGGTTCGATGCACTCGGCGAAGGCCTCGCTGACGTCCAGGGTGATCGGCATCGGCCACAGCGTGCCGTCGGCCAGCCGCATGTGCTCGAGCACGCCCTCGTAGTCTTCCTCCGAGAGGAAACCCTTGAGCGGGTTGAAGCCGCCATTCATCAGGAGTTCGAGATCACACAGCTGGCGGCGGGTGAGATCCCAGCTCGGCAGCTCCGCTGCCTCCTCCTTCAGCTTGAGAGCGGATTCATGGGAGACGTAAAGCTCCGGGATCGGGGCAAGATTGTCGAGATTCATCGCTCACTCCGGCACTGGTCGCCCTGAAGGGCTCTAGGGGCGAATACCGGCGCGCTTTTGCGCTGAAATCGTGACCCGATCAAGGCCGCGGGCCGGCGAAAGAGCGGATTTTCGCATGAATGGGCGATTCCGCGACGGCATGGGCACCCCGCGGCAAGCGAGGGCCCCTTCTTGTCCTTATGAAAGGGGGAGGCCGACGCCTCCCCCCTTTCCTTGTCAGCTGCTTTTCTCGTCAAGCTTCGACGCAAGGTCTCAGCCTTCCTGCTCGGCGAGCCAGCGTTCGGCGTCGAGGGCGGCCATGCAGCCCATGCCGGCCGAGGTGACCGCCTGGCGATACTTCCAGTCGGTCACGTCGCCCGCGGCGAAGACGCCCGGTTTCGAGGTCTCGGTCGAGCCGGGTTTGACCTTGATGTAACCGCCCATATGGGTTTCGAGCTGCCCTTCGACCAGTTCCGAGGCCGGCTTGTGGCCGATGGCGATGAAGACGCCCCTGGCGGGGATCACCTTTTCCTCGCCGGTCTTGACGTTGCGGATCCTCACCCCCGTCACGCCTTTCGGATCCTCGTCGCCGAGGATTTCCGCCACCTGCGAATCCCAGACGATCTCGATCTTCGGATTGCGGAAGAGCCGCTCCTGGAGGATCTTTTCGGCCCTCAGGCTGTCGCGGCGATGGATCAGCGTTACCCTGGAGGCGAAATTGGTCAGGAACAGCGCCTCCTCGACAGCCGTGTTGCCGCCACCGACGACCACCACTTCCTGCCCGCGATAGAAGAAGCCGTCGCAAGTGGCGCAGGCCGAGACGCCGAAGCCCTTGAATTTCTCCTCGGAGGGCAGGCCGAGCCATTTGGCTTGGGCGCCGGTGGCGATGATGACGGCATCGGCGGTGTAGGTCGTGCCGCTGTCACCCCTTGCGGTGAAGGGGCGCTGCGAGAGATCGAGCGAGGTGATGTGATCGGTGATGATCTCGGCGCCCACCGCGCGGGCATGTTCCTCCATCTTCTGCATCAGCTCCGGGCCCTGGATGACCTTTTCTCCCGGCCAGTTCTCGACGTCGGTGGTGATCGTCAGCTGGCCGCCGGGCTGCATCCCCTGCACGAGCACGGGTTCGAGCATCGCCCGGGCCCCATAGACGGCGGCGGTGTATCCCGCCGGGCCCGAGCCGATGATGAGAAGTTTCGTATGTTTGCTGTCCGCCATCGTTCCGCCTTTCGATCAGATGAATGACAATGTGCGCCATGATTCATTCGCGGGTGCGAATATTTCCCAAGACATATAGGAGCCCCTGCCGTTGCTGGAAAGGGGGGAGGCCCCCGCGTGCTGCCACAGCGCATCGCCTGACGGAAGACGATGTTTTGTTGCGCAGGAGAGAAAGAATATTGCGCTATCGATTGGCCGAGGGTAAGTTGTCGCAAAGCCGCGCGGTTACGGGGCGCAGGCGCTCTTGCGTCCGTTCGGCCCGTGGCCGGTGCCTATCATCATGACGGAGGATGCGATGCCCGGATCGAGGCTCGATGCAATCGACCGAAAGATCCTCGCCGAATTGCAGGCCGACGGGCGGATGACCAATGTCGAGCTCGCACGGCGGGTGGGGATCTCGGCGCCGCCCTGTCTGCGGCGGGTGCGCAATCTCGAGGAGCAGGGCTATATCCGCGGCTATCACGCCGATGTCGATGCTCGCAAGCTCGGGTTCGAGGTCCATGTCTTCGCCATGGTCGGGCTGCACAGCCAGGCTGAGGCCGATCTGCGGGCCTTCGAGGAGCAATGCCGGTCCTGGCCCTTGGTACGCGAGTGTCACATGCTCAACGGCGAGATCGACTTCCTGCTCAAATGCGTCGCTCCCGACCTCTCGACCTTCCACCGGTTCCTGACCGAGGAGCTGACGGCGGCGCCCAATGTCGCCTCGGTGAAGACCTCGCTCGTCATCCGCGACGCCAAGGATGAACCGGGTATCCCCTTCGAGGTGCTCGAGGAGCGCGTGGCCGCCGAGGAGGGCTGAGGGGCGAGTGCTCCCGGCAGGGTGCGGGCCGCAGGGGCCTCAGGCCGAAAGCCGGGCATGCCGGGCGGCGCGGCGTTCCTTCTCCGCGGTGGTGCGGCTGCCCTCTTCCGTCCGCAGCCTGACCTGCCGAGACGGCTGGCGCGACATCCGCTCGGCTTCCTCGATCACCCGTTCCAGCCAGCGATGGCGCATCCTCTTGCCCATGACATGATACTCCCGCAACATTTCCGGCGGCCCCATTGCCGCCCTTTTCTCGATGGCGACAGAATGAGGCGAGGATGGGTCGCCAATCGCAAGATTTCGGGAAAAATGCTGGGCATCGCGCGGCCCGGCTCCCTTTCCCGGCCGGTGGTGGCGCGTCCGGCCCCGATCGGAAGGGTGCTCAGAGGCGGATGGCGGAGATCAGACGGCCGTAATCGGCCTCCCCTTCGTGGCAGGCGCGGCGATAGGAGAAGAAGCGCACCGGGTCGTCATAGGTGCAATGGCCGGTCCACTCGGCATGACCCACCCCGGCTTCGCGCAGAAGGTGGAGGCCGAGACCGGGCAGATCGAACAGGTAGCGGTCGCCCGTGCCGTTGGCGAAGAAGCGCGAGAAGGCGGGATCCTCGGTCATGAAGGCGTCGAGGATCTCCGGCCCGACCTCGTAATTGCGCTGGGAGATGGTCGGTCCGATGATGGCGGCGATCCGCTCGCGCCGGGCGCCAAGCCCCTCCATCGCCGCGACGGATGCCTCGATCACCCCGGCGAGGGCACCGCGCCAGCCGGCATGGACGGCGGCGATCACCCCGGCTTCGGCGTCGCCCATCAGGATAGGCTGACAGTCGGCAGTCAGCACCCCGATCGCGAGGCCGGGCGTGGCGGTGACGAGGGCATCGGCCTCGGGCTCCTTCCCCCGCAACGGCCCGTCCACCCGGATCACCCGCGGCGAATGCACCTGCCGCACGGTGACGAGATTTTCCGGCGCGACGTCCAGCGCCGCGGCGACGATGGCCCGGTTGCGGGAGACGATCTCGCTCATGTCCTGGGAGCCGATGCCGCAATTGAGGCTTTCATAGACCCCCGAGGACGCCCCGCCCTTGCGGGTGAAGAACCCGTGTCGGAAGGCCGAAAGCGGCTTGGCGGTGACGATCTCGAGGCTCATCGGCTCTCTTCCGAACTGGCATCACATGGCCGGCGGCAGCCCCGGCGGCGGGCCGAGGCGGTCATGAACCGCCATGACCTTGAACAGGGTTCCCATTTCCTCGGGCGAGGTCAAGCGGCGGATGGCGGTGCGATGGTTCTCGAGTGCCGCCCCCTTCAGCCGGCGCGCGAGGGTGGCGGCGCGAGCCCCGATGCCGAGTGCTTCGAGAAAGGCCCCCTGAGGGGTCATCGCCGAATGCTGCGCCCCCCCTTCCTGCGCGGCGGCTGCAAGCGCGGCGAAATCGACATGGGCGGTGAGATCGGCCATGCCGGGGCGGGCCAGCGGATCGACCGGCGCATGGTTCTCGACCGCCTGGAAAGTGTCGCCCAGGGAGCGCCAGCCGCCATAGTCGATGAGGATGGCGACCCCGCCCGTGGCGGCGATCCGGGCGCCGAGGGTGCGGGCGACGGCACGCGCCGGCAGCGAGATCTCGACGATGTCGCCTTCCCGCGTGTCGGCCAGCCGCTCGGCGAGGAAGGAGGGCGGCATCTCGCCGGAAAGGCCGAAGGCGAGTCTCCCGGCCCCGTCGAGCCCTATCATCCGCTCGCGCCAGGCGGTTTCGGTACGGACGAACTGGCGGATCGGCAGGGCGTCGAAGAATTCGTTGGCGACGAAGATGAGCGGCAGATCGGCATGGCGGGAAAGTGCCTCGTCGACGGTGTCCATCCATTCCGCTTCGTGACCGGAGAGGGTCTTGCGCTGGCGGGCCTGCATTGCGGGGCTCGCCTCGACGAGCACGAGCCGCATCGCCTCGTGAAAGCCGGGGACAATGCGCGTCGCCCGAAGGATGTCGGCCATCAGCGTGCCGCGGCCAGGGCCGGCCTCGACAAGAAGAAAAGGGCCGGGTCGGCCGCGGTCGACCCAGCTCTGGGCAAGGGCGAGGCCGACAAGTTCGCCGAAGACCTGACTGATCTCGGGGGCGGTTATGAAGTCCCCCCGGGCGCCCAGGGCCTGGCGGCGGGTATAGTAGCCATGTTCGGGGTGGAGCAGGCAGATGCGCATGAAGTCGGCCAGCGTCATCGGCCCTTCGGCACGAATGCGCCGGGCAATGATCTCGGTCAGGGGCGTCGTCATGGCCGTGCACGAGCCCGTTTGCGTGCCCAGAACATGATGGCCAGCCCTGCGAGGATCATCGGCAGCGAAAGGAGCTGCCCCATCGAAAGGCCGGCCCCGCCGAGGCGCACCACATGGCCGAGGGGGTTGTCGGGAGTGATGAATTGCGGATCGGCTTCGCGGAAGAATTCGACGATGAATCGCGAGAGGCCGTAGCCGGCGAGGAAGAGGCCGATCGAGAAGCCCGGCGTCCTGAGCGTGCCCTTGCGGAAGGCGAGCCATGCCAGCACCGCCCCGAGCAGCAGGCCCTCGAGCCCCGCTTCATAGAGCTGCGACGGGTGCCGGGCGCAGAGGCCGGCCCCGTCTTTGGCGCATGGGGCGCCGGGAAACACCATCGCCCAGGGCACATCGGTCAGCCGCCCCCACAGTTCGCCATTGATGAAATTTGCGATCCGGCCGAGGAACAGGCCGATCGGGGCGGTGACCGCCAGCGCGTCACCGAAGGAAAGCGGGTCGATTCTCCGCTTGCGGGCGAAGAGCCAGGCGGCCGCAACCACGCCGAGAAAGCCTCCATGGAAGGACATGCCCCCCTTCCACACGGCGAGGATCTCGCCCGGATTGGCGAGAAAGTAGTCGGGCCGGTAGAAGAGGACATAGCCGAGCCGACCGCCCAGGATGATGCCGACGATCGCCCAGGCGAGGAAGTCCTCGATGTCGCGCTCCGCCATGGCCGGCCTGTCATTCGGCCAAAGATGCGGCCTACGCAGCATCGCCACGATCATCCGCCATGCAAGGAGAATGCCGGCGATATAGGCCAGTGCATACCAGCGGATGGCGATGCGCACCGGCCCGATGTCGATGCCGAAGATTTCCGGATCCATGTCGGGATAGGGAATGACAAGGGCGATCTGGCTGAGCATGGGGCCTCCTCGGTTGCCCCAGCCATTTCAGCGGCTCCTTCCCCTGTCAAGCAGCCGGAGATGGCGATTGCGTGAGATTCGCCAATGCCGGTGCTTCAGCTGCCCCTCTCTTGGCATTCGGGCGAGGGGATTGCATAGAAGGGGCAGCAAGAAGGAGTGTGCCATGCAGGGCCGCGGCAGGATTTTTGACGATCTCGCCCAGATCATCAACAATGCGATGGGTGTCGCCCAGGGGGCGAAGGCGGAAGCCGAAACTGCGCTCAGGAGCTGGTTCGAACGCTGGCTGGCCGATCGCGATCTCGTCACCCGCGAGGAGTTCGAGGCGGTGCGCCGCATGGCCGAGAAGGCCCGCGAGGAGAATGACGCGCTCTCGGCTCGGCTCGACGCGCTCGAAAAGGAAGTGGAGATGCTCCAGGCGCTCGTTGCCGGGAAGGATGCCGGCAAGGCGAAGGGGGGGCGGACGCGAAGCACCACGAAGGCCGCCGGCGGCAGGAGCCCGAAAACACGTCGCAAGGCGGCATCCGGGGTGGATGCGGACAAGGGCGGGGCGAAGGACGACGGCTGAAGTGCCGTTCGCGGAAAGCCCGCGCTGTGTCATCGACGGGACCGGCCGCGTCTGAAGGGCGAGGGTCGCTCTTGACGCTGTTTTTCCAAGAACCCCACCGCCCTGCTGCGATGCAGGGAGCGGTGAGCCGCTCTGCCTGACCGCCGCTTGTCCGGGTCCGTGGCGAGGATCAGTCCTCGGGGCGGGCCTTGCGCCGCTCCTCGAGCATGAGGGCGATCACGTCGGCCATTTCGCGGGCCATGCGGCTGGGCGTCGTGCCGCCGATGCCGAGCCGGCGGCCGAAGCGCCACCAGAGCCCGGGCGCCCAGGCGAAATCCCCCTTCTCCTTCAGGATCAGCACGAAGCCATTGGCCGGGCGGATGGCGAAGAAGCCGCGCTCGACCCTTTCGATCTCGTCGATCCGGGCGAGAAGGCGGCCTTCGGTGTCTTCGATCCGGTCCTCGTGAAGCACGATGCCGACGGCGCTTGCCCGCCAGTTGCGCCAGGCGAGCCAGAGCGCGCCGAGCCCGGCGACGAGCAGCACCACCATCCAGACCGGCTCGGCCGGTGGTGCCAGGGCCAGCACCTCGAGACAGATCACCCCGAAAAGCGCGACGATGGCGGCGGCGATGATGCGCCGCGCGAGGCTCGGCCTCAATATCATCACGAAGGGGCGTGTTGTCCCGTCCCTTTGTCCGGTTCGATCCGTTGTCCCGTTCATGCCGGTCTCCCCTGTCGCATCTGCTTCTTTCCCATCGCATGTTCGGTCGCCGGATGCGAGGGTGGCCGAGATGGCAGCTTCGCCTAGCTTGACCGGGGCGGCGATCTCGCCCATACCCCGCCCCATGACCGAGCTTGAGCGCATCCGCAACTTTTCCATCGTCGCCCATATCGACCACGGCAAGTCCACCCTTGCCGATCGGCTGATGCAGGCCACCGGCGCCGTTTCCGAGCGCGAGCTCAAGGAGCAGATGCTCGATTCGATGGAGATCGAACGCGAGCGCGGCATCACAATCAAGGCCCAGACCGTGCGGCTTCGCTACAAGGCGAAGGATGGCAACACCTACATCCTCAACCTGATCGACACGCCCGGCCATGTCGATTTCACCTACGAGGTCAGCCGTTCGATGCGGGCGGTCGAAGGCTCGCTCCTCGTGGTCGATGCCACCCAGGGGGTCGAGGCGCAGACGCTGGCCAATGTCTGGCAGGCGATCGAGGCCGATCACGAGATCATCCCCGTGCTCAACAAGATCGACCTGCCTGCCGCCGAGCCCGACCGGGTGGCGGAGGAGATCGAGGAAGTGATCGGGATCGACGCCACCGACGCGATCCACGTCTCGGCCAAGACCGGTTATGGCATCGACGAGCTGCTCGAGGCGATCGTGGAGCGTCTTCCCGCCCCGAAGGGGGAGCGTGACGCCCCCCTCAAGGCGATGCTGGTGGACAGCTGGTATGATCCCTATCTCGGTGTGGTGGTGCTCTTCCGGGTGATCGACGGCGTGATCCGCAAGGGCGACCGTATCCTGATGATGCAGACCGGGGCGCGCTATACGGTGGATCGGATCGGTGTCTTCACCCCGAAGATGGAGAGTGCCGACGAGCTCGGCCCCGGCGAGATCGGCTTTCTCACCGCTTCCATCAAGCAGGTGCGAGACACGCGGGTGGGCGATACCATCACCCATGAAAAGCGGCCCACCGCCGAGCCGCTCCCCGGCTTCAAGCCGGCTCAGCCCGTCGTGTTCGCAGGGCTCTTCCCGGTGGACAACGCCGATTTCGAGGATCTGCGCGAGGCGATCGAGAAGCTTGCCCTCAACGATGCTTCCTTCACCTACGAGATGGAAAGCTCGCCCGCTCTCGGCTTCGGCTTTCGCTGCGGCTTTCTCGGCCTTCTCCATCTCGAGGTGATCCGCGATCGGCTCGAGCGCGAATTCGGTATCGATCTCATCACCACGGCGCCCTCGGTCGTCTATCATGTCCATCTGCGCGACGGGAGAATGATCGAGCTGCACAATCCGGCCGACATGCCCGACCCCTCGACCATCGACCGCATCGAGGAGCCGCGCATCAAGGCCACGATCATGGTCCCCGACCAGTTTCTCGGCGATGTTCTCAAGCTCTGCCAGGACCGCCGCGGCATCCAGCTCGAGCTGACCTATGCCGGCAACCGGGCGATGGTAGTCTATGACCTGCCGCTTGCCGAGGTGGTGTTCGACTTCTACGACCGGCTCAAATCCGTCACCAAGGGCTATGCCAGCTTCGATTACCAGATGATCGGCTACCGGCCGGACAACATCGTCAAGATGACGATCCTCGTGAACGGCGAACCGGTGGACGCCCTGTCGGTGATGGTTCATCGCGACCGGGCCGAGCAGCGCGGCCGTTCGATGGTCGAGAAGCTCAAGGAGCTGATCCCGCGTCACATGTTCAAGATCCCGATCCAGGCGGCGATCGGCGGGCGCATCATCGCCCGCGAGACCATCCCGGCCCTGCGCAAGGACGTGACCGCCAAGTGCTATGGTGGCGACATCACGCGCAAGAAGAAGCTCCTGGAGAAGCAGAAGGCCGGTAAGAAGAAGATGCGCCAGTTCGGCAAGGTTGACATTCCCCAATCGGCCTTCATCAATGCGCTGAAGATGGACGACTGACCGGCAGGGAGATTTCGGATGCCGCGAAGCTACGCACGGGTGCAGATCTGGCTGCACTGGATCATCGCCGCGCTTGTGGGCCTCGAATATGCCACTTCGGAACTGGTCGAGGAAGGAGGGGCGTTCCTTGCCGGGCTGCATGTCTGGCCGGGGGTGGCGATCCTCGTGCTCATGCCTGTCCGCCTTGTCCTGAGGCTGGTGCTGGGGGCGCCGGAGCCGCCCGAGAGCGAACACCCGTTCCTGCGCAAGGTGGCTGTCTGGACTCATTGGGCGTTCTATGTGCTGCTGGTCATCATCCCCGCCGGCGGCCTCGCTGCGATGTATGGCGGCTGGAAGGGCGGGCAGCTTCTGCATGATGCGGGCGAGCCGGTCTTCTTCGTGCTGTTCTGGCTCCATGCCGGTGCCGCACTGGTTCATCATTTCATCTTCCGCACCGACGTGCTGACCCGCATGGTGCCTCTTCTCGCCCGCCGCTGATGCAGCTTCCGTGCCCGGGCCGGAGCGGTGCCGACGCGGCTCCGACCGGCTCTCGCGTGCGGAGCCGTCTGCGGGGTGAAGACGCTTTACACTGGCGGCATCGGTCTGCCGGCAATCGTTGCGCCCCCTTGTGCCCTCTTCGCTTGTGACTATAACCACCGCGAACCGGCCGCGCGCTCCGGCAGCGGGGTGACGGCCTGCGCCATTCACGGACGACCATCGAGGGCTCCATGCCGAAGCGCGAAGACATCTCCTCCATCATGATCATCGGAGCCGGCCCCATCGTCATCGGCCAGGCCTGCGAATTCGACTATTCCGGCGCTCAGGCCTGCAAGGCTCTGAAGGAGGAGGGCTATCGCGTCATCCTCGTCAACTCCAACCCCGCCACCATCATGACCGATCCGGGGCTGGCGGATGCCACCTACATCGAGCCGATCACCCCCGAGATCGTCGCCCGCATCATCGAGAAGGAGCGGCCCGACGCGCTCCTGCCGACAATGGGCGGACAGACCGGCCTCAACACCGCCCTTGCGGTGGCCGACATGGGTGTGCTCGACCGCTTCGGCGTGGAGCTGATCGGCGCCAACCGCGAAGCGATCGAGAAGGCCGAGGATCGCAAGCTCTTCCGCGAGGCGATGGAACGGATCGGCCTCGAGAACCCGCGGGCGGCCATCGCCAACAACATGGACGAGGCCATGGCCGCGCTCGAGGAGGTCGGTCTGCCGGCGATCATCCGCCCCGCCTTCACCCTCGGCGGAACGGGGGGCGGCATCGCCTACAACCGCGAGGATTTCGAGCATTACTGCCGCACCGGGCTCGATGCCTCCCCAGTCGGTCAGATCCTGATCGACGAAAGCCTTCTGGGGTGGAAGGAGTTCGAGATGGAGGTGATCCGCGATGCGGCGGACAATGCCATCATCGTCTGCTCGATCGAGAACATCGACCCGATGGGGGTGCATACGGGTGATTCGATCACCGTCGCTCCGGCGCTGACGCTGACCGACAAGGAATACCAGATGATGCGCTCGGGCTCGATCGCCGTTCTGCGCGAGATCGGTGTCGAGACTGGCGGGTCGAACGTGCAATGGGCGGTCAATCCCGAGACCGGCCGCATGGTGGTGATCGAGATGAACCCGCGGGTGAGCCGCTCCTCGGCGCTGGCCTCCAAGGCCACTGGCTTCCCGATCGCC
Organism: Albidovulum sp.; assembly: GCA_015487815.1. GTDB lineage: Bacteria > Pseudomonadota > Alphaproteobacteria > Rhodobacterales > Rhodobacteraceae > WFPA01. The sequence continues at coordinate 31,831 of WFPA01000256.1, forward strand.
AAGGTCGCCGCCAAGCTGGCGGTCGGCTACACGCTCGACGAGCTCGACAACGACATCACGAAGGTGACGCCGGCCAGTTTCGAGCCGACCATCGACTATGTGGTGACCAAGATCCCGCGCTTCGCCTTCGAGAAGTTTCCGGGCGCCAGGGCGGAGCTGACCACTGCCATGAAGTCGGTGGGAGAGGCCATGGCCATCGGCCGCAGCTTCCATGAGAGCCTGCAGAAGGCCCTGGCTTCGCTCGAGACCGGGCTTTCGGGGTTCGACGAGATCGCCATCGAGGGCGCGGACGACCCGGAGACGGGACGCGCGGCCGTCATCCGGGTGCTGTCGCAACCGACGCCGGATCGCATCCGCGTCATCGCCCAGGCGATGCGCCACGGGCTTTCGGACGAGGAGATCCACGCGGCGACGAAATATGACCCCTGGTTCATCGCCCGCATCCGCGAGATCGTGGAGGCCGAGGAGGATGTGCGCCGCCGGGGGTTGCCGGAAGATGCCGAAGGGCTCAGGAAGCTCAAGATGATGGGCTTCACCGATGCCCGTCTCGCCGCTCTCTCCGGCCTCGAGGAAGAGGAGGTGCGGCGGCGCCGACTGGCGGAAGGGGTGCGCGCCGTCTTCAAGCGGATCGACACCTGCGCCGCCGAGTTCGAGGCCCAGACCCCCTACATGTATTCGACCTACGAGGCCCCTGCCCTCGGCACGGTCGAATGCGAGGCCTGGCCGACGGACAGGAAGAAGGTGGTCATCCTCGGGGGTGGCCCGAACCGCATCGGCCAGGGAATCGAGTTCGACTATTGCTGCGTCCATGCCTGCTATTCGCTGTCGGACGCGGGCTTCGAGACGGTGATGATCAACTGCAACCCCGAGACCGTCTCGACCGACTATGACACATCGGACCGGCTCTATTTCGAGCCGCTCACCTTCGAGCATGTGATGGAGATCCTGCGGGTGGAGCAGGAGAAGGGCACGCTCGCCGGGGTGATCGTCCAGTTCGGCGGCCAGACGCCCCTGAAGCTTGCCAACGCGCTCGAGGAAGCCGGCATTCCGATCCTCGGCACCACGCCCGACAAGATCGACCTGGCCGAGGACCGCGAGCGCTTCCAGCAGCTTCTCGGCCGCCTCGGCCTGCGCCAGCCGCGGAACGCCATCGCCCGCTCCCCCGAAGAGGCGCGGCAGAAGGCGCGGGAGATCGGCTATCCCCTCGTCATCCGCCCGTCCTATGTGCTCGGCGGTCGGGCAATGGAGATCGTGCGCGACGATGCCCAGCTCGAACGCTACATCAACGAGGCGGTGGTCGTCTCCGGCACGAGCCCGGTGCTGCTCGACAGCTATCTTGCCGGCGCGATCGAGGTCGATGTCGATGCGCTGTGCGACGGGGAGCGGGTCCATGTCGCCGGCATCATGGAGCATATCGAGGAAGCCGGTGTCCATTCGGGCGACAGCGCCTGCTCGCTTCCGCCCCATTCCCTGGCCGACGAGATCGTCAACGAGCTCGAGCGGCAGACAGAGCTGCTGGCGAAGGGGCTCGGCGTGGTCGGGCTGATGAATGTGCAGTTCGCCATCAAGGATGGCGAGATCTTCGTGCTCGAGGTCAACCCGCGTGCCTCGCGCACCGTGCCCTTCGTCGCCAAGGCGGTGGGCTCGCCTATCGCCTCGATCGCCGCGCGGGTGATGGCCGGAGACAGGCTCGACGATTTCACCCTCAAGCCGGCCAGGACGCCCTGGTTCTCGGTCAAGGAGGCGGTGCTGCCCTTCGCCCGTTTCCCCGGGGTCGATACCCTGCTCGGCCCCGAGATGCGCTCCACCGGCGAGGTGATGGGCCGCGACAGGAACTTCCCCCTCGCCTACTGGAAGGCCCAGATCGGCGCCGGCAACACCCTGCCCGAAACGGGACGGGTCTTCATTTCGGTGCGCGATGCCGACAAGAACGATCAGCTTCTCGACACGGCCCGCATCCTCGCCGATCTCGGTTTCGAGATCGTGGCGACCCGGGGCACGGCGGCCTTCCTTGACGGGCGCGGCATTCCGGCCGAGGTGGTCAACAAGGTCTATGAAGGACGGCCCAACATCGTCGATGCCATGAAGAACGGCGAGATCGCCCTTGTCTTCAATACCACCGAGGGTGCCCAGGCGATCGAGGACAGCCGCGAGATCCGGGCGGTGGCGCTGGCCGAGCGCATTCCCTATTTCACCACGCTGGCCGGGGCCCATGCCGCCGCGCTGGCCATGAAGGCCGTGCGCGAGGAGGAGGTGGACGTGGCACCGCTTCAGGACCAGCCCTGATCTGCGGGAGGGCGCGCACCCTCGTGCGTGCATGAACCGGACCGGGCCGGCGGTCCCGGCGGCTGTTTCCTCGCACTTCCGGGCTCAGAGCCCCTTCGAGCGGTAGCTCAGGGCAATGCGTTCGATGGCGATGATATAGGCCGCCATGCGCAGATCGGGCACATCGCCGCGCCCGTGCCACAGATCGCGCATGGCCTGGTAGGTGCCGCGCATGGTATCGTCGAGTCCCGATCGCACGAGCTCGAGTTCGTCCGCTCCCTTCAGGTAACGGCGGACGAAATCGTCGGAGAGGCCGGTTGCGAGCCCGGCTTCCGAGATGATCCGCTGCAGTTCGGCGACGAGCAGGGCGTGGCGCGCTTCTTCCTGACGGCGCTGGAGCCGGCCGAAGCGGATGCGCGAGAGGTTCTTCACCCATTCGAAGTAGGAGACGATCACCCCGCCGGCATTGGCGAAGAGATCGGGGATGATGACCTTGCCGCGGGAGCGCAGGATCTCGTCGGCGCCGGCGGTGATCGGACCGTTGGCGGCCTCGACGATGAGCGGTGCGCGGATCCGGTCGGCATTGGTCAGGTTGATGACCCCCTCGATCGCCGCCGGAATGAGGATGTCGCATTCGGCCTCGAGCGTGGCGAGCCCGTCCCTGACGAAGCGGCCGCCGGGGGCGCCCTTCACTCCGCCGGTTTCCCTCAGATGCGCGGCCACGGCCTCGACGTCGAGCCCTTCCCTTTCGCCTTCGGCGAGGATGGCGCCGTCGCGTTCGATGATGCCGATGATCCGCGCGCCCCCCTCCTCGGAGAGGAATTTCGCCGCGTGATAGCCGACATTGCCCAGGCCCTGGACGATGATCCGCTTGCCGGCAAGGCCGCCATCGAGCCCGGCCCTGGCCACGTCCTCGGGATGGCGGAAGAATTCCTGGAGCGCATAGAAGATGCCGCGGCCCGTGGCCTCGGTGCGGCCGTGAATGCCGCCCATGTGCAGCGGCTTGCCGGTCACGCAGGCCTCGGCGTGGATGTCGGTGGTATGCATGCGGCGATACTGGTCGGCAATCCAGGCCATTTCCCGCTCGGAAGTGCCCATGTCCGGGGCGGGCACGTTCTGGGACGGGTTGATGAGATCGCGCTTGATGAGCTCGTAGGCGAAGCGGCGGGTGATCTGTTCGAGCTGGTGCTCGGCATATTTCCTCGGGTCGATCCTGAGTCCGCCCTTCGAGCCGCCGAAGGGCACTTCGACGAGAGCGCACTTGTAACTCATCAGCGCCGCCAGCGCCTCGACCTCGTCCTGATTGACCGCGAGGGCGTAGCGGATGCCACCCTTCACCGGCTCCATGTGCTCCGAATGGATCGCCCTGTAACCGGTGAAGGTGCAGATCTCGCCGTCGAGCCGCACGCCGAAACGCACGGTGTAGGTGGCATTGCAGACGCGGATCTTTTCCTTCAGGCCCGGAGAAAGGTCGATCAGCTGCGCCGCACGGCTGAAGATGAGATCGACGGACTGGCGAAAGCTCGGCTCGACAGGAAGGCCCATGACGCGCTCCTTGGACTGGAAAGGGGCAAAACGGATGTTTTCAAAACCGATTCGGCGCCTGCGACGTTTTGTCCCTCATAGCGCATTGTCCGCGCATGTGAAGCCCAAAAGAAGCCGGCCCCGGCAAAGTTCCGCCGGCACGGGGAGAAATCACCAATCCGGCGTGATGGCGCCACATTCCCGCCCTCATCCGCCCCTCCAATAACGCAGGGCAGAATGCGATTCCCGCAGTCCGCGCCGACCGGCTCTCCGCAGAGGAAGCCGGTCAGCGAGGCAATGCCATGACCCGGTTCGGGTCTGGCGGCGCTCGATGCAAGCGGAGGGGCAGATGAAAGGGCGTTCCTTGAAGGAAGCGGCCGCAAGGCGGGGCTGGGCGATCGGGCAGTCCGCCATCCGCCGCCGCCTGGTCCGGCGCCTGCGGGCGCGGCTCGCCGAGGAGGAGGGGTCGGTCCTGTCCTTCGCCATGATCCTTCTCATCGTCATGCTGATGGTTGGTGGCATGGCGGTGGACGTGATGCGCTACGAGAACACCCGCGCCGAGCTGCAATCCACCCTCGACCGGGCTGTTCTCGCCGCCGCCTCCCTCGACAACACCCTCGATCCCCGGGATGTGGTCAACAGTTACTTCGCCAAGTCCGGCCTCGAGGGCTACAGGCTGAGCGTCGATGTCTCCCAGGGCCTCAATTTCAAGACCGTGAAGGCGACGGCTTCGGCCCCGATGCCGTCCATGTTCCTCAACATGCTCGGGATCAACCGGCTGAAGGTGCAGGCGAAGGGCGGGGCCGAGGAGCGGATCAACAAGGTCGAGATTTCGCTCGTGCTCGACATTTCGGGCTCGATGCAGGGGCGCAAGCTCGAACTGCTCAAGGATGCCGCCAAGGATTTCGTCGATTCGCTTCTCACCGAGCAGAGCCGCGACATGATCTCGATCACCATCGTGCCCTATTCGGGCCAGGTGAATGCCGGCAAGATGCTCTTCGACGCGTTCAACGTGACGAAGAGCCATGACTATTCCTACTGCATCGAATTCGACAGCGACGAGTTCGGCGATGCCGCGCTCGACTTCGCCCGCGCACGCAAGCAGGTGCAGCATTTCGAATATTCTTCCTACTCGTATTCGCCGATCCGGAGGCCGGTCTGCCCCGCCGGGGAACAGAGCACCGCCGGAGATGGTGCCGGAAACGAGAAATTCGCCATCACCGCCTTCGAGCAGGACAAGGCGACGCTGAAGGACAGGATCGACGAACTCGAGGCCATCAGCTCCACCGGCACGCAGTATGGCGTGAAATGGGGGCTCGGGCTTCTCGACCCGAGTGCGCGCGACGCGGTCGCGACACTTGTCCGGAACGGCAAGGCCGATCCGGCCTTCATCGGCCGGCCGCTGGCCTGGGACGACCCGGAGACGCTCAAGGTGCTGATCGTGATGTCGGACGGCGAGAATACCGACCAGTATCGCATTTCGGACTGGGCCTATGACAGTTCCGAGGAAATCGAGCTGTGGAACGGCTCCACGCTCTGGCATTACCTCTACTACAATGTCTGGTATCCCTACTGGGGCTATTTCTATCACCGGATCGTCCGGGCATCGCAGGCCGATGCCGACATGCTCAAGGCCTGTTCGGCGGCGAAGGAGAAGGGCGCGGTGGTCTTCACCATCGGTTTCGAGACCACGTCCCATTCGGCCGATGTTCTCGAAGAATGCGCCACCTCGCCGGCCCATTACTACGATGTGGACGGCATCGAGATCTCCGAGGCCTTCAGCGCCATCGCCGCCACCGTCCAGAAACTGAAACTGATCGAGTGATGGTCATGGCATGTGAAAGGGACAGGACGGGCAATGAAAGGCGTCGCGGCCTCTTGCGCCTTCTCGCCTGCCTCGCAGGGGAAAGGGGGGCAGCGACGATCGAATTCGCCATCATCTTCCCGGTTCTGTTCGCGGTCTTCGCCTCGACGCTCGAGCTCGGTATCTACCTCACGCGGCAGGTAATGCTCGATCGGGCCGTCGATCTCACCGTTCGCGCCATTCGTCTTTCGAGCAATCGCGACGCCATCACCCATGATGCGGTGAAGCAGATGATCTGTGACAATATCGGCATCGTCAGCAACTGCACCCGTTCGGTGCGGGTGCGGCTCGATGTGGTCGATCCTGCCACCTGGCAGTTCCCGGACACGCCGGTGAGCTGCGTCGATCGGACGGCGAAGATCCAGCCGGTTGTCACCCTGACGCCCGGCAAGTCCGGCGACATCATGCTGATGTCGGTCTGTCTCGTGGTTGATCCGCTCCTGCCCGGCGCGACGCTGGGGTTGAGGCTCAAACAGGATGCCTCCGGCGGCGTGTATATCTACAGCCGCACCGCCTTCGTGAACGAGCCGGCATGAGGAGGGCAGGGACATGAGACGCATTCTCGCCAGCCTCGCGCGGTTCCGCCAGGATGTGAGCGCGGCCGTGTCGGTCGAGTTTCTCCTGGTGCTGCCGGTGCTGCTTGCC
>WFPA01000257.1 GCA_015487815.1 Albidovulum sp.
GCCGTCCGCGCCCCGTCGCTTCCCGCGGACAACGCGCTCCGCCCCTCGCCGCCCGGCGACCCGGCCCATGCGCGAGGCGCGGCGGGGCCTTGCGGCGGGCGGACCGCTCCGGCTGCCGGGCCTCCTGAGGAAGGGCCCTCCTGCGCTGCGGGCCTTCGGAAGGTCCTGTCCTCCGGCCAGCATGACGAATGGCGGTCCCGAACGCCCGCTACAGCGCGCACCGCATCACGCCCTGTTCGTGCAAGAACCTGACGCCATGACCGACATCTACCCCGTGAACATGTCCGGTATGTGCAAAAGACTCCGCTCCGCTCCTGACTGGCGGAAAGCTGCCGAAGCAGTTGGCGAGAGCCCTTCCCCTGTTCCCTGCTACCTCCTATAAAAGCCGGGACGCTCGACGGCCCCCTGCTCCCCGCCCGACTCGATCACCTTCCGGGAGAAGGCTGCGCCGGGCAGGGCACTTCGAATTGGGGTCGCCTCGGGCCGCAGCGAGCGGCGCAAGTGCGGATGAAAGGGGCAAGCATGGGTCTGTTCTCGGGCATTTTTTCCGCCGACATGGCGATCGATCTCGGCACGGCGAACACGCTGGTCTATGTGCGCGGTCGCGGCATCGTGCTCAACGAGCCCTCGGTCGTCGCCTATCACATCAAGGATGGCCACAAGGCGGTGCTCGCGGTCGGAGAGGATGCCAAGCTGATGCTCGGCCGCACCCCCGGCTCGATCCAGGCGATCCGGCCGATGCGCGAGGGCGTGATCGCCGATTTCGACGTCGCCGAGGAGATGATCAAGCACTTCATCCGCAAGGTGCATCGCCGCACCACCCTCGCCAAGCCGCGGGTGATCGTCTGCGTGCCCCACGGCGCGACCCCGGTCGAGAAGCGGGCGATCCGCCAGTCGGTGCTCTCGGCCGGCGCGCGCAAGGCCGGCCTCATCCCCGAACCGATCGCCGCGGCCATCGGCGCCGGCATGCCGATCACCGATCCCACCGGTTCGATGGTGGTCGATATCGGCGGCGGCACCACCGAGGTGGCGGTGCTCTCGCTCGGGGACATCGTCTATGCCCGCTCGGTGCGGGTCGGCGGCGACCGGATGGACGAGGCGCTGATCGGCTATCTGCGGCGTCACAAGAATCTTCTTGTCGGCGAATCGACCGCCGAACGGATCAAGACCACCATCGGCACCGCCCGCATGCCCGATGACGGGCGCGGCCAGAGCATGATGATCCGCGGTCGCGACCTCCTGAACGGCGTACCCAAGGAAACCGAGATCACCCAGGCGCAGGTCGCCGAGGCGCTCTCCGAGCCGGTGCAGCAGATCTGCGAGGCGGTGATGACCGCCCTCGAGCAGACCCCGCCCGACCTCGCGGCCGACATCGTCGATCGCGGCGTGATGCTGACGGGCGGCGGCGCCCTTCTCGGCGATCTCGATCTGGCGCTCCGGGAACAGACGGGCCTCGCCATTTCCATTGCCGAAGAGCCGCTCAACTGCGTCGCCCTCGGGACCGGAAAGGCCCTCGAATATGAAAAGCAGCTGCGCCACGCCATCGATTACGACAGCTGAGCCGCGCCCCCCGCGAGCGCCATGTTCCGCCCGGGCAGCCCGCCGTGACGGAAGCCGAAAGGGGGGGCGCGGCCCGGCATGCCGCCCGCAGGCGCCCGGGGCCGGGAGTGCATGGCGCCGCCCGCTTCCCCGGCGATGGGGCGCACGAAGCGCTGTGCGATCCGCGCCAGCCGACGGCAGCACACGGGCGCAACATCCGGCACCAGTCGCGCGTGAGAAAGTGACAGCTCCGGGGTGCCACAACCTTCGGCGTCACCCGAGGCCATATCTTGCCGCGGCGCCGCAGCCGACCCGTCCCCTGCGCCCCGAGCGGCATCTGCGCAGCACGCGGCCCCTGTGCCATGCCCGGCGCCTGCACCGTGTCCAGCCCCTTCCGCATGCTTCATGCAGTCCGCCACCGGACCGGAGCTTCCCGCGATGAGGCCGGCAGGCGACAATGGCGGCTCGCTCCTCGGCCGGGTGATCCTCGGCGCGGTCTTTCTCGTCCTTGTCGGCGTCTTCCTCCTCTGGCGGATCGACAGCCCCCGCGTCGAACAGCTCCGCATCGCCCTCGTGGAGCGGATCACCCCGGTCTTCTCGACCATCTCTGCCCCCGTCACCGGCACTGCCGATTTCCTGCGCAATTTCAGGAGCTATGCCGAGCTGAGGCGCGAGAACCGCGAGCTGCGCGAACAGCTCAGGCAGATGCGCATCTGGCGCGAGAAGGCACGGGCGGCCGAGGCGCTCTACGCCCAGCTTCTGGCGCTCAACAGGGTGCGGCTCGACCCGCGGCTGACCCATGTCACCGCCCGCGTCACCGCCGACAGCGGTTCGCCCTTTTCGCGCTCGGTGCTGATCAATGTCGGCCGGCGCGACGGCATCCGCGACGGCTGGGCGGCGATGGACGGGCTCGGTCTTGTCGGCCGCATCGCCGGCACCGGGCAGCGCACGGCGCGGGTACTGCTCATTACCGACGCCACCAGCCGCATCCCCGTCACCATCGCCCGCCGCGCCGATCGGGTGATTCTCGCCGGTGACAACTCTCCCTATCCGCTGCTCGATTTCGTCGAGAACCCCGAGGCCGTGCGGCCGGGGGACCGGGTCGTCACATCGGGGGATGGCGGCCTCTTTCCTGCCGGCCTGCCGGTGGGCACGGTGGCCCTGGGGGCCGACGGACGGCTGCGGGTGATCCCCTTCGCCGATCTCGGGCGACTCGAATTCCTCCGCATCCTGCGCTCCCGCCCCCCCGAGAAGGTCGCGGCCGAGGTCGATCTTGCTCCCGACACGTTGCCGCCCGGAAACGGAACGGCGCTCCAGGAGGCCGCCGGCGCCCCGGATGCACCTTCGCAATCGCAGGAGGACGCGACCGCGGCACCGTCCCCGATCCCGCCCGAAGCGCTCGAGGCGCTGCCGCGCCCGCCCCGCCGC
>WFPA01000258.1 GCA_015487815.1 Albidovulum sp.
ACACCGGCCGGCGGGCGGACCGGCTCCGAGAGCTGCCAGTCCCAGGCGCTGCCTGGCGGCGGCGGCGCCGGGCGCGGCGCGGCACCCATGGCGGGAAACGTCGCCATGAGAACGACAGCCACGGCTGCGATGCTGCCCGTGCCTGACCTCATTCCGCGTCCCTCCCCGTCACTGCGACTGCCCGGCTCCCTGCCTCACTCGACGATCTCCGCCTCCTCGAGAGCCGCGTGCAGAAGCACGTTTGTGCCGGCCTCGGCCCATTCGGGATAGATCTTCTCGGCCTCGTTGTGGCTGAGACCATCGACGCAGGGGCACATGATCATCGCCGTCGGCGCCACGCGGTTGATCCAGCAGGCGTCGTGCCCGGCACCGGAGATGATGTCGCGGTGGCTGTAGCCGAGCTTCTCGGCAGCGTTGCGCACCTTCTCGACGCACCCCTCGTCGAACTTCACCGGATCGAAGCCGCCGACCTTCCTGAAGGAAACCTCGAGCCCCATCTCGTCGCAGATCTTCCGTGCCCCCTCGTGCAGCCGCCGCTCCATGTCCTCGATCACCTCGAGTTCGGGCGAGCGGAAATCGACCGTGAACACCACCTTGCCCGGAATGACGTTGCGCGAATTGGGATAGACGTCGATATGCCCAGCCGCCCCGACGGCATGGGGCTTGTGGGACCAGGCGATCTCGTCCACGAGCTGAAGGATCCGCGCCATGCCGAGCCCGGCATTGCGGCGCATCGGCATCGGCGTGGAGCCGGTATGGGCCTCCTTGCCGATCACCGTCACCTCGGTCCAGGAGAGCCCCTGCCCGTGGGTGACGACGCCGATCAGCTTGTCCTCGGCCTCGAGGATCGGTCCCTGCTCGATATGCAGCTCGTAATAGGCCTTCATCGGCCGGTTGCCGACCTCCTCGTCGCCCTTCCAGCCGATGCGTTCGAGCTCCTCGCCGAACTTCTTGCCCTCCGCGTCCTCGCGCTCATAGGCCCATTCGAGATCGTGCACCCCGGCGAACACCCCCGAGGCCAGCATCGCCGGCGCGAAGCGGGTGCCCTCCTCGTTGGTCCAGTTGACGACGACGATCGGGTGGCGCGTCTTCACCCCCATGTCGTTCAGGGTGCGCACCACCTCGAGCCCGCCGAGGACGCCCAGGACACCGTCATACTTGCCGCCGGTAGGCTGGGTGTCGAGATGGGAGCCGAGATAGACCGGCGGCAGATCGGGCTCGGTGCCTTCGCGGTAGGCGAACATGTTGCCCATCCTGTCCACCGAGACGGTCATGCCCGCCTCCTTGCACCAGCGCTTGAAGAGGGCGCGGCCCTCGGCATCGGCATCGGTCAGCGTCTGGCGGTTGTTGCCGCCGGCCACGCCGGGACCGATCTTCGCCATTTCCATGATGCTGTCCCACAGGCGGTCGGAATCGATCCGCATGTTCTCGCCAGCTGTCGCCATTCTTCCCTCCCTGCGCCTTGCGGCCTTCTTCTTCCTTGCGGTCTGCGGAGCCGGCGGCCGGGCGGCACATCCGGCCCCGGCCCCCTATTCGATCTCCTCGAGCACCTCGCCGAGCGTATCCACCAGCCTGTCGATCTCCGCCTTCGAGATGATGAGCGGCGGCGACAGGGCGATGATGTCGCCGGTGGTGCGGATCAGCACGCCCTTCTCGAACGCCTTGAGGAAGGCCGAGAAGGCCCGCTTGGTCGGTGCCCCGGCAATCGGCTCGAGCTCGATCGCCCCGACGAGCCCCATGTTGCGGATGTCGATGACATGGGGCTTGCCTCTCAGCGAATGCACCGCCTCCTCGAAATAGGATTCGAGCTCGGCCGCGCGCTCGAACAGCCCCTCCTCGCGATAGGTTTCGAGCGTGGCCAGCCCTGCCGCCGAGGCAATCGGATTGCCCGAATAGGTATAGCCGTGGAAGAGCTCGATCATGTGCTCGGGCCCCTGCATGAAGGCGTCGTGGATCTCCCCCGTCACCAGCACCGCCCCCATGGGAATGACGCCGTTCGTCAGCCCCTTGGCGAGGGTGATCATGTCGGGCAGCACTCCGAAGCGTTCGGCGGCGAAGGAAGCACCGAGCCGGCCGAAGCCGGTGATCACCTCATCGAAGATCAGCAGGATGCCGTGCTTCGCGGTGATCTCGCGCAGCCGCTCGAGATAGCCCTTCGGCGGCAGGATCACCCCGGCCGAACCGGCCATCGGCTCGACGATGACGGCAGCGATGGTATCGGCGCCGTGGGTGGCGATGATGTCCTCGAGATCGTCCGCAAGCTCCGCCCCGTGCAGCGGCTGTCCGCGGGTAAAGCGGTTCTTCTCGATCAGATGGGTGTGGGGCAGATGATCGACCCCGGGCAGCAGCGGGCCGAAGAAGCGGCGGTTGTTGCCGATCCCGCCCACCGAGATGCCGCCGAAATTGACGCCGTGATAGCCCTTCTCGCGGCCGATGAGCCGCGTGCGCCCGCCCTCGCCGCGCATCTTGTGATAGCCGATGGCGATCTTGAGCGCGGTATCGACGCTCTCGGAGCCCGAATTGGTGAAGAAGACGTGCTGATAGGGCTCGGGTGCCATGTCGCGCAGCTGCGAGGCGAGCTCGAAGGCCTTGGGATGCCCCATCTGGAAACCGGGCGCATAGTCGAGTTCGCCGGCCTGCCGGCGGATCGCCTCGACGATTCGCGGCCGGTTGTGGCCGGCATTCACGCACCACAGCCCCGCCGTCGCGTCGAGGATCTGACGGCCGTCGATGTCGCGGTAATACATGCCGTCGGCGGCCACCAGGAGCCGCGGCGCCTTCTTGAACTGGCGGTTGGCGGTGAACGGCATCCACAAGGCGGAAAGATCGTTGGGCCGTGCGCCCTTTGCATCAAGTGCCATGGTCTTCATCTCCCTGTCGGGGCACCGCCCCCGGAAAGCCCCGGCAGAGCGGTGCCGCCCTGATTGTCATCCTGCCCGCGCCCCCGGCGATGTCATTGCGCCGACAATGGAATCACCTCCGAGCTTCGCCCCGTCCCGGCCCTCCTGTCCAGCCCCGCGCATGACAGCCGACCGCCCTCACCCGGTGCCGCAGCCGGCGCCGGGATTGTTCGGATGGGTGGTCCAGTTGGCGTATTCTCCCGAAACCACCGCCCCCGTGCGCGGATCGACCTCGCCGGGCGCCATGGTCCGCATGGTGATGCAGCCTTCGACCGGGCAGACATTGACGCACAGATTGCAGGCGACGCATTCCTCGTCCTTCACCGTGAACACCCGGTCCTCGCTCATGGCGATCGCCTGGTGCGAGGTGTCCTCGCAGGCGGCGTAGCAGCGGCCGCATTTGATGCAGAGATCCTGGTCGATCACCGCCTTGGTGACATGGTTGAGGTTGAGGAACTGCCAGTCGGTGACATTGGGCACCGCCTTGCCGATGATGTCGTCGAGCGTGGCATGCCCCTTCTCGTCCATCCAGTCGGAAAGCCCCGCGATCATCTCCTCGACGATGCGGAAGCCATAGGTCATGGCGGCGGTGCAGACCTGCACCGAGCTTGCCCCGAGCGCCATGAACTCGGCCGCATCGCGCCAGGTGGTGATGCCGCCGATACCCGAGATCGGCTTTCCACGGGTCTCCTCGTCGCGGGCGATCTCGGCGACCATGTTGAGCGCGATCGGCTTCACGGCCGGGCCGCAATAGCCGCCATGGGTGCCCTTGCCGTCGATCGTCGGCTCGGGGGCGAAATTGTCGAGATCGACCCCGGTGATCGAGTTGATGGTGTTGATGAGCGACACGGCGTCCGCCCCGCCCCGGAAGGCGGCCCGTGCCGGGTAGCGGATGTCGGTGATGTTGGGGGTGAGCTTGACGATCACCGGCATGCGGGTGTTCTGCTTGCACCAGCGGGCGACCATCTCGACATATTCCGGCACCTGCCCCACCGCCGAACCCATGCCGCGCTCGCTCATGCCGTGGGGACAGCCGAAATTGAGCTCTATGCCGTCGGCCCCCGTCTCCTCCACGAGAGGCAGGATGCGCTTCCACGCCTCTTCCTCGCAGGGAACCATCAGGCTGACGATCAGCGCCCGGTCGGGCCAGTCGCGCTTGACGGCCTTGATCTCCCTCAGATTGACCTCGAGCGGTCGATCGGAAATGAGTTCGATGTTGTTGAGCCCCATCAGCCAGCGGTCGGGGCCGTGAACGGCACCGTAGCGCGGCCCGTTGACGTTGACGATGGGCGGATCCTCTCCGAGCGTCTTCCACACGACGCCGCCCCAGCCGGCTTCGAAGGCGCGGCGGACGTTGTATTCCTTGTCCGTCGGTGGCGCCGAAGCCAGCCAGAACGGGTTGGGCGACTTGATGCCGACGAAGTTGCAGCGCAGATCGGCCATGACTCAGCCCTCCCCCATCAGGAATGAATGAATGCTCGCCGCCGCGTCCCGTCCCTGGGCGGTGGCGCTGACGGTGAGATCCTCGCCCGGAGCCACACAGTCGCCGCCGGCCCAGACCCTCTCGCGCGTGGTGCGGCCGGCCGCATCCACCCGGATCTTGCCGTTCTCGAGTTCGATGCCGCCCGGCACGCCTTCGAGCTTCTGGCCGATGGCCTTGAACAGCTGGTCGGCCGGCAGACGGAAGGTCTCGCCCGTGCCCTCGAGGCGGCCGTCTCCGGTCTCGACGGTGTATTCGAATTCGACCTCCTCGACGGCATCCTGCCCGAGGATTCGCACCGGACGGGCATTGGTGACGATGGTCACACCGCGGGCGGCGGCGAGTTCGCGCTCGTATTCCGACGCGCCCATGCGCCCGGGGCCGCGGCGATAGACGATGGTCGAATGCTCGGCACCGAGGAGCTTCGCCTGCACCGCCGCGTCGATCGCCGTCATTCCGCCGCCGATCACCACCACGTTGCGTCCGACCGGCACCTCGGCCAGATCCTTCGCCTGGCGGATGCGGGCGATGAAGTCGATCGCGGGTTCGACCCCGGCGAGATCCTCGCCCGGGATGCCGAGCGCGTTCACCCCCGCAAGCCCCATGCCGAGGAAGACAGCGTCGAACATGTCGAGAAGTTCGTCGAGGGTGATGTCGCGTCCCAGCGCGGTGCCGGTGCGGATCTCGATGCCGCCGATGCCGACGAGCCAGTCGACCTCGGCCTGGGCGAAGCCGTCGGTCGTCTTGTAGGCGGCGATGCCGTATTCGTTGAGACCGCCCGGCTTCTCCCGCGCCTCGAAGATCACCACGTCATGGCCGGCCATCGCCAGCCGGTGGGCGCAGGCCAGCCCCGCCGGCCCCGAGCCGACGACCGCCACCTTGCGCCCTGTGGGCTCCGCACGGGTGAAGGGGTGGGCTCCCCGCCCCATCAGCCGGTCGGTGGCGTAGCGCTGCAGCCGGCCGATCTCGACCGGCTTGCCCTCGGCCTCCTGACGCACGCAGGCCTCCTCGCAGAGCGTTTCCGTCGGGCAGACCCGGGCACACATCCCCCCCATCACGTTCTGGGCGAAGATGGTGCGCGCCGCCGCCTCGGGCCGGCCCGAGAAGATCTCGCGGATGAACATCGGAATGTCGATCTCGGTCGGGCAGGCTGCAGTGCAGGGGGCGTCGTGGCAGAAGTAGCACCGCCCTGCGGCCACGAAGGCCTCGTGGTCGTCGAGCGGGGGGTGCAGATCGGAAAACTTCGCGGCCAGCTCGTCAGACGAAAGCCGCCCCGGCACGATGCCGGGCGTCCATCTGTTCATCTTGCGTCCTCCCTGTTGGACGGCGTTGGCAATCGCTCAAGGCGATTCGTTTTTTATTGTCCGGTCAAAGAATGCCACGATTCGTCCGCGGCGCAAGTTTTTTTATCGCCCGGTCAAGGACGGCGGTCTCCATGACGGGAGGGCACCATTCCTTCCTGCAACTCCTTCCCGCAATGCCCGGCGAGGCCCCATGCCATCGGGAGCTCTCCGCGCATCATCGCGCCCTGCCCCGGGCCGCTCAGCGCGATACGCCCGCCCCGGCCGCCCCAGGTCCGGAAATGCGACCGCCGGCGACGGAAGCCGGCACGCCGGTCGTTGACGGAAAGCTGGTCGGCAGTCCCCGCATGATGCGCGCGGCGATGTGCCCGAAGGCCCAGGCCTCGATCATGTCGCCGTCAAGGCCGAATTCATCGACCATCACCAGCTCGACCCCCTCCGGCACCGCCGCCCCGAACGCCCGCCGGAGCGTCGGGTTGCGCCGCCCGCCGCCGCACAGGATCAGCTTTCCGGGCCGGACCGGCAGCTGCTCGAAAGCCGCCCCCACCGCCGCCGCGCTTGCCGCGACCAGCGTTGCCGCACCATCAGCGAGCGGCATCGCTTCGACAGCGGCGGCAAGGTCGGAAAACGCGTCCCGGTCGAGCGATTTCGGCGGCACGCGCAGGAAGAAGGGATGGCCGAGAAATGCGCGGATGACGGCTTCGTCCACCCGTCCTTCGGCCGAGAAGCGGCCGTCCATGTCGAAGCGGGGCGCGCCGGGCGGGGCCCTGCGAGCGATGAAATCGTCGAGAAGGGCACCCCCCGGGCCGGTATCGAAGGCCAGAAGCGCGCCCTCCCCGGCCGGATCAGCGAGGCGCGGATCGACCAGGGTGATGTTGGCGACCCCGCCGATATTGAGAAAGGCCACCGGCTCCGCGAACGCCAGATGGCGCGCAAGGGCGTGGTGGAAGACCGGCACGAGCGGCGCCCCCTCGCCGCCGAGGGCGACATCGGCCGAGCGGAAATCCCACACGACCGGCCGGCCGAGCGCCGCGGCGAGCCGTGCCCCGTCCCCGGCCTGATGGGTGCCGCGGCCGCGCGGCTCATGGGCCAGGGTCTGGCCGTGAAAGGCGACGAGATCGACATCGCCGGGAAAGGCCGGATGGTTGCGAATGGCGATGGCATGCTGACGCTCGACGGTGCGGGCCGCCCGCTCGATCAGCCGGTCATCGGCCGGAGTTCCGCCGGGCCAGAGCCCGAGCGCCGCCCTCAGCCGGGCGCGGATCCTCGGCGGATAGCGGCGGAAGCGGCCCGGGCCGAGGCGGAGGATCCTCTCGCCGTCACTTTCGATCAGCGCCACATCGACCCCATCGAGCGAAGTGCCGGACATGGTGCCGAGAATGCGCCACGGGCCGGTGGTCCTGCCACGACCTCGCCCCGCCCGTCCGCCTTCCTTCACGCGCCGCTCCCGTCCCATCTCGGCCCTTCCCTTGCCCGGCATGCCAAGCTAGAAGATGGCGGCCCGCGGAACAAGAACGACCGCCGCAGATCGAGCGGCAGGTCCGACAACCCATGAGGACAGGATGAGCGCCGAGACGGCATCAGCCCCGAGAGAGAGCACCCTCCCGAAGACCGATGCGGCCGATTTCGCGCCCCGCTCGGAATTTCTCAAGGTGATGAAGGAGCGTGGCTTCATCGCCGCCATGACCGACCCGCAAGGGCTCGACGAGACCCTGCGCGACGGAGCCGTGCCCGGCTACATCGGCTTCGACGCCACCGCCCCCTCGCTCCATGTCGGCTCGCTGATCCAGATCATGATGCTGCGCTGGCTGCAGAAGACCGGCCACAAGCCGATCGTGCTGATGGGCGGCGGCACAACCAAGGTGGGCGATCCCTCCTTCCGCGCCGAGGAACGCCCGCTGCTCTCGGAGGAGCAGATCGCGGCCAACATCGCCGGCATCCGCAAGGTCTTCGGCCGCTATCTCGACTTCGGCGACGGGCCCACGGGCGCCATCATGGTCAACAACGCCGAGTGGCTCGACGATCTCAACTATCTCGAGTTCCTGCGCGAGATCGGCCGGCACTTCTCGGTCAACCGCATGCTGTCCTTCGAGAGCGTGAAGAGCCGGCTCGAACGCGAGCAGTCGCTCTCCTTCCTCGAATTCAACTACATGATCCTGCAGGCCTACGACTTCCTCGAGCTCTGGCGCCGCCATGGCTGCCGGCTTCAGATGGGCGGCTCGGACCAGTGGGGCAACATCGTCAACGGCATCGAGCTGGCGCGCCGCGTCGAGGGGGTGGAGCTCTTCGGGCTGACCTCGCCGCTCTTGACCACCGCGGACGGGCGCAAGATGGGCAAGACCGCGGCCGGGGCGGTGTGGCTCGATCCGTCCATGCTCAGCCCCTGGGAGTTCTGGCAGTTCTGGCGCAACACCGCCGATGCCGATGTCGAGCGCTTCCTCAAGCTCTACACCGAGCTGCCGGTCGAGGAGTGCGAACGGCTCGGCCGGCTCGAGGGGGCGGCGATCAACGAGGCCAAGATCATCCTCGCGAACGAGGTCACGAAGCTCGCCCATGGTGAAGAGGCCGCCCGCGAGGCCGAGTCCACGGCGCGCAAGGTCTTTGCCGAGGGCGGCGTCGGCGAGGCGCTGCCGACGCTCACCCTTTCGCCCGCGGAGATCGGCGAGGGAATCTCGGTGGTCCAGCTCTTCGTGCGCTCAGGGCTTGTACCCTCGGGCAAGGAGGCCAAGCGGCTGATCGCGGCGGGGGCGGCGCGCATGGCGGGGGAGAAGGTCACCGATCCGGGGCGGATGGTGACGGCGGCCGATCTCGCGGAGCCGGTGAAGATCTCCGCCGGCAAGAAGCGCCACGCGCTGGTCAGCCTGAAGGCAGACGACGAGGGGTAAGTCGCCCGGAACGGGCCGGATATGCCCCCTGCGCGAGCAGAAGGCAAAACACGTATGGGTTGACCGGTGGTCATTCCTCCACAGGGGTCAATGCATCCTGCAAATGCCGGCCGGCGCATGGACGATGGATCCCGACGGGATTCTTCTCTGCCGACCGGCAAATTGGAAATACTGATCGCCAACGCGGACAGGATCATCTCCGCCAACAAGGATCCTGCACGCATTCGACAGGCGGAACAGATGAAGGCGCTGGCGGAAAAGGAGTTGTGGAAAAGAAACGGGCAACGCAAGAGGCATCATGTCCCTCCGTTGTGGTGGGAGCCTCATTGCACCAACCTTCCAACATTCCACGGATATGAAACGGAAACAGGCGGGAAGCCGGTGGCAGCACTCCGCATGCTTGCCGATCGCACATCATGCCGGAAGGACGTCTGTCAGATCGAGGTCCTTGGGCGGCTGAGAGAGAAAAGGTTTGCGCAAACCGAAGAGGCGCGGAAAGAGGCGTCCGCCCTGTTCAAGGAGATGAGAAAGGAACGAGACGGCCCGAATGGCTGAAGGCGCGAGCTGCCCCTGCCCCGCTCCACCGGCGCGGCGGCCGCCCCTCACGGGACATGGAGCAGCACCTCGTCCATCCGCGCGAGGGTGTAGAGGTCTTCCTCGTAAAGTGCCGTCAGCTCCTCGACCAGCGCCTCGTTCCAGCCCGGCAGCTCGATGTCCTCCATCACCGCCTCCTCACGGGGAAAGCGCTCGAGGAAGGCAGCAATGATGCGCCGGCGCTGGTTCTCGTTGAGCGGCGGGTGGCTCTCGAGATAGGAGTGCAGGCGGTCGAAGCCTTCCTCGGTCAGCAGGGTGGCAATGAAGTTGTCGAGCCCCTCGAGCGCGACATCGGGGCCGACACCGGCCAGGGCCCGCACGATCTCGGACCAGAGATAGGGCGTGTCCTCGTTGGCCCAGACCCGTACGACGGCGTCGGGCACGGTATCGAGCAGCCTCTCGACAAGCTCCGACCAGCGCAGCGCAGCGAGCTGGATGCTGCGGATGAAATGGCTGAACTCGCCGAGCTCGGCGGCGCGGAACACCGCCGGAATGAAGGTCGCCGGGTTGCGGATGCCGATGGCGAACTCGATCCGGTGCGAGGGGAAGAGCGACGCCAGCGTATTCGCCCGGCGCGCCGCCAGCGGATAGAAGCTGTCGGGGCCGATGGCATTGTTCACGTCGCCGAGAAAGTTCGGATTGTCGAGAATGAGCCGGGCCGGATCGTCAAGCGTCGTGAGCTCGTCAATGAGCGCCTGTTCGAGCGCGGCGCTCGGTCCGGTCTCGCGCACCGCCCGGGCCGCTTCGCGCAGCACCGGCCGGGCATGGCGCGGCCGCGGCACCGCCACCCCTTCGGCCTCGAGAATCGCCCGGTTGTCGAGAAGGGTGCGGACAAGCCGGCCCTCGTCGGTCGCATGTGCGCCTAGGTGAAAGACGACGTCCATTCTGCCTCGCCTGATGATGTCGTGGTCGAAGCAAGTCGCAACCTGCCGCGCGAAGCGGCCTGTCCGCCTTGCGCCACGCCACGCCCCCACCCCCTCCTTATCAAGCGTGTCTGGACAGGAAAACCTCTTTCCTCTAGCGCTGGGCTCATGCGCACAGGCCGAACCCTTCACCCCGCCCTGCCTCTGCCCCGC
>WFPA01000259.1 GCA_015487815.1 Albidovulum sp.
CGACCAGCTTCTCGATAATGCTCAAGATTATGCAAATATCTCAGATTACTGCCGCCGGAATTTCATGAGATGGATGCATTTCTGAAGGCAGCATCCAGAATCTTCTCAAGATATTCCGCGTCGCCCCTGGTAAAGGCGGCCGGTCGATCGCTGTCAATGTCGAGCACGCCCAGAAGCGTCCCGTCCCCCGCACGGACCGGAACGACGATTTCGGAACGGGTGCTGCCGGCACAGGCGATATGATCGGGGAAGGTGGTGACATCATCGACGATCACCGTCCGGCCTTCGCGCGCCGCCTTGCCGCACACCCCGCGGCTGAAGGGAATCATCAGGCAGCCATGGCCGCCCTGATAGGGGCCGATCTTCAGCAGCTCCGGTGCCACGACCCGGTAGAACCCCGTCCAGTCGAAGCGATCGTCGGCATGGTGGATCTCGCAGGCGAGGGTCGCCATCAGGGCGATGGCGTCATCCTCGCCTGCGGTCAGGGCCGCGACTCGCCGCGCGAGATCGGCCCAGTCCACCCGCATCAGATCCGCTCGACGGCAATGGCCGTGCCCTCACCGCCACCGATGCAGATCGCGGCCACGCCGCGCTTCAACCCGCGCTTCTCGAGGGCGTTCAGCAGGGTGACGATGATGCGTGTGCCCGAAGCACCGATCGGATGACCGAGGGCACAGGCGCCGCCGTTCACGTTCATCTTCTCGCGCGGAATGCCCATCTCGGCCATGAAGGCCATAGGCACCACGGCGAAGGCCTCGTTCACCTCCCACAGATCGACATCTTCGACCGACCAGCCGATGCGCTCCAGCAGCTTCTGCGCCGCCGGCACCGGTGCCGTTGTGAACCAGCCCGGCGCCTGGGCATGGCTTGCATGGCCGAGGATGCGGGCGATCGGCACCAGACCCTCGGCTTCGGCAGCGTCGGCCGTGGCCATCACCAGCGCCGCCGCCCCGTCGGAGATCGACGAGGCGTTCGCGGCCGTCACCGTGCCGTTCTTGCGGAAGGCCGGTTTGAGCTGGGGGATCTTCTCGGGCCTGGCCTTGCGCGGCTGCTCGTCGCTCTCGACCTGCATCTCGCCCTTGCGCGTACGCACGGTGACGGGAACGATCTCGTCGGCAAACTCGCCCGTCTCCGCCGCCCTCAGGGCATTGGCGAGCGAGGCCAGCGCATATTCGTCCTGCGCCTCGCGGGAAAACTGATATTTCTCGGCACAATCCTCGGCGAAGGTGCCCATCAGCCGGCCCTTGTCATAGGCGTCCTCGAGCCCGTCGAGGAACATGTGGTCGATCACCTCGGCATGGCCCATCCGCGCCCCGCCACGCATCTTCGGCAGGAGATAGGGGGCGTTGGTCATGCTTTCCATCCCGCCCGCGACCATGATGCGGTTGTTGCCGAGCGCAAGCTGGTCATGGGCCATCATCACTGTGCGCATGCCCGATCCGCACATCTTGTTGAGGGTCGTGGCCGGCACTTCCTCGCCGAGCCCGGCAGCGAAACCGGCCTGCCGCGCCGGGGCCTGGCCCTGCCCGGCGGGGAGAACGCAGCCCATCAGCACCTCGTCGATCCGGTCGGCACCGACCGCGGCCTTCTCCAGCGCCCCGCGGATGGCGGCACCACCCAGCTCCCAGGCCTGGAGCGGCGACAGCTCCCCCTGGAAGCCTCCCATCGGCGTGCGTGCGGCCCCGCAGATCACCACTTCCTTCATGGCGCATCCTCCGTCTCGTTGCAGTTGCCGCGACATTTCATTCAAATGCCGGACAATTCAAGCGCATTTTCCGCTGCCTCCATGCCCTGCGGTAACCCTTTGGCAAGATTCCCCGGCGCAAGATGCCCCCGAAAGGAGGTGACATGCAGCTCGATCATGAAAGAAGGGGTGATACCATCATCGTCACGGTCGCCGAACCACGGCTCGATGCCAGCATGGCCGTTGCGTTCAAGGAAGGGTTCCGCAGGATCGTCGGCCCGGAGGTGCCCCATGCCGTGCTCGACCTCTCGAATGTCGAGTTTCTCGACAGTTCCGGCCTCGGTGCCCTCGTGACGGCGCTGAAATACATGGGCCCGGAGCGGCGGCTCGATCTGGTCGGTCTCCAGCCGCTGGTCGCGAAGGTACTGTCGCTCACGCGCATGGACAAGGTCTTTTCCATCCGCGACAGCCTCGACGAAGCCATCGGGGCATGACGGCCATGGTCGAGGAGCGGCGGCCGGTCCTGTCAGGGAGCGAAGGCGCCTTCCGCGAAAGCTTCGCCTGCGAGCTTGGCCCGGCCGGCACCGAGATCGGCCCTCTGGTCGGGAGGATCTGCGCACGTCTGGCCGAAAGCGGTGTCGATGCGGCGCGGCTCGACGATGCCCGCCTCGCCCTCACAGAAGCGATCAACAATGTTCACGAACATGCCTATGGCGGCAAGGGCAGCCCGGTTTCCGTCATGGCCGAGGGAAGCGGCGGCCGTATCATCCTTACCCTCCATGACCAAGGCGCCGGCATGACAGGCGTTCTGCCCGGAGAATGCCTGCCGAGCTGTGGTGCCGATCTGAAGACACTTCCCGAAGGCGGATTCGGCTGGTTCATGATCCGGCAGCTGGCCGATTCGGTCGAGTACTCCTCGAAAGATGGGCTGAACGAGCTGCGACTCGTCTTCGATGGTCCCGCAAGGCGGGCCGATC
>WFPA01000260.1 GCA_015487815.1 Albidovulum sp.
CAGCCGACTGGTTCACCCTGCCGCTCTACTGGCTGGGTCTGATCTCGATCGTCTATTACGGCGCGATGGCGCTTGCGGGGGTGCACAAGATGCCGCCGGGGCGCGTTCTTCTCGTCATGAGCCTCGTGACGCTTGCCGGGCTCGGTCTCGGCCTGTATCTCCTCTTGAAGCTGAACTGAGCCCGTCCACCCGGCCGGGCTCGTCACACGGGCTCTGGATGGGGGACGGCATGGGGCAGGGGAGCGGCAGGCATGGATTGGGCGAGCTGGTGCGGACCGGCTTGCGCCATCCGCGCGAGGGAGCGCGGCAGTTTCTGTCCCTGCCGATCGACGAACGGCACACCGGCGAGCTCGTGGCCGCGGCGATCCTTCTGGGGAGCGTGACGGAATATCTCTTCGCCCTCGCGCTCGTCACCGTCAGCCGGACATCGGACCAGCCGCCGGGGCAGATCGAACGGATGCTCGAGGCGGTGCTGGCAAGCGGACCGGTCACCCTGGCTGTCGCCGGCGCGCTGGCCTTCGGTCTGCGCTGGGGCCTCGTCGTGCTGGCGGGGCGGCTCTTCTCGGGCAAGGGCAGCCTTGGCGAGGCGGCCCGTCTTCTCGCCTGGTATGACATCCTCTGGACGGTGCTTTTCCTGGCCATCCTGCTCGTGGTCGTCGTCCTGCCGCCGATCGGGGTGCTTCTCCTCATGTTCGCCGGCTTCTGGAGCGTGTGGATGATGGTCGAATTCGTATCCGCCCTCCACGGCTGGGAGAACCGCATGGCCGTCTTCTTCGGCCTCATGACCGGCTATCTCTTCCTTCAGATCCTGCTCGGTCTCCTGCCGATCTGACATGGCCGGCACTGCGGCGATCCGGGGCACGCCCCCCGGGTGATCCATCGGACGCGGCAAGCCTCAGGGGCGGAAGACGAAAACGAAAAGGGGGAGCGCATGGGCTCCCCCTCCGTCTCTTTCCAGTCATCCTTCTTCCGGCGCGGCTCAGGCGCTGCGCTGGCGGCGGGGACGCCCCCCCTGGCCGCGCCGCGGGCCGGCACCGCGGCCGCGGCCGCCTGCCGGACGGCGCGATTTCGTCGCCGAGCTGCGCATGCCGGGCCAAGGCGTGCCCTCCGCCACCGGGATCGCCGTGCCGAGAAGCTTCTCGATGGCGTGAAACTCCTTCATCTCCTCGGCCGAACAGAAGGCGATGGCCGCGCCGCTCGCGCCGGCCCGGGCCGTGCGGCCGATGCGGTGGACGTAATTGTCGGCCACGTTGGGAAGATCAAAATTGTAGACATGGCGCACGGCCGGAATGTCGATGCCGCGGGCGGCGACGTCGGTCGCCACCAGCACCCGGCTGCGCCCTTCACGGAAGGCCCGGAGCGCCCGGTCGCGCTGGCCCTGGCTCTTGTTGCCATGGATGGAGCCGGCTTCGAGCCCGGCGCGCTCGAGGGCGGTGCGGATCTTCTCGGCGCCGCGCTTGGTGCGGGTGAAGACGAGGGCGTTCTCGTCCCTGTGGGCGGCGAGAAGCTCGATCAGCCGTTCGAGCTTTGCGGCCGGGTCGAGGAAGCGCACCGATTGGGCGATGCGCGAGATCGGCCGGCCCGGCGGGGTCACCTCGACACGCACCGGATCGGTGAGCCACTCGGCGGCCACCGCCTCCATCAGCCGCGGCATCGTCGCCGAGAAGAGCACGGTCTGCCTCTCGCGGGGCAGGGTGCGGGCAATGCGCTTGAGAGCATGGATGAAGCCCATGTCGAGCATCTGGTCGGCCTCGTCGAGCACCAGGTGGCGCGTGGCCGAAAGATCGACCGCGCGCCGCTCCATCAGGTCGATCAGCCGGCCCGGCGTGGCGACGAGGATGTCGGCGCCGCGGGCGAGCTGGCGGATCTGGTTGTTGATCGAGCTGCCGCCGGTGACGAGGGCGAAGCCGAGGCCGGTGCCGCGCGAGAAGCCGGTGAGGGCATCGAGGATCTGGCGGGCGAGCTCGCGCGTCGGGGCGAGGATGAGGGCGCTGGCCTGGCGCGGCGCCGCCGGCAGGCGGGCGGCTGCCAGCTGATGGATGAGCGGCAGGCCGAAGGCGGCGGTCTTGCCGGTGCCGGTCTGGGCGAGGGCAAGCACGTCCTTCCCTGCAAGCATCGGCGGGATGGCGCCGGCCTGAACCGGGGTCGGCGTCTCGATGCCGAGCGCGGCCAGCCGCTTCACGAGGCGGGCGTCGAGGCCGAGATCGGCGAAACCGGAGGCGGTGGCCGTCTCGGCCAGAATGTCGGTGGTCTTCATGGATATGATCCTTCGGGCCGCCCGAGGGCGGCTATGCGGGCCGTCAGGCGGCCACGGGTGATCAGCGCCGGCGACATGCCATGCGCGCAGCTCCCGTGCGTGATGTGGAGGCTGGATTGTGCCTGACGGGCGCCTGAAAGGGCCCGGGAAGGCGCGGCCCGGCGGCTTGAAAGCCGTTCACGCGGCCGTTGAACGTGCCCTTCATCTGCGCCTTCCCCTCTCCGAAGTCAATGGCCCGGGGCGGAAAAAGCGCGTGCGGCCGTCATCGGGCGCAAATGCCGCAGGTGTGGCTTCCCCTGCCGCGCCCTTGACGGCACCGGTCCCGCGCCACATGAGGGGCAGGGGGCAAGGGCGGGGAAGGCGACGATGCGAACGGCGGATGTGCTCATCATCGGCGGGGCGGCGATGGGCTCGGCCCTGGCCTTCTTCGTGGCGGACGATCCCGCCTTTCGCGGCCGCATCCTCGTGGTCGAAGCCGACATGTCGCTCGCCCGCTCCGCCACCGCCCGCTCGCACGAGTCGATCCGGGGCCAGTTCACCACCGAGGTCAACATCCGCCTCTCGCGCTTCTCCCTCGCCTTCCTGCGCGAGTTCCGCGACCGGCTCGGCGGTGATACGGACATCGCCGACATCACCCTGCGCCAACATGGCTATCTCTACCTCGCCACCACCGAAGAGGGTGCGCGGCAGCTCGAGGAGAGCGCGGCGCTGCAGCACCGGCTCGGCGTGCCGACCGAGCTGCTGGGGCCGGGCGAGATCTCCCGCCGCTTCCCCGACATTGCCGCCGGGGACATCCGCCTCGGCGCCCTCAACACCGATGGCGAAGGCCGCTTCGACGGCTCGGCGATGGTGGCGGGCTTCCGCCGCGCCGCTCGCCGCCGCGGGGTCGTCTTCCTCGAAGATGAGGTGGTGGCAATCGAGAGAAAGGGCGCGCAGGTGAATGCCGTCACCCTCGCGTCGGGAGAGCGGATCGCCTGCGGCGTTCTCGTCAACGCCGCTGGAACAAGGGCCGCCGCCATCGCCGCGATGGTCGGTATCGCGCTGCCCGTGGAGCCGCGCAAGCGCTTCTCCTGGGTATTCCGCACCGCCCGTCGGCTTGCTGGGCCGCTGCCGCTCGTCATCGACCCCGGGGGGGTGCACGTGCTGCCCGAGGGCACGGACGGGCGGCACTTTCTCTGCGGCGCACGGCCCGAGCCCGATCCGCCGGTGGACCCGGACGATTTCACCGCCCCCGAGGAGGGAGCGTTCTGGCTCGAACGGGTCTGGCCCGTGCTCGCGGCCCGGATCCCCGCCTTCGAGGCGATAAGGCCGCTGCGCTTCTGGGTCGGCCATTACGACATGAACACCCATGACGCCAACGCCCTTCTGGG
>WFPA01000261.1 GCA_015487815.1 Albidovulum sp.
CGCAGGTGAAGCGGGCCACCCGCAAGGGCGAGCCGATCGTCTTCCTCGCCTGGGAGCCGCACCCGATGAACGCCAATTTCGAGATCACCTACCTTTCGGGCGGCGATGACTGGTTCGGCCCCGACTATGGCGGCGCCACCGTCTACACCGTCACCCGCAAGGGGCTGGCCGAGGAGTGCCCCAATCTCGGCGCCTTCCTGAAGAACCTCAAGTTCTCGCTCCAGATGGAGAACGAGATCATGGGCATGATCCTCGATGACGGCATGGACCCGAAGGAAGCCGCGAAGAAGTGGCTCAAGGCCCATCCCGAAGTGCTCGAGAAATGGCTCGCGGGCGTCAAGGCCCGGGATGGCGGCGACGGGCTCGCCGCCGTGAAGAAGGCCCTCGGCATCGGTTGAGGATGACGATCGGGAGGGGCCGGCACGGCCCCTCCTTCTTGTGTCCCGCCGGTGACGGCGCAAGCAGGGCGGATCCCCGATGTGGCAGAGATTGACAATACGCGTTTCGGCACGGCCATGATGAGATCACGCGGCGGAAGCATGCACGCAGGCAGAACATGATCGACTGGATCACCGGATGGAAAATCCCCGTCGGCCGGGCGGCGGCCGACCTGTTCGACTGGCTCCAGACCAACGCCGCCTGGTTCTTCGACGCCCTGTCGGAGGGGCTCGAGGCGATGATCAACGCCATTCTCTGGCTGTTCCAGGCGCCGCCGCCCCTTGTTGTCATCGCCGCCTTCGCCCTTCTGGCCTGGTTCATCCAGCGCAGCTGGAAGACGGTGGCGCTGGTGGTGCTGGGCTTTCTCTTCATTCTCAACCAGGGCTACTGGGAGGAAACCACCGAGAGCCTGACGCTGGTGCTGGCCTCCTGCGTGGTCTGCATGGCACTCGGCGTGCCCCTCGGCATCGCCGCCGCCCACCGGCCGCGGCTCTACATGGCGATGGCGCCGGTGCTCGACCTCATGCAGACACTGCCGACCTTCGTCTATCTGATCCCCGCCATCGTCTTCTTCGGCATCGGCATGGTGCCGGGGCTGATCGCGACGGTGATCTTCGTGCTGCCGGCGCCGATCCGGCTGACCCATCTCGGCGTCTCCTCGACACCGAAGCATCTGCGCGAGGCGGCCATCGCATTCGGCGCCACTCCCTTCCAGCTTCTGACCAAGGTCGAGCTGCCCTGGGCGATGCCGCAGATCATGACTGGCCTCAACCAGACGATCATGCTCTCGCTGTCGATGGTGGTGATCGCCGCCCTCGTCGGCGCCGACGGGCTCGGTGTGCCGGTGGTGCGGGCACTCAATTCGGTCAACACCGCGCTCGGCTTCGAATCGGGCTTCGTGATCGTCGTCGTCGCCATCCTGCTCGACCGGATGCTGCGGCGCCGGCAGGGCTGAGAGGAGAAAAAGCGCCATGAACGGGGAGAACCGGGCCGTCATCTTCGACAGGGTGTCGATCGTCTTCGGCCCCGAGCCCGAGAAGGCCCTGCCGCTGATGGATCAGGGGCTCGAGCGGGGCGAGATCCAGCGCCGCACCGGCCAGGTGCTGGGGGTGCATGACTGCTCGCTCGAGGTGAAGATCGGCGAGATCGTGGTGCTGATGGGGCTGTCGGGCTCGGGCAAGTCCACCCTCCTGCGGGCGGTGAACGGGCTCAACCCCGTCACCCGCGGCTCGGTGCGGGTGTGGAACGGGGAGCGCCATGTGGACGTGACGCGGGCCGACGCCGCCACGCTGCGCCGGCTCAGACTTAACCATGTCGCCATGGTGTTCCAGCAGTTCGGCCTCCTGCCCTGGCGGACGGTGGCCGAGAATGTCGGCCTCGGCCTCGAGATTGGCGGGGTGGAGAAGCGCGAGCGGCGCGAACGGGTGATGGCGCAGCTCGCCCTCGTCGGCCTCGAGGACTGGGCCGACCGCAAGGTGGCGGAGCTTTCGGGCGGCATGCAGCAGCGCGTCGGCCTCGCCCGCGCCTTCGCCACCGAAGCGCCGATCCTGCTGATGGATGAGCCCTTCTCCGCCCTCGACCCGCTGATCCGGGTGCGGCTTCAGGACGAGCTGTTGGAATTGCAGGAAAAGCTCCGGCGCACGATCATCTTCGTCAGCCACGACCTCGACGAAGCCTTCCGCCTCGGCGACCGCATCGCCATCATGGAAGGGGGCCGGATCGTGCAGAGCGGCACCCCGGCCGAGATCTACACCCACCCCGCCAACGCATACGTCGCCGATTTCGTCGCCCACATGAACCCGCTCGGCGTGCTGACGGCGGCCGACGTGATGGAACCGCTGCCACAGGGCAAGGCGGCGGAAGGGGAAGATGCCGGCATCAGCCCCGACACCCCGCTTGCGGAGGTGATGGCGCGGATGAGCGCCGGCGCCGGCCCCCTTCTTGTCTTCCGCGACGGCGCCCCGGTCGGTCGCATCACCCCGGCCGGGGTGATGAACCGCCTGCTGCATCCGGCGCAGGGGAACAGTCCCAAGGACTGATCGGGCGCTCTCGGCCAACGGCGCGACACCCCATCGCCCACGGGGGAGCCGGGGTTCCCGCGCCTGACCCGGCCCCGGAAGAGCGCCCGCCGAGGGCATCCGGCCCGCAGCACGGCAGGAGGCAGCGCGCGGCAAGGGCAGGCATCTCTCTGCCGCAGGCGGAAGCGCCAGCCGCAGCCCCACCGGCGACCGGCCGCTCAGCGCAGGGAACAGCAGCCCGCGACCATGCCCTCGCCCGCCGCGCCTGAGGTGACGGCAACAATCGACAGCCCGTAGGGGATGTCGCTCATGCCGTCCGAACAGGCTTCGCGCCGCAGCACCGCCACGAGGTCGCTCCCGGCCTCTTCGAGGCGCAACCCGAGGATCTGCGGCGGCCGGCCGGCGGGCGGGCCGTCCCAGACGCGCACGAGGGAAAGCTCCCCGCCCCCGGCTGTCGCGAAACGCGCCGCACCGCCTTCGAGATCGAGCGACCAGAAGGGCTCCGCGCCGCCGCAATGCAGCGTGGCGGGCACCGCCTCATCGATCTGCCCCGGCTCCCGGCGCAGATAGCGCATCGCCACCCAGGCCGCGCCTTCGCCATTGCGCACCAGCCCCCAGCGGCCATCGCGTGCCGTCCCGACCACCTCGACGCCGGTGGCATCGGGCGCCAGCGCCCCGACGATCGGCGTGGCGGCGCTCGGCCCGGCCCGCATGTTGAGCACGTCGTTCTCCGCCACCC
>WFPA01000262.1 GCA_015487815.1 Albidovulum sp.
GCCCTATGTCGTGCGGGTTTCGCGGGGGCCGGGGTCGTGAGATGAAAGCGGCAGGCGGGATCCCCTGCCAATGGCGCGCTCTGATGGGGGGTGGTCCGCCGGAGCCGTCGGGAAGCATCGTGAGGCGCTCCGGCCTGCGAATATCACGGGGTCGGGAATTCCTGCGTCGGGAACGGCGGCCGGGGAAAGGATGCCTGCTCCGTTGTGCGGTCTGCATGGAGTAAGCGACGTTCTCGATGACGCCCCTGATTCCTTCGATGAGGATTCCGGGAAGAAGCTGCCGTCAGCCGTCTTCGGGAACGGAAACGGGGCATCGCCGGGGGTGATGCGTCGGAGAATTTTCTTCAGGCCGGTCTTCCAGGCCGACCCTTCAGGCCGGGGCCGCGGGCAGGTGTCGCTGATCCACCGCGGTTTCCCCGGGTGCCGGCAGGCAGTTCCCGTGACGGGCGGCGAAAAGCCGTTCCCCCATGGCTCGCGCGCTGTCGATCCGGTCGAAGGTGGAGGGGTGACGCTTCCCCTCGATCTCGAGGGCATAGACGGCCCGGCGGGACGCGCCATGATTGGCCAGCTTGTGGATCACGGCAACCTTGCGCCCCTCGGCCCAGCCATGGAAACGACTCCGCCCCGGCGCGTGGGGCTCCCAGGCGATGAGCCCGGTGACAATGCGCCGCTCGCTTTCGGGCCGACGTGCCCTTTCGGCCCGGATGGCTTCGAGAAGCCGTATCGCCTCGCTGTCGTCGGGGCGGCGGGCCAGGATCCGTTCGACCTTCCGGTGCCATTCACGCAGCTTGTGCCGGCTCATGCGCGGCAGACGGGCGATCACTGCGTTGACCTGGGCCCGGGCGGACTGGGCCGAATGGGCTCTCGAAATCATCTCCTCGCCTCCTTGCAGCATGGTCGGCATCCTCGGCCCGTCGCATCGCCCGCTCGGGCCTGCCAGGTGCCGCTGTGCCGTGCCGTTCGTGAGCCCCCGCCCGGCCCGATCATTTCAACCAGCTGCTGATGACGATTTCTGGGCAGGGTCGGTGCAGGAAGATGGCGATTCCTTCATGATTTGTTGAAATGATGCCCCGCTTTCCGCAATTGATGCGCGTACCGCAAAAACGCCTGAAATGTCAGATTATTGTCGTTGCGGCGGAAAGATTCGGATCCACCCTGTTCCGGCCGGGATGCGGGCAAGGCTCAGATGGTGACCGCTTCGGGCAGGGGCAGGATGATCCGGGCCTCGAGTCCGCCGAAGCGGCGGCTCTCTCCGAGCTCGAGCCGCCCGCCATGGAGCCGGGCTATGTCGGCCGAGATCGCCAGTCCCAGCCCCGCCCCCGAGGCGGCATTGCGCGAACGGGCGTCGTCGAGCCGGGTGAAGGGCCTGAGCGCCCGGCGGCGATCTGCGGCGGGAATGCCGGGACCGTCATCCTCGACGACGACATGAAGAGCACGTCCCCCGGCCCCGTTCGCAGATCCGAATTCGAGACCGAGGCGGATACGGTTGCCGTGGCGCATGGCATTGGCAACGAGATTGTCGATCGCCCGTCGCATCGCCTGCCGGCGCAGGGGCAGGGTCGGCGGCTCGTCCGGCAGATCGAGCGCGATGTCGGCGCCGCTGCGGGCGGCATCGGCATGGATCTCCTCGAGCAGGGCCGCAAGGTCGGTCGGGTGGCTGGTCTCGCCGGCACCACCGCGCACATAGTCGAGAAATTCGTCGAGCATCTCCTGCATCTCGTCGAGATCATGCCGCATGGCCGCGATTTCCTCGGGGTCGGCCCCGAGCATCTCCAGCGACAGCCTGAGCCGCGCGATCGGTGTGCGCAGATCATGGCTGATGCCCGAGAGCATGAGGGTGCGTTGCTCGATCTGCCGCTCGATCCGCTCGCGCATGTCGAGAAAGGCACGTCCCGCGGCGCGCACCTCCGTCGCCCCGGAGGGGGAATAGGGGATCTTCTCGCCACGGCCATAGGCCTCGGCGGCGCGGGCGAGCCGGCGGATCGGCCGCAGCTGGTTGCGCAGGAAGATGAAGGCAACGGCCGTCACGAGGAGCGCGATCGTCACCATCAGGACGAGGAGCTGATGGGGGTTCGAGGCCGAGACACGGGCCCGGTTGAAGGTGATCTCGAGAATGCCGTGACGGCTCGGCAGACGCAGCCGCACCCAGTCGGCCCGTGAGAGGTCCACCTCGCTGACCTCGGGGGCGATTTCACGAAGTCGCTCGATGAAGGCGCTGCCGGTGAAATCGAACAGGGTGCGCCACTCGGGCAGCGGGGGCGCGTCGGGCGGCACGATCCGCACCTTGAAGTCGAGCGCTTCGGCAACCGGGGCAAGTCGTGCAAGGGCCGTCTGCCGGTCGGGGGCCCTGTCGGCGATCTGCTCGATCAGGTGCAGCTCGCTGACGACGCCATTGGTCATCTGCCGTGTCACGCCCTCGAAATGGCGCTGGACGAAGACCACCGCCACCGTGATCTGCACCACGACCACCGGCAGCACGAGAATGGCCGCCGCCCGGCCATAGAGGCTGCGGGGCATGTATTTCTTGAGCCAGCGAAACATGGGGCGAAGGTAGGGGCGCGGCGCGACCGGCACAAGTGCACCGCCATGGCGGCCGACCAATGCCGGGACTTGCCAAGCCGGCAACGGCCCTGCATGGCTGCTCCGGTGGCATGGCGATGTGAAGTGATGAAGGACGATGACCGACACCCCTTTCAGCCTCGATTTCGCACCCGAACACGGCGTGGCGGTGGAAGTCCTGCCCGGCATCCGCCGGCTGACGGCTCCCAACCCTTCGCCGATGACCTTCACCGGCACCAACACCTGGCTTGTGGGGGGCGGCGGCGAGCGGGTGACGGTGATCGATCCGGGCCCGGATGACCCGGCGCATCTTGCGGCGATCATCGAAGCGGCTGGCGGGGCGAGGCAGATCGAGCGGATTCTCGTCACCCATCCCCATGTCGATCATTCGGCCGGGGCGCCGCGTCTTGCCCGGCTGAGCGGGGCGCCGGTCCTCGGCTACGGGCCGGCCGGCAGCGGCCGCTCGGCGCTGATGAAGCGACTGGCCGAAAGCGGCGGGATCGGTGGCGGCGAAGGGGTCGATACGGGCTTTGCCCCCGACGAGATGCTCCGCGAGGGCGATGTGGTGAGGGGGAATGGCTGGCAGCTAGAGGTGATCGAGACACCGGGGCACATGGCCGAGCACCTTTCCTTCGCCCTTGGCGATGCGCTTTTCTCCGGCGATCATGTGATGGGCTGGGCGACAACGCTGGTTTCTCCGCCGGATGGCGATCTCGCGGCTTTTCTGGATGCGATCGACAAGCTCCGCGCGCGCTCCGAATCGCTTTACCTGCCGGGCCATGGTGATGTGGTCCACAATCCCCTCGAAGTGCTCGACTGGATCCGCGCCCATCGTGCCGAGCGCACGGAGCAGATCCGCGCCGCCCTTGCCCGCGGGCCGAGAACGGCGGCCGAAATCACCCGTGCCGTCTATGTGGGCCTCGATCCGCAGCTCCTGCCGATGGCCGAACGCAACGTGCTTGCCCATCTTCTCGCGATGATCGAGAAGGGCGAGGCAGCCCCCGTCGGCCGGCCGTCGGCCCGGGGAAGATTCATGCTCGGGACATGCGCCGGATGAGCCCTTTCACGGGGCGGGTCGTCACGGGGCGGATGGTCTTTCTCCCGCGCTCAGGCGTCCGGGCACGCCTGTCTGCAGAGTTGCGCAGCGGCCGGAGTGCGCATTGCCGGATCGGGTCGGATCGGGTCGGGCCCGGAAGGGCAAAAAATCTGCGCCGTGAACGTTCCCCCCTCTGGACGAAGAGGGAATCGGTTGCTATATCCCCGCCCGGATCCGGCGTAGCTCAGTGGTAGAGCAGGAGACTGTTAATCTCTTGGTCGTAGGTTCGAATCCTACCGCCGGAGCCAGATTCTTTCACCGCCGACATTCCTTCTGCCGACTTGCGTTCGCGGTTCCGTTCCCGTCCGGCGCGGGGGGCGTTGGTGCCGCCAGGGCTCGGCCGCCTTGGACGGAATCTTCGGGCAGGTCTGTGAGAGCATGCCTGGCACGGGTAGGCCGGGGAATCGGGTGATCTCAGCCGGCTGTCGGTTTCCGGTGCCGGCGGCGGCAGCTTTCGCGTTGCTCAGCCGAGCGCGGTCTGGGGGGCGAGAGGGTCCCCGCGGTCGTGCTCCGGTTCTGGATCGCTGGCGGGTGCCGTGCTGTCGTCGCATGCCGTATCACAGAAGAGGGCATAGACCGTCTCGATGAGCTGGCGCGGCTTGTCGTCGGCCAGGGAGTAGTAGATCGTCTTGCCCTCGCGACGGGGACGCACCAGCCCTTCGAGCCGCAGCCGAGCGAGCTGCTGGGAGACCGCCGCCTGCCGGGCCGACAGGAGCCGTTCGAGCTCGGTGACGGATTTTTCCCCCGTCATCAGATGGCAGAGGATCATCAGCCGTCCCTCATGGCTCACCGCCTTGAGGAATGTTGCAGCCTCGCAGGCATGCTCGGCTATCCGGTCGAGCTCTTCCTCGCTCAGCTCCTCATGAATATCGGGAATAGACACCTGCCCGGCCCCCTGCCTCGTTTGTGCGAGAGATGCACAGTTCGTGATGGATTTATCAATTATGCGTGAGTTTGGCAAACGGCCGCTGCGGGGACACCTGATCGGGAGATCAGGTCTTCACGAGGGTGGTGCGTCGGTGGCGGCGCTCTCTTCCATGGCCGCCCGGCCCTCGGGGAGCTTCTCGAGCATCTGGTCGAGCAGGGCCCAGAAGAAATCTTCTCCCGGATAGCCCTCGATCCGGCCGATCTCGCGCCCGTTCTCGATCAGGACGAAAGTCGGCGTGTACTGGATCGAGCGCTCAAGCGTTATGCCCTCGGGCAGGGGATCGGTGATGTCGATGCGCTTGAGCGGTGCCACCTTGCTTTCCCAGGTCTTGGGATAGACCGGACCGATTTCCTCAAGCCAGGTTTCGCACCAGTAGCAGCCCTGTTCCTCGAACATCCAGAGTTCGACCGCGCCGGCGCGGAAGGGTGCGGACAGCAGCAACATCATCGCCAGAAGAAGCGGCATGAGCGCGCCCCGCACCGCGGGGAACGAGAGGGCGGTCACACGGCTGCGGGCGGGGCGGGGCAGGGTGGTATTCATCATGATCTCCGGGATGCTCTCCGAGCCGGTCGTTGCGGAATGAACGTTTCAGCTTCACAGGGGCTCATAATTCGAATATGTGAATAAATCAAATCCCGAGAAGGCCGAACCCTCCGCTCCGGCGGCGAAATGCCGGAGCGGACCACGGATCGGGATGCGCAGAACAGGCCACGAAAAGGGCCGGATTGAGGGGAGACACGATACGATGTTCGACATTTCCAGCCTGGGGGCTCTGGTCGCTGGGCTCCTGTCCTTCCTTTCGCCCTGCGTGCTGCCGCTGGTGCCGTTCTATCTCGGCTATCTCGCGGGCGAGAGCATCCACATGATGGCCGAGGGCGAGGAGATGCCGGAAAACGTGCGGCGCAAGGCGGTGATCGGCGCTTTCGCCTTCGCGGCCGGCATGCTGATCGTCTTCGTCTCGCTCGGGGCGGCGGCGACGGCGATCGGTCAGGCGCTGCGAGAATGGTTCGACGTGCTGCGCTGGGTGGCGGGCGCGATCGTCATCGTCATGGGGCTGCATTTTCTCGGTGTCTTCAGGATCGGGCTTCTCTACCGTTCCGTGAAGGCGGAGGTGAACGTGCCGGCGACCAGCATCTTCGGCGCGCTCCTCATGGGCATGGCCTTCGCATTCGGCTGGACGCCCTGCGTCGGCCCGGCGCTGGCGCCGATCCTGATGATGGCCGCGGGCGCCGAGACGGCGATGCAGGGTGTGTGGTATCTCTTCGTCTATGGCGTCGGGATGACGGCACCCTTCATCGTCGCCGCCTTCTTCGTCGGCCCGTTCCTGCGCTGGATGCGGCGTTTCCGCCGCCATCTCGACAAGGTCGAGAAGGCCATGGGGATCCTGCTGATCGTCTTCGGGATCCTGATCGCCACCAACCTCGTGCAGGTGATCTCGACCTGGCTTCTGGAAGCGGCGCCCGGGCTGTGGCGGCTTGTTCTCTGAGAGGATCGGAAACCGCATCGTGCGGGTATCCTGGTCCGCGGATGCGGGCTCAACAAGCGCATCGGATACGACATAGGGAGAAAAGAGATGGTCATGAGGAGAACGCTTTTCGGCGTGATTCGCGCTGTCCGGCGGCTGAGCGGGCCCGGCGCGCTGCTGGCCGCAGCCCTGGCCCTGGCCTTGGGAGCGGCGGCGGTTGCCGCAGAGGAAAGGGCCTATGAACCCGTTCTTGGCGATGACGGGCTGCACAAGGCGCCTTGGCTGCGCGACACCTTCAAGGATCTGCGCGAGGATCTCGCCGAGGCCAATGCCGAGGGCAAGCGGTTGATGCTGCTGATCGAGCAGCGCGGATGCATCTACTGCAAGAAGATGCACGAGGAGGTCTTCCCGATCCCGCAACTGTCGAAATACATCGAGGATCACTTCTTCGTCGTGCAGATCAACATGTTCGGCGATGTGGAGGTCACCGATTTCGACGGCGAGACGCTGCCCGAGAAGGAAATGATCAAGAAATGGGGTATCCTGTTCACTCCGACGATGATGTTCTTCCCCGAGGAGGTGCCCGAGGGGGTGAGCGCGAAGGACGCGGCGGTGGCGATCATGCCGGGAGCCTTCGGCTATTACACGACGATGAACCTGCTGCACTGGATCGTCGAGAAGGGTTACGAGACGAACGAGCCCTTCCAGGCCTATCACCGGCGGATGCTGCCCGAGCGCTTCAAGGAGCGGCCGCTGAAGAAGTGACGCCCCGGCCCGGAAACCGTTTGAATATCAATGATCTGCGGTCTGACCTGCGTCATAAATTCATGCTTGTGAATTTTGTGTTGTGAGAGGGGCGGCCGAAACGCTAGGGTGTGAATCACGGAGTGTTGAAGACTCTGAAGGGAGGAAACATGAAAATCACAGGGCTGACGGCTGTGGCGCTGGTCTTCGGTGCCAGCGTTGCGATGGCGGAGGTTGTTCCGCCGAAGGAAGTCAAGTTCACCGAGGATGGGGCCGTGGAGACGCCGGTCACCACCACGCCGGGCAACCCCGCCAACGGCCGCAAGGTCTTTGCGCACCGCAAGAAGGGCAACTGCCTTGCCTGCCATCAGAACAGCGACATGAAGGATCTGCCCTTCCACGGCGAGATCGGCCCGTCGCTTGACGGTGTGGGCGATCGCTACTCCGAGGCCGAGCTCAGGGGGATCGTGGTGAATGCCAAGAAGGCGCTCAATCCCGACACGATCATGCCGGCGTTCTACAAGGATTGGGGTTTCCGCCGCGTGCTCAAGAAGTTCCAGGGCAAGTCGATCCTGACCGCCCAGGAGGTCGAGGACGTGGTGGCCTATCTCAAGACGCTCAAGGAATGACAACTCGCAAGGAGACTGTGACATGCTGCAACTGACGAGACGCGAAGCTCTCGGCGCGGGAGCTGGCGCCTTCGCCATCACGGCTTTCGGCCTTCCTGCCATGGCTG
Organism: Albidovulum sp.; assembly: GCA_015487815.1. Lineage (GTDB taxonomy): Bacteria > Pseudomonadota > Alphaproteobacteria > Rhodobacterales > Rhodobacteraceae > WFPA01. The sequence goes on from WFPA01000262.1 coordinate 7,529, forward strand.
CGGCCGTGGAGGATGCCATCAAGAAGTTCACCGGCGGTGCGATGCCGGCCGAAGGTGGCGTGGATCTGACTGCGCCCGAGATCGCCGAGAACGGAAACACCGTTCCGATCGAGGTCGCGGCCGAGGGTGCGGAAGCCATTGCCGTTTTCGCCGATGGCAACCCTGCGCCCGAAGTGTGCACCTTCAATTTCGGCCCGCTCGCCGGTTCGAGCTCGGCCGCGACGCGGATCCGTCTCGCCAAGACCCAGAACGTGATTGCCGTGGCCCGGTTCCCGGATGGCTCGTTCAAGATGGCGAAAGCCGTTGTCAAGGTGACGATCGGCGGCTGCGGCGGCTGACGGAAATTCAGGAGGAACAGGAAACATGGCCAAGATCAAACCCCGCGTCAAAGTCCCGAAGAAGGCTGAAGCCGGTGATGTCATCACCATCAAGGCGCTCATCAGCCATCCGATGGAATCGGGCCGCCGGAAGGACAAGAAGACCGGCAAGCTCATCCCGCGCAAGATCATCAATCGCTTTACCTGCGATTTCGTGGGGGCAAGCCAGTCGGGCAACGTGATCGACGTCCAGCTCGAGCCCGCGATCTCGACCAACCCCTACTTCCAGTTCGAGGCCAAGGTGCCCGAATCGGGCGAGTTCCGCTTCAAGTGGGTCGAGGACGGCGGCGCCGTTTACGAGCTGGCAAAGAAGATCACGGTCGGCTGACGCGGACCGGGACAACAATAGGGAGGATTTGCCGAATGAAGCTGACTCGCATCGGGGCTGGTCTCGCTGCCGCCATCATCGGCCTTGCCGGTATGGCGTCGGCCGAAGAGCCCGAAATCAAGAAACTGGTCATCGACGGGGTCGAGATGACCGTGGCGGCGCCTGCGCCGCCCTATCTCGAGAATCTCGACATGATCTATTCCGGCTGGCTGTTCCGTTCGCCGGAAACCCAGGCTCTCGAGCTCGATGACTTCGACAACCCGGGCATGGTGTTCGTCGAGCAGGCCCAGGACATGTTCTCCACGCCGGAAGGCACGGCGGGCAAGGCCTGTGCCGACTGTCACCAGCTCGAGGACTTCAAGGGGCTGCGCACGGTTCTGCCGCGCGTCGAGGACGACGGCAAGCTGTGGACCATGGAGGACTACATCAACAAGTGCCGCACCGACCGCATGGGGGCGAAAGCCTGGAAATACGGCGGAACGGAGCTGACCTCGATGGTGGCCCTGATCGGCCTGCAGTCCCGCGGCATGCCGGTCAACGTGAAGATCGACGGTCCTGCCAAGCCCTACTGGGAGAAGGGCAAGGAGATCTTCTATACCCGTGTGGGTCAGCTCGACATGGCCTGTGCCAATTGTCATGAAGACAATTACGGCAAGATGATCCGGGCGGACCGGCTCAGCCAGGGCCAGATCAACGGCTTCCCGACCTACCGTCTCAAGAACGGCAAGCTGAACTCGGTGCATGCCCGCTTCAAGGGGTGCATGAAGAACATTCGCGCCCAGCCCTACAATGTGGGTGGCGACGAGTTCAAGGCGCTCGAGCTCTATATCGCCTCGCGCGGCAACGGGCTCTCCGTCGAAACGCCTTCGGTCCGCAACTGATACCGGTCAGCCGCAGGGCTCCGGTACCGGCCTGAAGGTCTGAAAGATCCGGCCCTCCCGTCCCCGTGCGGGGGGGCCTTCCGGTTTGAAGGCCGGCGCGGCAAACGGTCGGCAAACCTTCTCCCCCTTCCCTCCCTTGCAGACCATCACGAGGAGACGAGCGACATGATTTCGCGGCGAGAATTCCTTCAGGCGGCCATGGCGGCCTCCACCATCGTCGGCGCCTCGGGCTTCGGCAACTGGGCCCGGCTCGCGGCGCAGCAGAAGCTGACCCAGGACCAGCTGCTGTCCTTCCCGACCATGGGCAATGTCACCATCGCCCACATCACCGACATTCACGCCCAGGCGGTGCCGATCTATTTCCGCGAGCCCGAGATCAACCTCGGCGTCGGCAACAATTGCGGTCAGCCGCCGCATCTGACCGGTGCTGCCTTCCTCGAATATTTCGGCATCGATCGGGGTACGCCCGAAGCCTATGCGCTGACCTATCTCGATTTCGTGGCTCTTGCGCGCACCTACGGCCGCATGGGCGGCATCGACCGGATCGCCACCATTTTCAACGCCATCCGCGCCGATCGCCCCGAGGCGATCTTCCTCGATGGCGGCGACACCTGGCAGGGCAGCTACACCGCGCTCAAGACCAACGGCGCCGACATGGTGAAATACCAGAACGCCCTCGGTCTCGACGCCATGACCTCGCACTGGGAGTTCACCCTCGGTCTCGACCGGGTGCAGGAAATCCTCGATGGCGAGCTCAAGGCCGAATTCCTCGGTGCCAACATCTTCGACGCCGAATGGGACGAGCCGGTCGATTTCGCCAAGCCCTACATCTTCCGCGAGCAGAACGGGGTGAAGATCGCCATCATCGGCCAGGCCTTCCCCTATCTGCCGATCGCCAACCCGAAATGGCTGTTCCCCGGCCTTTCCTTCGGGATCCGCGAGGAGCGGATGAAGGAAGTGGTCGCCGAGGTGCGCGAGAAGGGAGCCGATCTCGTCGTTCTCCTCAGCCACAACGGCTTTGACGTGGACAAGAAGATGGCCGCCCGCGTGCAGGGCATCGATGTCATTCTCACCGGTCACACCCACGATGCCATGCCGCGGCCGATCAAGGTCGGCAAGACGCTGCTGATCGCCACCGGCTCCCACGGCAAGTTCGTCTCGCGGCTCGATCTCGACGTGCAGGACGGCGAGGTGAAGGGTTACGAATACCGGCTGATCCCGGTGTTCTCCGATGTCATCGAGCCCGACAGGGAGATGGCGGCGCTCGTGGCCGCCGAGCGCAAGCCCTTCGAGAAGGAGCTTACGGAGGTGCTCGGGCATACCGGCTCGCTGCTTTATCGTCGCGGCAATTTCAACGGGACCTGGGACGATCTCATCTGTCAGGCGCTGATCGAGGAGCGCGAAGCCGATATCGCCTTCAGCCCGGGTTTCCGCTGGGGCACCTCGCTCCTGCCCGACAGCCCGATCACCCGCGAGGATCTCTTCACCACCACCGCCATGAGCTACCCGGCCTCGTATCGTTCCGAGATGACGGGCGAGACGATCAAGATGATCATGGAGGACGTGGCCGACAACCTGTTCAACCCCGATCCCTACTACCAGCAGGGCGGCGACATGGTGCGCGTCGGCGGCATGGGCTACAAGATCGACGTCGACAAGCCCCAGGGCCAGCGCATCAGCGAGATGACGCTGCTCAGGACCGGCGAACGCATTGATCCGCAAAAGAAATATGTGGTCGCCGGCTGGGCCTCGGTCAACGAGAACACCGAAGGGCCGGCGATCTGGGATGTGGTCGAAAGCTACATCAAGCGGGTCGGGACCGTGCAGCTTGAGCCCAACAAGAGCGTCAAGGTTGTCGCAGGCTGCTGAAAATGGATGCAAACGATCGTCGCATTCAATAATATGCATTCGATCAATAACCGAGGAGGTTCGAATCGATGACGGAACAAAATGGCGGTCCGAAGACCTCGCGCCGCAAGTTTCTGACATCGGCGCTGATTGCCGGCGGATCGGCAGCCGCGGCTCCCTTTGCCCGCGCTGCCAGCCCCGACCCGGCGATCACCGAGATCCAGCCCTGGAATCAGGAGCTGGGCTTTGGCGTCGATGCCAGGCCCTATGGTCGGCCGAGCGATTATGAGGCGCATGTGGTGCGCCGCAACGTGGAGTGGCTCACGGCCTCGACCGAAAGCTCGGTCAACTTCACCCCGCTGCACGAGCTCGACGGCATCATCACGCCCAACGGTCTCTGCTTCGAGCGCCATCATGGCGGCGCGGCCGAGATCGACCCGTCGAAGCACCGGCTGATGATCCACGGCCTCGTCGAGAAGCCGCTGGTCTTCACCATGGAAGAGCTGATGCAGTTCCCGCGCATCAACCGGATCTACTTCCTCGAATGCGCGGCAAACTCCGGCATGGAGTGGAAGGGCGCCCAGCTCAATGGCTGCCAGTTCACCCACGGGATGATCCACAACGTCATGTACACCGGCATCCCGCTCAAGTATCTGCTCGAGCAGGCCGGGGTGAAGCCGAACGGCAAGTGGCTCTTGGCCGAGGGGGCCGACGCCTCCGGCATGACGCGTTCGATCCCGATGTTCAAGGCGCTCGACGACTGCATGGTCGCCTTCAAGATGAACGGTGAGGCGCTGCGCGTCGAGCAGGGTTACCCGCTGCGGCTGATCGTGCCCGGCTGGGAAGGCAACATGTGGATCAAGTGGCTCCGCCGCCTCGAAGTGGGCGACGAACCCTGGCATCACCGGGAAGAGACGTCGAAATACACCGATCTCATGGCTGACGGCCGCGCCCGCCGCTTCACCTGGGTGATGGACGCCAAGTCGGTCATCACCAATCCGAGCCCGCAGGCGCCGATCATCACCGGCCCCGGTCCGGTGGTGCTGACCGGCGTCGCCTGGTCCGGCCACGGCAAGATCAAGCGGGTCGATGTCACCCTCGACGGCGGCAAGAACTGGCACAAGGCCCGGCTCTCCGGTCCGTCGCTCTCGAAGTCGATGCACCGCTTCTATTTCGAATTCGAATGGGACGGCCGTCCGCTTCTGCTGCAAAGCCGTGCCATCGACGAGACGGGTTACGTCCAGCCCACCAAGGACGAGCTGCGCAAGATCCGTGGCGTGAACTCGATCTATCACAACAACGGCATCCAGACCTGGTATGTCAACGAACAGGGGATCGCGGAAAATGTCGAAATCTCTTAGTGTTTTCGCGGCCGGCGCCACGGTTCTCGTGCTCGGGGGTGCCTACTGGCTGGCCGACAGCATGGTCGAGAAGGTCGGCAAGGCCGATCAGACCGTGACCTTCGTGGCGGGCACCGAGCCGGCAATCGAAGAAAAGGTCGAAACGGCGGCTGCAAAGCCCGAGACTGCCATGGCCACGGTGCAGACCGCCGCGGCCGAGATGGCGAAACCGGTTGCTGCCGAGGGCAGCGCCGCCTCGCTCGAAGGCGCTGGGGGCGATGCCGACTATGCCGACGAGGGCTTCATGCCGGCGGGCAAGCTCAATGTGGGCCGCGCGGCCCTGCCCGAGGAAATCGCCGCCTGGAACATCGATGTCGCTCCCTATGACAAGGGGCTGCCCCCGGGTCAGGGATCGGTTGCCGACGGCGAGGAGATCTTCGCCGAGAAATGCGCCATGTGCCACGGCGATTTCGGTGAAGGCGTCGATCGCTGGCCGGTGCTGGCCGGTGGTCAGGGGACATTGGCTTCGGACAACCCGGTCAAGACCATCGGTTCCTACTGGCCGTATTTCTCGACCGTGTGGGACTATGTCCATCGGGCCATGCCCTTCGGCAATGCCCAGTCGCTCACCAATGACGAGGTCTATGCCATTGCGGCCTATCTCCTCTATGTCAACGATCTCGTGGGTGAGGATTTCGTCCTCAATCAGGACAATTTCGCCTCGATCAAGCTGCCGAACGAAAACGGCTTCTACATGGACGATCGCGACAAGACCGAGTATCCGCTCTTCCGCCGCGAGCCGTGCATGAGCAACTGCAAGGGCGAGGTGAAGATCGTCATGCGCGCCCGCGTCGTCGACGTGACGCCGGAAGACGCCGTGGCCCGCAAGCGGGCCGAGGAGGCGGCGAAGAAGGCGGCGATGAAGGCCAAGAGCGGTGCCGGCGAGGCAACCCCTGCAGCGGCTACGCCGGCTCCTGCCGAGGAATCGAAGGCCGCTCCGGCCGCCGAGTCCAAGCCGACCGAAACCGCCTCTGCCGCGGCCGACCCGGCGCTCATCAAGAAGGGCGAAAAGGTCTTCAAGAAGTGCAAGTCCTGCCATGCGGTCGGACCGGGTGCCAAGAACAAGGTCGGCCCCGAACTCAACGGGCTGATCGGCCGGCCGGTCGGCAGCGTCGAGGGCTTCCGCTACTCCAAGGCCTTCAAAGAGCTGCACGACGCCGGCAAGGTCTGGGACGAGGCCTTCTTTGCGGAGTTCATCAAGAACCCGAAAGGAACCGTGAAGGGCACCAAGATGTCCTTCCGTGGCCTGAAGAAGGACTCCGATATCGAGGCCTTGATCGCCTATCTCAAGCAGTTCTGACGACAAGGAGCATGTGATGACCGGGTTGGGGAGGAACCCGGTCATCACCCTTCTTGCCGCAACAGGCATCGTCGGCAGCCTCTTTTTCGCCGACGGCGTAGTTGCAAGCGAGACGGGTGGTGACCCAGAAAAGGGGACGAAGGTCTTTGCCCGTGAATGCGGCACCTGTCACAAGGTCGGCCCTGAGGCGCGAAACGGCATCGGCCCCCATCTCAACGGCCTTTTCGGACGCCGGGCCGGCTCGCTCGAGGGCTTCCGCTACTCCAAGGCCATGCGGGAGGCAGGCGAGAACGGTCTCGTCTGGGAGTTCGAGACCCTCGATCTCTTCATCGAGAACCCGCGTTCGGTCGTGAAGGGCACGCGCATGTCCTATCGCGGCCTCAAGGATGCCGACAAGCGGCGTCATCTCTTGGCTTTCCTGCGCCAGTTCTCCGACAATCCCCGGGACATTCCCGAAGCGGCGCCCACGCTGCCCGAGGGGCCCGGCTTCCAGGTGCCCGAGTCGGTGCTGAAGATGGAGGGTGATCCGGCCTATGGCGAATATCTTGCCTCGGAATGCTTCACCTGCCATTCCAAGGACGGATCGGACAACGGCATTTCGCCCATCATCGGCTGGCCGCCGGAGGATTTCGTGGTGGCGCTCTACGCCTACAAGACCGGCTATCGCAAACACCCGGTCATGGAAATGATCGCCCGCAGCCTGGGCGACGAGGAGATCGCGGCGCTGGCCGCGTATCTGGCGACCCTCCAGCCGTCCGAGTGACGGGGAGGGTCTTTTAGTCCGTGATGAACGGACATCCAACATGAGAAGGGGAGGAAAACTCATGACCATCAACCGCAGACATTTTCTCGGCGCGGCGGCCGCAACCGCCGCGGTGGCCGGCGCCCCGGCCATCGCCGGGCAGGCGAAGCCGAAGGTCGTCGTCATCGGCGGCGGCCCGGGCGGGGCGACCGTGGCCCGCTACGTTGCCAAGGACAGCAAGGGCGCGATCGACGTGACGCTCGTCGAGCCGACGCGCAAGTACTACACCTGCTTCTTCTCGAACCTCTATCTCGGCGGTCTGCGGGATCTGGCCTCGATCGGCCATACCTACGGCAACCTCGCCGCCAAGTACGGCATCAATATCGTGCACGACTATGCCGTCGGCGTCGATCGGGACAAGAAGACGGTCACCCTCGCCTCGGGCTCGGTGCTGCCTTACGATCGGCTGGTGCTCAGCCCTGGCATTGACTTCATCAAGGGTTCTGTGCCTGGCTGGGACGTCTCGGCTCAGAACGAGATGCCCCATGCCTACAAGGCCGGATCGCAGACCGAGCTGCTGCGCGCCCAGATCGACGCCATGCCGAAAGGCGGGGTGTTCGCCATGGTCGCGCCGCCCAACCCCTACCGCTGCCCGCCGGGACCGTATGAGCGGGTGTCGATGGTGGCCTTCCGCCTCAAGCAGATCAACCCGACGGCCAAGATCATGATCTTCGATCCGAAGCCGAAATTCTCCAAGATGGCACTGTTCCAGGAAGGCTGGCAGAACCATTACTCGGGCATGATCGAGTGGATCGGCCCCGATTTCGGCGGCGACAAGGTCGAGGTGCGGCCCGATGCGATGGAAGTGGTCGTAGACGGCGAGGTCAACAAGGTCGATGTCTGCAACGTGATCCCGGCCATGCGCAACGGCCGGATCTGCGACATCGCCGGGGTTTCCGACGGCCGCTGGTCGCCGGTGGTGCCGGCCACGCTGCAAAGCCGGATGGACGAGAACATCCACGTTCTCGGCGACTCGGCCGCCCAGGGCGACATGCCCAAGTCGGGCTTCTCGGCCAACAGCCAGGCCAAGGTCTGCGCCATGGCGATCCGCCACGCCCTTCTCGGCGACAAGGCCTTTCCGCCGAAATTCGCCAATACCTGCTGGTCGGCGCTGGCCGAGTGCGACGGCGTCAAGGTCGGGGCCACCTACAAGGCCACGCCCGAGAAGATCGCCAAGGTCACGGGCTTCATCTCCAAGACCGGAGAGCCCGCCGACGTGCGCTGCCAGACCTACAAGGAAGCCTGGGGCTGGTACGACAGCATCACCCAGGACATGTTCGGCTGAGCCTTCCGGTCCGGCCTTTTCGGGAAGGGCGCCTTCGGGCGCCCTTTCCTTTGCCCGGCCATTGCGGCGCCGGGCCGGCGAGGGGGAGCGGCCGTCTGGCAAAGGGCGCGGCGATCTTCTACATTCGGCGGGAATGCAACCGATCACCAGTCGGGAGACATGCCATGCGTCGCTTTCTTGCTCTTCTCGTCTTCATCCTTTCCCTGCCGGCTTTGGCAGCCACGGCCGGGGAAGATCGGCCCTGGGTGCGCTATGTCGAATATGACGGAAGCTTCGAGGACGCCACCTTCGGCGTCGAGAGCGCCATCATCGACCGCGGCCTCAAGGTCGATCATGTCAGCCATGTCGGCGACATGCTCAATCGTACCGCAGCCGATGTCGGCGCGA
>WFPA01000263.1 GCA_015487815.1 Albidovulum sp.
GAGGGCGTGCTCGAGGACATCCGCGAGGGCGATGTCGGTGCCATCCTCGGCTGGGGCTTCGCGCCCTGGTCGGGCGGTCCCTTCTCCTGGGTGGACATGGTCGGCCCGAAGGAGGCCGTGGCGATCGACGAGGAGCTGGCGGCGAAATACGGCGACCGCTTCGCCCCGCCGAAACTGCTCGTCGAACTTGCCGAGAAGGGCGAGACCTTCTACGGCCGCTTCGGCCCGGAAGCGAAGGAAGCGGCCTGAGAGCGCGAACGTTGCGAAGATTGCGAGGGGGAGCCTTCGGGCTCCCCTTTCCTTTTCGCCTTTCCGGCCCATCCGCGCCCGGCACTGCCGTCCGCGATCCGGCCCGGCGAAGGCGAACGTCGCCTGCCAGCACGTACGCGAAACCTCACTTGACCGCTCCGTCCGGCGGCGGATGCCGGCCCCGTCGGGGCGGTGGCGGCGTGCTTCTTCCGGCCTCGGCAGACCATCCCTGCCATGCCTGTTGACGGCACCGGCTTCCCTCGGGCAGCCGTCCCCGGCCGGTCGGGCGCCTCGAGAAACATCGGCCGTCCTTCACCGCATCGCCGCTGTGCCACCCGGCCCCTGCCGCCCGATATCGTTCGCCCCTCCCGCGCCCCTTTCCCCTTTCCCCGCGAGCGCCTCCCTTCTTCCTCCATGCGCCGAGGCGGGCCGGCGGAACGCGCGCATGGCCTTGACGACCACCCTTCCCGCATGGGCTCCGGCACGCCGGCGGGGTATTTCCGCACAGTCCGGCGGATGGTGGAAACGCCTGCGCCGTTCACGCGAAAGGGCGTGCCTCGGGGCACGCCCTTCCTCTTGTTCATGTGGCCGATCGAGGCGGCTCAGCCCTCGGCCACCGGCAGCGCCACAAAGCGCGGCCGGCCGTCGCGCCGCACGAGCAGCAGCACCGACTTGCGGCCGGCCTCGCGAGCCTTCTTCACCGCCCTCTCGAGATCGGCGATGGTGGCGACCTCTTCCTGGCCGGCCTCGACGATCACATCACCGGCACGGAGTCCCTTCTCGGCGGCGCGGCTTGCCGGATCGACATCGACGATCACGAGTCCCTTCTGATCGGCGTCGAATCCGAGCTTCTCGCGCACGGCATCGTCAAGCGGCGCCACGGTCAGTCCGAGCACGCTCTTCGGCTCGGCCTTCTCGGGCGCGCCCTGCCGTTTGGCGATCATCGGCTCGGCTTCCTCGCGTCGACCAAGCTTGACGGTGAGATCGACCGTCCTGCCATCCCGCCACACCGTCACCGGCACTTTCGCGCCGACCTCGGCAGAGGCCACGAGGCGGACAAGCTTGCGGGTGTCGTCCACCTCCTCACCGTTGAAGGCAATGATCACGTCACCCGACTTGATGCCGGCCTTGTCGGCGGGGCTGTCCTTGAAGACATCGGTCACGAGCGCTCCCTGGGCCGCCTTGAGCCCGATGGCGTCGGCAATCTCGTCGGTCACGTCCTGGATCTGGACGCCAAGCCAGCCGCGGCGGGTCTCGCCATACTTGATGAGCTGATCGACCACCTGCCTGACCACGTTCGACGCCATGGAAAAACCGATGCCGATCGAGCCGCCCGTCGGGCTCAGGATGGCGGTGTTGACACCCACCACCTTGCCTTCGAGATTGAAGAGCGGTCCGCCTGAATTGCCCTTGTTGATGGCGGCATCGGTCTGGATGAAGTCGTCATAGGCGCCGCGCAGCGAGCGGTTGCGGGCCGAGACGATGCCGGCCGAAACCGAGAAGCCCTGGCCGAGCGGGTTGCCGATTGCCAGCACCCAGTCGCCGACGCGCAGCTTGTCGCTGTCGGCGAACTCGACATAGGGCAGCGGCTTTTCGCTCTCGACCTTGAGCACGGCGATATCGGTCAAGGGGTCGGTGCCGATCACCTTCGCATCGAGCCGCTCGCCCGAATAGAACTCGATCTGGATCTCGTCGGCCTTGTCCACCACATGGTTGTTGGTGACGATGTAGCCATCGGGCGAGATGATGAAGCCCGAGCCGAGGGCGGTGGCCCGCTGGCGCGGCTTCTTGCGCGGCTTGCCCTTCTCGCCGTTGCGGTCGAGGAAATCCTTGAAGAAGTCCTCGAAGGGTGAGCCCTTGGGCACCATCGGCATCTCGATACCGCCCTCGACGAGGGTGGTGGTGGTGATGTTGACCACCGCAGGGCTGATCTTCTCGACGATGTCGGCGAAGCTCGCCGGGATCATCTTCTGGCTCTCGGCCTGCGCCTCGGGCGCGGTGACGCCCCCGAGCGCAAGACCGATGCCAAGGCCAAGCGCCAGCGCCGCGCGCATCAGGGCGCGGCTCTTGCGCTCCACAGTTGCAGGAATGTCGAACACGTCCTGTCCTCCTTGGGTTTCTGTTCTGCGTGCCGGCGCCGGCAGGGATTTGCGGCGCATGCGGGCTGGGCCCGGGCACTGTCGTCAATTGCGCCTGTCGCGGGAGAAGATACAACTCAACTCGGCTCTCCACCCATGAAATTCCCGTGAAATTCCCGAGGGCTGACCTGGGGAGCCTAGCGCGGAACGCACGGCTTGACCACAACTTCCCCGATCGACGCCCACGGCTCACCTCTACCGCCATGAAAAAGGGGCCGGCGCGGACCGGCCCCTTTCCTCTCCTTCGCCTGCGACCCCGATCAGCGGCCGTTCTCGGACTTGAGATAGTTGAAGAAGGCACTGTCGGGCGACATGATGAGACGCGAATTGTCGGCACGGAGCGCTTTCTCGTAGGCTCTCAGTGAACGGTAGAACTCGAAGAACTCCTTGTCCTTGCCGTAGGCGCGGGCGAAGATCGCGTTGCGCCTGGCATCGGCTTCGCCACGGATGATCTCGGCCTGCTTCTGCGCCTTGGAAACGATCTCAACCCGTGTGCGATCGGCCGCAGCGCGGATCTTCTGCGCCGCCTCCTGACCACGGGCCACCTGATCGGCCGCCTCCCGCTCGCGCTCGGCCCGCATCCGCGCGAAGGTCGCCTCGAGGTTCTGGGCCGGCAGGTCGGTGCGCTTGAGCCGCACGTCGATGATCTCCACCCCGAGAGCCTCGGCCTTCTGCCGCGCCCTGTCGCGGATCCGCTCCATCAGCTTCTTGCGGTCCGACGAGAGGATCGCGTTCGACACAACCTGGCCGAGCGCCTCGCGGATCTCGGCATTGAGGATCCGTTCGATCCGCCGCTCCGCCAGCGGAATGCCGCCGTCGCCCACCGCCTTGCGGAACTGCACCACGTCGGTGATGCGCCAGCGGGCGAAGGCATCGACCACCAGCCGACGGTCGTCAAGCGGGGTGACCTCGAGCGGCCGGGTCTCGAGTGAGAGGATGCGGTCGTCATACTTGACCACCTGCTGGATGAGGGGGATCTTGAAGGCCAGCCCCGGATCCTCCTTCACGGCCTTCACCTTGCCGAATTGCAGGACAAGGGCCTTTTCGCGTTCATCGACGATATAGAC
>WFPA01000264.1 GCA_015487815.1 Albidovulum sp.
GGCATCCATGACCCAGCCAGCATCCACGCAAGGCGCCAAGGCCGCGCCGCACGCGGGAGAAGATCGCGAACCGGCGCTCGCTGCCGTCGCCGCCCTCATCGGCCAGCGGCTCACGCGCTCGCCCTCGGACCGGGAAATCCACGGACGGTCCGAAAGCTGGTATCCGCTGGCACCGCCCGATGCCGTCGCCTATCCCGAAACGGCCGAGGAGGTCCGGCGGATCCTCGAGATCTGCAGCCGTCACCGCCTGCCGGTGATCCCCTGGGGGACCGGCACCTCGCTCGAAGGCCAGTCGATCGCACCCGCGGGCGGCCTCTGTGTCGACCTCTCGCGCATGAACCGGGTGGTGGAGATCGATGCCGAGAACATGCTGGCCCGGGTCGAGCCCGGTGTCACCCGCACCCGGCTCAACGAGGAGCTGCGGGCGACGGGGCTGTTCTTCCCGGTCGATCCGGGCGCCGACGCCTCGCTGGGCGGCATGGCCTCGACCCGCGCATCCGGCACCACCGCCGTGCGGTACGGCACCATGCGCGACAATGTGAAGGGGCTCGAGGTCGCTCTGGCCGACGGTCGCCTGATCCGCACCGGAACGCGGGCCCGCAAGAGCGCCGCCGGCTACGATCTCACCGCCCTTTTCGTCGGGGCTGAAGGCACGCTCGGCATCATCACCGAGCTGACACTCCAGCTGCACGGCATTCCCGAGGCGATCTCGGCCGCGATCGTCAGCTTTCCCGACATGGGGGCTGCGGTCGAGGCTGTGATGCTGACGATCCAGAGCGGCGTCCCTGTTGCCCGGATCGAGTTTCTCGACAGCGAGAGCGTGAAGGCCGTCAACGCCCATTCGGGGCTCGATCTCGAGGAAAGCCCCCTCCTTCTCCTCGAATTTCACGGCTCGCCCCGCGCCGTGGCCGAGGACGCCGACCGCTTCGGCGAGATCGCACGCGAGCTTGGCGGACGCGGCTTCCGCGCGGCTGACCGTCCCGAGGAGCGCAACCGTCTGTGGAAGGCGCGGCACGAAGCCTATTACGCCATCCTCGCCTCCCGCCCCGGCGCCCGCGCGATCGTCACCGACATCTGCGTGCCGATCTCGCGTCTCGCGGAGGCGGTGGAGGAAACCCGCCGTGACATTGCCGCAAGCGGCATCCCCGGCCCGATCCTCGGCCATGTGGGCGACGGCAATTTCCATGCCATCCTGCTGGTCGACCCGGACAGGGCGGAGGAGATGACCGTGGCGAAGGAGCTGGCCCACCGCATGGCCGAGCGGGCCCTCGCCCTCGGCGGCACGGTGACGGGCGAACATGGCATCGGCCTCGGCAAGCGCCCCTTCATGAGCCTCGAACATGGCGAGGCCTGGCAGGTCATGGGTGTGCTCAAGGCCACGCTCGATCCGGCCGGCATCCTCAATCCGGGCAAGCTCGTCCCCTGAGCGTCCGGGTGGTGGGCACGACGCCCGAACTGCGCACAACGAAGCCCGCTCGAGGCGCCCGGCGTCCGGCGCGGTGGCCGCGAGAGCACGACCCCTGGCCTGCATCCCCCTGATTCGATCCGGGCGTCGATCCGATCCGGGCGTCCTTCACGGTTGCACAAGCGCGAACGCCGAATTCACGGTTGCACAAGCGCGAGCGCCGGAAGCGCCAGACAAGCCGATTCGCCAGCCGGTTGCGCATGCCGGTTACACAGGCCGGTTGCACGCCTCCGGACGACCGGGCGCAGGGCCTTCCCGCCCTGCATTGTTCGTCTCTTCACCACTGTATCGCGCCACACCTCCCCTTCTGGATCGCGTCACACCTCCTTCGATCATCGACCACGCCGCAACTCGTCCGGCCGCACCCTGCTGCCTGCCCGGGAGGGTGCGAATCGCCTGCCGCCAGACTGGCAGCCAACCGTTAACGCTTCGTGAAGCGACAGTTCATTTCTCGAGAAGGGCGCGGGCAGCGGCGCGGGCTTCGTCGGTGATGGTCTCGCCGGCCATCATCCGGGCGATCTCCTCGACCCGCTCGGCAGCATCGAGCGGCGTGACGGCAATGCGGGTGCGTCCCGCCGTCGTCTCCTTCGCCACCCGCCAGTGGCGCTCGGCGCGCGCGGCGACCTGCGGCGAATGGGTAACCACCAGCACCTGCCCCCGCTGCGCGAGATCGGCCAGCCGCCGGCCGACCGCATCGGCCGTCGCCCCGCCGACGCCGCGATCGATCTCGTCGAAGATCATCGTCGGCTGGGCGCCATCGCGCGCGGCAAGCACCACCTTGAGCGCCAGAAGAAAGCGCGAGAGCTCGCCCCCCGAGGCGATCCGGTCGAGCGGTCCCCAGGGGGCACCCGGGTTGGTCCGCACCTCGAAAGCCGCCCTTTCCAGCCCCTCGGGCCCCGCCTCGGCCGCGTGAAAGGTGGTACGGAAGCGGGCTTCGCCGAGCCGCAGCGCCGGCAATTCTGCCATCACCGCCCGATCGAGTGCGCCTGCCGCATCGCGGCGCAGCCGTGAAAGCCCGGTCGCCGCCGCTTCGTAAGCCTGCCGCGCTTCGGCCTCGTTCTTCTCGAGCGCCCCGAGGCGGACGTCGCCAGCCTCGAGGGCATCGAGCCGCGCCCGCAGCTCCTGTGCCAGCGCCGGCAGCTCGTCAGCCGGCACCTTGTGCTTGCGCGCAAGATCCTTGAGCGCAAAAAGCCGTTCCTCGACCTCCTCGAGCGTGGCCGGATCGAAGAAGAGATCCTCGAGAAGCGTGGTCACCTCGGCCGCCCCATCGGCCAGATGGTCCAGGGCCCGACCGAGCCGCTCGATCGCCGCATCGGCCCGCTCCCCGAGATCGGGCGCAGCCGCCTCGAGCGAACGCAGCGCATCCGCAAGATGCCCCTCGGCGCCCTCGTCGCCCAGAAGGGTCAGCACGCGCGCCACTTCCTCGCGCAGCCGCGCTCCGGCCCGCATCAGCCGCCGCCGGTCGGAGAGCCTCTCTTCCTCGCCCTCCTCGGGTGCGAAGGCCTCGAGCTCGGCCACGGCATGGGCCAGCCAGTCGGCCTCGGCCCGGGCCTTCTCGAGTTCCTGCCGGGCCTCGGCCAGATCGCGCCGCGCCCGCTGCCAAGCTTCCCAGGCCGCGCGCGTGGCGGCAAGGGCCGCCCCGGCATCGGCAAAGCGGTCGAGCAGGGCACGATGGCCGCGCACATCGAGAAGGCCGCGATCGTCATGCTGACCGTGCAGCTCGACGAGCAGGGCCGAGAGTGCCCTGAGGCTCTCGCCCGAAACCCGCCGGTCGTTGATCCAGCCCTGCTTGCGGCCGTCGGGCCGGGCGCGGCGGCGGATGACGAGCTCGTCCCCGGCCGCGATCCCGAGTTCCTCGAGCAGCCCGCGGGCCGGGTGGTCCTCCGGCAGCGCGAAGACCGCCTCCACCTCGCCGGAGGCGGCGCCACCGCGCACCATGTCGGCCTTGCCCCGCCAGCCGAGAACGAAGCCGAGCGCTCCGAGAAGCACCGACTTGCCGGCCCCCGTCTCCCCGGTCAGCACGCCGAGACCGGGGCCGAATTCGAGATCGGCCTTCTCGATCAGGAGGAGGTCGCGAATGTGCAGCTCGAGGAGCATGGCGCGCCGCTGGCTCAGAGCCACTCGCCCCGGACGACGCGTCGCCAGACCGTCCTCAGCCAGCCCCCGGCCTTCGGAGCGGGCTCAAGGCCGCGCTTCTCGAGGAGGCGATAGGCGTCGGCATACCAGTCGGTGGCGCGGAAATTGTGGGCGAGAATGGCAGCCGCGGTGCGCGCCTCGTCCTCGAGACCGAGCGAGAGATAGGCCTCGACCAGCCGGTAGAGCGCCTCCGGGGTCTGGGTCGAGGTCGGATAGTCCTCGACCACCACGCGGAAACGGTTGATGGCGGCGGGGTAGAAGCCGCGCTTGAGATAGTAGCGCCCGACTTCCATCTCCTTGGCCGCGAGATTGTCGAGCACGAAATCGAGCTTGAGTCGCGCCGAGCGGGCATAGTCGCTGTCCGGGTAACGGTTGATGACCTCGCGCAGCGCCTCGAGCGCGTCGAGCATGGCGCCGCGGTCGCGTCCGACGCGGGCGATCTGGTCATACCAGGTCAGGGCGATGAGATATTGCGCCCGCGGCGCGTCGGCACTGGCCGGGTAGAAGGCGATGAAGCGTTCGGCCGCGGCACGGGCTTCCTCGTATTTCTTCGCCTTGTAGAGAGCTTCGGCATTGCGGATGAGCGCCTTCTCGGCATAGCGGGAATAGGGGTAGAGCCGCTCGACCTCGCCATAGAGCTTCGCGGCATCCTCCTCCTTGCCGGCCTGCATCAGCGCCTCGGCCCGGGCATAGATTTCCTCGGGGGGGAGCTGATCGAGGGGGATTTCCTCCTTGCCGCCGGAACAGGCCACGAGGCCAAGAAGGACGACTCCGTAAAGTGCTGCGCGCATGATCGCCCTGACAGTCATATCGTCATCCCCGTTCCATCCCGGCCTTGAGAGCCCCCGAATCCCTAACACAGCTCTTCGGCCGGTGAAAAGCGTTGTCGCGCGGGGGAAGGATCGGGTGAGCGCCCGGGCTCGGGCAGCAATCCATGACGAAAGGCGCGTCTTCTCCGAAAGCGGGGATTGATCGGCACGGTGGGCGAATGGCGCCCCGGGGCCCATTCACCGATGAGAGCAGCATGCTTCCGCCCTGCCGGCATCGAGGGCGCCCACAGCGAGAGGGCGGCTCCCCCTCCGCGTTGCCACGGGCCGGCCGGCAATCACCGGGCGCCCGGTCGAACGCGGTCTGGCGCCGAGACGCCGCGTTCTCGCCCGCACCCCGCCATCCTGCGCTTCGCGTTCCCCGGCCCGGAGTGAGGAGTCCGCATTTCCGCGACCCGCTTCGCAGACCAAGGCCCGGAGAGGGCAGCGCAATCGCGGATGGCCGGATCTACCCGGCGAGGCGCGGCGCGCTTTCGTCGGTCAGCCCCGGCATCCAGCGGGCATCGCCCGGCATGGCCGGCCGGCGGCGGTAATTGGCCGGATCGGCAAAGAGCCGGCGCAACAGGGCGTTCGTCACCGCATGGCCGGCGCGGCGGGCGATGTAGCGGCCGCGGATGGGCGCGCCGGCGAGGGCGAGATCGCCAAGAGCATCGAGCATCTTGTGACGGACATATTCGTCGGCATGGCGCAGCCCTTCCTCGTTGAGCACGCGTGCACCATCGACGACGATCGCGTTCTCGAGCGAACCGCCGAGGGCGAGGCCGTTGGCCTTCATGATCTCGACATCAGCCAGCCGGCAGAAGGTGCGGCTGTCGGCCAGCTCGTCGCAGAAGGCGCCATTCGCGAGGCGCAGGCGCTTCTGCTGCCGGCCGATGGCAGGCTCGTCGAAGGCGATGGCGTAATCGATCTCGAAGGTCGCAGCCGGCTCGAGCCTGACCAGCGCCTCACCGCGGCGCACCTCGATCGGCGCCGTGATCTCGATCACTTCGAGCGGCGCACCGAGCGGCGCGATGCCGGCTTCGAGAAGCGCGGCAACGAAGGGGGCGGCGCTGCCGTCGAGGATCGGCACCTCGGGCCCGTCTATGTCGATCAGCGCGTTGTGGACGCCGACCCCGGCCAGGGCCGCCATCAGGTGCTCGATGGTCGAGACCACCGCCCCGCCCCGGCCGGTGCCGATGGTGGTGTTGAGCCGCGTATCGACGACATGGGACCACAGCGCCGGAATGCGGTTCTCCTCCCCGGCCAGATCGACCCGTCGGAAGACGATGCCGTGACCGGCCGGCGCGGGCTGGATCCGCAGCCGGGTGTGCACGCCCCGATGGAGGCCCACACCTTCGAGCATCACCGCCCTGGCAAGCGTCGCCTGTTGCATTCCCGTTCCTTCTTCTCCTGGCGCTGTCTTCCCTGGCGCTGTTTCCTGCGCCCGCTCCCCGGTGCGACGGCTCCCCTGTGCCGGTGGCCGCAAACCGAAGAGCCCCGGGCCCGCCAGCCCTTCGCCCGCTCCCCGGTCTTCCCGCCTCAGGAGGCGCCCCGACCCGAACGGGCCTGCATCGGCTCCTGCCCGCCGCTCATGCGCGAGAGCCGGGAGCGCACGCCATCGCCCGTGGGCGCATTCCGGGCTAAGGGGTGGGGCCGGAGAGCTCAATTCACAGATTCCTACGATCTGCAACACAGGCGCACCTCTCGGCATGAAACCGCCCAGAGGGGGGTGATGCGGCGAAGGGACGGGAAACGATGCTTCAGGAAGGACCGGAAGGGAGGGCCGGGAGGAACAGGAAAAGGAGCGACCCGACCGGGCCGCTCCTCGTGCAGATCGCCTTTTTGCCTTCCGGGTCGGTCAGTTGGCCTGACGGCGGAGAAAGGCCGGGATCTCCACATCGTCGCGTTCGACACCCTCGGACGGCTCGCCGCTCTCGGGAGGCGCGGCGCGCGGCGCGGATCGGGCGGTGTGGCCATGCCCGGTCATGCGGTTGATGAGCGAGCCGATACCGCCGAAGCGCGGCCCTCCCTCGCGTGCCGGCGGGTCGGCCGGACGGGTGGCGGCACCGCGCTTGCCGGTGATCTCCTGAAGCTTGCGCACCGCCTCGGGCCGGGGCTGGCCGGCGCGCGGACGGCTCGGGGCGACGAAGCGCTCAAGCTCGGGTTCGACCGGTGCCACCGGCGCTTCCTCTTCCTCGGCGAGAACGGCGGACAGTTCCTCCTCGAAGGCGTCATCCTCCGCGAGCGAGACGGCCGGCTCCTCGAAGAGCGGCGGCTGGGTCGGCTCGACAGCGGCCGGTGCCGCCGGTGCCTCGGTCGCCGGAGCTTCGGGGGTGGCCGGTGCCTCGGCGACCGTTTCGGCCACCGGCGCCGCCGCAGCGGCCGGGCGCAGATCGGCCGGGGCGCGCCGTTCGGAAGCGTCGATGCCGGTGGCGACGACCGAAACCCGCATCACCCCTTCCATTTCCGGGTCGAGCGTCGAACCGACGATGATGTTGGCGTCGGGATCGACCTTCTCGCGAATCAGGTTGGCGGCCTCGTCGAGCTCGAACAGGGTGAGGTCGGCGCCGCCCGAGATGTTGATCAGCACACCGCGCGCACCCTCGAGGGAAATCTCGTCGAGGAGCGGATTGGCGATGGCCTTCGCGGCGGCCTCGCGCGCGCGGCTCTCGCCGGAAGCCTCGCCCGTGCCCATCATCGCCTTGCCCATCTCGTCCATCACCGCGCGGACATCGGCAAAGTCGAGATTGATCAGGCCGGGGCGGACCATGAGGTCGGTGATGCCCTTGACGCCCTGATAGAGCACGTCATCGGCCATGGCGAAGGCCTCGGTGAAGGTGGTGCTCTCGGTCGCCAGGCGGAAGAGATTCTGGTTGGGGATGATGATGAGCGTATCGACGACGCCCTGGAGCTCCTCGATCCCCTCCTCGGCCTGGCGCATGCGGCGGGCACCCTCGAACTGGAACGGCTTGGTGACGACACCGACCGTCAGGATGCCGAGCTCGCGCGCGGCCCGGGCGATGATCGGTGCCGCGCCGGTGCCGGTGCCTCCGCCCATGCCAGCGGTCAGGAAGCACATGTGCGCTCCTTCGAGATGGGTGACGATCTCCTCAAGCGCCTCCTCGGCCGCACGGGCACCGATCTCGGGTCGGGCGCCGGCACCGAGCCCCTCGGTCAGCTGCCGGCCGAGCTGGATCTTGTTGGGAGCCCGCGACTGGGCCAGGGCCTGGGCATCGGTGTTGGCAACGATGAACTCGACGCCCTGGAGCCCCTTGTCGATCATGTTGTTGACCGCATTGCCACCGGCACCGCCGATGCCGAAGACCGCGAGGCGCGGCTTGAGTTCCTGCTGTTCCTGCTCGGGAAAGGAGATGGTGGTAAGTGCCATGGTTTCGTCCGCCTGTTCTGCCTCAGATGGTCCTGCCGACCGGTTCACTCTGCGCTCTTCTCGCCGCACGCGGGGCCTGCAAGGGCCCCGAATCCGCCATCGGCCCGCCCGCGGGAAGCTGTGGATCATGGATGAGGGAACCGCTCGATACCCTCTGCCTCATGTTCCCGGTCGCCCTTGCGGCGGTCCCGGCCACTTCCCGGCTCTTGGCGGCCCTTGTGAAGCGTTTTCCTGATGGTAGCGCACTGATTCGCTCGCGTCACCCCATTTTTTCACGGCACACGGCAAAGGCCGCGCCTTGCCGATCTGCGGGAACAGGCCGGCGTTACCAGTTGCTCGCGAGCCACTGGACGATGCGGCGCACCGGCCCCTTTCCCCGGCGTTCGAGCCCCTCGAAATCCCACCATTCGTCGCTCGGCCGCATGACGTGATGGACGAGGCCGACGAGAGCGGCGAATTCGGGTCCGCGCGCATTCTCGGGCAGCCGGGCAATGCGGATCGGCACGCCGAGCCGCACCTGATCGCCGAGGATCCGGGCCGCCATCCGGTCGAGCCCCGGCAGCTGCGACGCGCCGCCCGTGAGCACGATGCGCTGGGAGGGCATGGCGTAGAATTCGATCGCCTCGAGCCGCTCGCGCACCGCTTCGAGGATTTCCGCCATCCTCGGCGCAATCACGCCGATGAGCTCGCTGCGGGTGGTGGTGCGCCGCTCACCTTCCCATTCCCCTTCGACTCCGAGCGGGATCTCGTCGAGATCGTCCCGGCTCGTGGCGATGCAGCCGCCGAAACGGGTCTTGAGCCGCTCGGCCTCGGCGAAGGGGATGTCGAAGGCATAGGCGATGTCCGAGGTGACGAGCGCCCCTCCGAGAGGAACCGACGCGGCATGGATCATGTGCTGCCGGAAGAAAAGGGCGATGTCGGCGGTCCCGGCGCCGATGTCGACCACCGCGGCCCCGAGACGCCGTTCCTCCTCGGTCAGCACGCCGAGGCCCGCCGCCTGCCCGGCGGCCGTGAGCCCGCACAGATCGAGATCGCAGTTGCGGACACAGCCGAGCACCCCGTCGAAAACCGGCAGATCGATGGCCAGGAGATGCATCTCCACCCCAAGCTCCTGCCCGGTCTGGCCGAGAGGGTCGCCGAGCCCGGTGCGGTTGTCGATCCAGAAATGCAGCGGCTGGGCATGGAGAAGCTGTCGGCCGGGGCCCAGATCGGGCAGAGGGCAGGCCGCAAGGGCGTCGGCGATGTCGGCCTCGCGGGTGCGCTCGCCCCCCAGCTCGGTGCTGCCTGCGGTGATGGCCGAGACCGGATTGCCGCCGCCGAAGGTGACGAAGACATGGTCGATGCACTCGCCGACTTCCTTCTGCGCCCGATGGATCACCGTGCGGATGACCTTCTCGGCCCGCCGCATGTCGTGGATCTCGCCGCGGCTCACCCCTTCGGAGGCCGAGACGGCCGTCGCCTCGAGGCGCAGATTGCCCTGCCATGCCAGCGGATCGGCCCGCATGTCCTCATCATGGCGCAGAACGAAACAGGCGGTCTTCCAGGCACCGATGTCGAGCACGGCGAACAGCCCGCGCTTGAGCGCCTGACGATATTTCTGACGCATGGCCCGCTGGGCCTGAAACATCGACGCGGTCATCTTTCACCCTTGCTGTCTGTCGAAGCTGATGCGGAAGTGCCGGTCGCGACCGGAAGCGACACACCTGCGGCACGGCCTTTCGGCAGAGCGGCCATGTCGGCGGCAGGGGATGGCAGCTGCGCCATCACCGCCGGCTTCGGCGCCATGCCGGGAAAGACCTCGGGCAGGGCCTCGGGGGCGACCCGTACCACGGGCCGCTCGGCTACGCGCAGATCCACGCGGCTGATCCGTCGCGCGAGAAGATCGTGGATCCGGTCGAGGACGAGGAGCCTTGCCAGCGCCGCCCGGGGCGCCTTCTCGGGCAGGGAGATGCGCACCCCGTTCTCGAGAAGCATGTCCCAGCGCCGCTCGCCGATGCGGATGAGCGCACGGATGCGTGGCGCGAGGCGGCCGGCAGCCTCGATCAGCCCCAGCGCCTCGGGCACGGCCCGATCAGCTCCCTCTCCGGCAAGAAGCGGCAGATCAGCCCTCAGCGCCCGACGCGCCAGCAGCCCGACCCGGTGGCCCTCGGCGTCGAGCAGCTCGAGCCCGTCCCGCCGCTGCCAGATCACCGCCGGCACACGTTCGAGAACGGAAATCTCGAGCACGCCTTCCCTCACCGTCAGCCTGGCCGAAGCCACCGCATCGAGCGCCGCCACCCGTGCCTCGAGCGCATCCAGATCGAGAGTGAGCATCGAAGCGGGGAAATCAAGGCCGAGGATCTCGCGGATGTCGTCCTGAAGCTCGGCCGAAGCACCGGTGATCCGCATCTGCCGGATTCGGAATTCGGGCCGGTTCTCGACCCAGTCGATCGCCGCGAGATAGCGCTCCTGAAGCCCCTCGAGCACGCCGGGGCGCGTCAGCCAGGAATGGGCGACCAGGAAGGCCGTGGCGGCCGGCAGGGCAACGCGCACGAAAAGCCGCACCGGGCGGCGCAACCACAGCCTTTCGAGCGCATAGACGAACCTGTTGCCGCGGGCCCAGCCGCGGCGGCGCTTCAGCGGTCGCATGAGGCGTCCTCCACCAGCATGCGGCACAGCCGGGCGAAGCCGATGCCCCGCGCCGCCGCCTGCTCGGGGGTGAGCGAGGTCGGCGTCATGCCGGGCTGGGTGTTGGTTTCGAGGATGACGAGCCCGTCGGCCCCTTCCGCCTCGTTCCAGCGGAAATCCGAGCGCGAGATCGTGCGGCAGCCGAGAGCGTCATGAGCCGCGAGCGCCGCCTCGAGGCAGGCTTGGGTGATCTCGCGCGGCAGATCGGCCGGCAGGATGTGACGCGAGCCGCCGGGACGATATTTGGCCTCGTAATCATACCAGCCCTCGGTGACGATCTCGGTGACGATCAGCGGCTCGTCCCCAAGCACGCTCACCGTGAGTTCCCGCCCCGGCACGTATTCCTCGACCATCATCCCTGCCCCGTCGGCCACGGCCGGGGGCGGCGCGTCGCTCCCGAGCACCAGATGGATGCCGACCGAGGAGCCCTCGCGGATCGGCTTCACCACATAGGGCGGCGGCATGGGGTGATCCGTGAGGGGGCCCTCCGGCAGGGCGAAGCTGCGGGCGACATTGAGACCCGCCGCCTCGAAGACGATCTTGGCGCGCTCCTTGTCCATGGCGAGTGCCGAGGCGAGGATGCCCGAATGGGTGTAGGGGATGCGAAGCCATTCGAGGAGCCCCTGCACGGCCCCGTCCTCGCCCCAGCGCCCGTGCAGGGCGTTGAACACCACGTCGGGGCCGAGGGCGGCGAGCCGCTCGGGCAGATCGGCGCCGGCGTCGATCTCGGAGACCTCGAAACCCTCCTGCCGCAGCGCAGCCGCGCATTGCGCCCCCGTGACGAGCGACACTTCGCGCTCGGCGGACGGGCCACCCATGATGACTGCCACATGCGGGGCTTTCCTGCTCGACATGCCCTCGCGTTCCTTGCCTTCGGCCCTTGCGGGCCGCTGCCTCCGCGCCTCGGGGCGCTTGTTGTCCTCTGCCCGGCGCACCGCGGCGCCTGCTGTCGGCGGGGTCCGGGACGAAAGCCCCGGCCGCGCTCCGTATTGTTGTCATGCGGACCGAAGCCGGCACCGGGGCCATCAGTCTTCCGGGGCAGCACCTGCCGCGTCTTCAGCCGCATCATCCGCCGTGGCGGACGCCTCGCCGGCCTTGCCGCCGGAGAGCTGCGCCCCCGCCGGTGCCGCCGCCCCGGCCACCGCCGGTCGGCCGACCCGCATGATTTCCCACTCTAACCTCGTTCCGGTTGTCTCGAAAACCCTTTTTCGCACCTCCTCGCCAAGCCCCTCGAGATCGGCAGCGGTAGCGCCACCGACGTTGACGAGGAAATTCGCGTGCTTGGTGGACATCATCGCCCCGCCGCGCCGCGCCCCCTTCATCCCGGCCGTCTCTATCAGCTTCCAGGCCTTGCGACTGTGATCCTCGTCGGCCGCGCCGGTCGAGGAGTGGCCGGCGGGGTTGCGGAAGGTCGAGCCGGCGGTGCGCTCCTTCGTCGGCTGGGTGGCGTCGCGACGGGCGATCTGCGCCTCCATCCGCCGGTGAAGCTCGGCCGGATCGCCGGCAGGGCCCGCCAGCACCGCCTGGACGATGACGCTATCGGTCGGCAGCCGGGTCTGACGATAGGAAAAGCCGAGATCGGCGGAGCGCAGCGTCACCACCTTGCCCGAGCGGGTGACGGCGGTGGCGGTCACGAACACGTCGGCGATGTAGCGGCCGTAGCAGCCGGCGTTCATGCGGATCGCGCCGCCGATGGTGCCCGGGATGGTCCGCAGGAAAGTAAGATCGATGCCGGCATCGGCGGCCTTGCGGGCCACATGGGCATCAAGCGCCGCCGCACCGGCCCGCACCCGGCCGCCGGGCAGGGTCTCGATGCCATTGAAACCGCGGCCGAGGCGGATCACCACCCCGTCGATGCCGCCATCGCGCACGATCAGGTTGGAGCCGACCCCGATCGGGAAGACCGGCACCTCGGGCGGCAGCGCGGCGAGAAAGCGGGCAAGGTCGCGGATCGAGGCCGGCTGATAGAGCGCCTCCGCCGGCCCGCCGACCCGCAACCAGGTGAGATCCGCCAGCGGCCGGCCGAAGACCAGCCGCCCTTCGAGATCATCCGGCAGGGCGGCGGCCCAGGCCGGGGGGGTGGTTTCGCCGGATCGCAGCGGCTCTCGGGACATGGCGGCACCTGACAGGTTCGGAGGGCGGGCTCAGGCGGATTTGTGCCACGGAGCCGCCCTCGTCAAGCGTGCGGCGGCGGCGCGGCGAAAGCCCGCCGAGGGGGAAGCGCGTGCCCTTCGGCAGGGCCCGCCGACGAAAAACCCCGGGCCGGGGCCCGGGGCCTTCCATGCGCCTTTCCGGCAGTTCAGCCGCAGGCGGCGACAGCGCGCTTCGTCATCACCTTGACGAGATGGGCGCGATAGTCGCCCGCGCCGTGCAGATCGGAGATCATCTCCTCCGCCGGCGGCGGCGCCAGCGCCTCGACGGCGGCAGGCGAGAAATCGGCCTCGAGCGCTGCCTCGGCTTCCTGCCAGCGGAAGACGCCGTTCTCCGACGCTCCCGTCACCGCCACACGCACATCCCCGCCCAGCCGGGCGACGAAGACGCCGACGAGGGCGAAGCGCGAGGCCGGCTGGTCGAACTTGGCATAGGCCGCCGCCTCGGGGATCGGGAAGCGCACGGCGGTGATGATCTCGTCTTCCTCGAGGGCGGTGGTGAAGAGGCCCTGGAAGAAGTCGTCGGCGGCGATTTCACGCCGGTCGGTGACGACGGTGGCGCCGGTGCCGAGCACCGCCGCCGGCCAGTCGGCCGACGGGTCGTTGTTGGCCAGCGAGCCGCCGATCGTGCCGCGGTTGCGCACCGCCGGATCGCCGATGTCGCCGGCAAGCGCCGCCAGCGCCGGCACGGAGCCGGCCAGCTCGCGGGCGACGGTGGCGTGGGTGGTGCCGGCGCCGATCTCGACCACCCCGTCCCCCATGCGGATGCCCTTGAGCGCCTCGATGCCCGCGAGCGACACCAGCTTCTCGGGCGCGGCGAGGCGCTGCTTGAGGGTCGGGATCAGGGTCTGGCCGCCGGCGAGCGCCTTCGCTTCGCTCTCCCGCAGCGCGGCCACGGCCTCCTCGACGGTCTTCGGCTTGACGAATTCGAACGCATACATGGCCGTTCCTCCTCAGCTGGCTGCCCGGATGGCCGACCACACCCGCGCCGGGGTGAGCGGCATGTCGATATGATCGACCCTGATGCCCCCGCGCTGGAGCGCGTCGATCACGGCATTGACGATGGTCGGCGGCGAGCCGATCGCCCCGGCCTCGCCACAGCCCTTCACCCCGAGCGGGTTGTGGGTGCAGGGGGTCTGGCAGGAATGATCGACGGTGAAGCTCGGCAGATCATCGGCCCGCGGCATGGCATAATCCATGTAGGACGCCGTCACGAGCTGGCCGTTCTCGTCATAGACACATTGCTCGAGCAGCGCCTGACCGATGCCCTGGGCAAGACCGCCATGCACCTGCCCGTCCACAACCATCGGGTTGATGACATTGCCGAAATCGTCCACCGCCACGAAGGAGCAGACCTCGACCTTGCCGGTTTCTGGATCGACCTCGACCTCGCATGCATAGGCCCCCGAGGGGAAGGTGAAGTTGGCCGGGTCGTAGAAGGACGTTTCCTCGAGGCCGGGTTCAAGCTCGTCGAGCGGGTAGTTGTGAGGCACATAGGCCGCGAGGGTGACATCGGCCCAGGCCACTTCGCGGTCGGTGCCCTTGACGGTGAACTTGCCGTCCTTGAGCTCGATGTCGCCCTCGGAGGCCTCGAGCAGATGGGCGGCGATCTTCTTGGCCTTGGCGATGATCTTCTCGGTCGCCCGCACCATGGCCGAACCGCCGACCGCGATCGAGCGCGAACCGTAGGTGCCCATGCCCATCGGGCTGTTGGCCGTGTCGCCATGGACGATCTCGATCTGGTCCTCGGGAATGCCGATCATCTCGGCAATCACCTGCGGGAAGGTGGTCTCGTGGCTCTGGCCGTGGCTGTGCACCCCGGTATGAACCGTGATCGAACCTGTCGGGTTCACCCGCACCGTCGCACTGTCATAGAGGCCGGCCCGGGCGCCGAGCTGGCCGACGAGATTCGACGGGGCGATGCCGCAGGCCTCGATGTAGCAGTTGACGCCGAGCCCGCGCAGCCTGCCGCGGGCGGCGCTTTCCTGCCGCCTGGCCTCGAACCCCCCGAAATCGGCCAGCTCCTCGAGCTTCTCGAGCGTCGCATGGTAGTTGCCCGTGTCATAGACGAGCGCCACCGGCGTCTCGTACGGGAACTGGTCGGGATTGATGAAGTTCTTGCGGCGGATCTCGACCGGGTCCATGCCGAGCTCGCGCGCCGCCTTGTCGATCACGCGCTCGAGCTGGAAGGTCGCCTCGGGCCGGCCGGCGCCGCGATAGGCATCGACTGGCACGGTGTTGGTGAAGACCGCCTTCACGTTCACATAGATCAGCGGCGTGCGGTAGGTGCCGGCCATGAGCGTGCCGTGCAGCCAGGTCGGCACCGCCGGAGCGAAGGTCGAGAGATAGGCCCCCATGTTGGCGAGCGTATGGGTCCTCAGCGCGAGGAAGTGGCCCTCCTCGTCAAGGGCCAGCTCGATCTTCGTGACGTGATCGCGTCCCTGGGCGTCGGACATGAAGGCCTCGGAGCGGCTCGAAGTCCATTTCACCGGCCGGCCGACCACCTTGGCGGCGTAGGTGCAGAAGGCTTCCTCGGCATAGTGGAAGATCTTGGAGCCGAAGCCGCCGCCGACATCGGGAGCGACAACGCGCAGCTTGTGTTCGGGAATGCCGAGCACGAAAGCCCCCATCAGGAGCCGGATCACATGCGGATTCTGCGAGGTGGTGTAGAGCGTGTGCTCGTCGGTTGCCTTGTCGTAGGCGCCGATCGCCACCCGCGGCTCCATCGCGTTGGGCGCTAGCCGCTGGTTGACGAGCTCGAGGCTGACCACATGGGGGGCGTTGCGGATCGCCTCATCCACCTTCTCGCGGTTTTCCTCGACAAGCCCCCAGTCGAAGCAGAGGTTGGACGGCAGATCGTCATGCACCTTCGGCGCCCCCTCCTCGAGAGCGGCGGCCATGTCGATCACCGCCGGCAGCTCCTCGATCTCGACCTCGATCGCCTCGACCGCGTCCTGGGCCTGCCCGGGCGTTTCGGCGATCACGGCGGCAATGATCTCGCCGACATGACGCACCTTGCCCTCGGCCATGATCGGATGCTTCGGCTCGGCCATCGGGTTGCCGTCGCGGCTGGTGATCTGCCAGCCGCAGGGCAGCCCGCCGACATTCTCGAAATCCCTGGCGGTGAAGACGCGGATCACCCCGTCCATTGCCGCCGCGGCGCTGGTGTCGAGCCGCTTGATGCGGCCATGGGCGACATCGGAGCGCAGAAACCGGACGTAAGCCTGCCCGGGCAGGTTGATGTCGTCGGTATAGCGCCCCGATCCGGTGAGAAAGCGCAGATCCTCGCGCCGCCTGATCGGCGCGCCGATGCCATGATCCTTGGGCATGTCTCGTCTCCCTGTCGTGTCCCTGTTGCGCTGGCCGGCTCCGCCCTTGCGGCACGGCCCGACCGTCTCCATGCTTCTTTCCCGGTTTTCCGGGCGCGGCCCCCTGCGAAGAGGCGTCCGGGGAGCATGACCGCAGACGGCCAGCGCCCCGCCGCGCCAGGCGGCCGCTCAGCCCATGGCCTCGGCCGCGGCCCGCACCGCCTTGACGATGTTGTGATAGCCGGTGCAGCGGCACAGGTTCCCCTCGAGGAAGGCGCGGATCTCTTCCTCGCTCGGGTCGGGGTTTTCCTTCAGGAGCGCCGCCGCGCTCATCACCATGCCCGGCGTGCAGAATCCGCATTGCAGCCCGTGATGATCCTGAAAGGCCTGCTGCACCACGCCGAGCGTGCCGTCGGGCGCGGCCATCCCCTCGATGGTGACGACCTCGGCACCGTCGGCCTCGACCGCGAGCATGGTGCAGCTCTTGGCGAGCACGCCGTCAACATGCACGTTGCACGCCCCGCATTGTGACGTGTCGCACCCGACATGGGTGCCGGTGAGCCCGAGTTGCTCGCGCAGGAACGTCACGAGCAGCGTGCGCGGCTCCACCTCGGCCGTGACGGGCTTGCCGTTCACGGTCATGGAGATCTCGACCATGTTGTCCTCCCTGTCAGTCCCTGTTGCCGCCCGGGGGGCGGCGCCGTTGCCCTGGGAGCTGTCGTCCCGCGGCAATCTCCTGCATGGCCGCCGTCTGCCCTTCCGGCCGCAGCCGAGTCGGCCGGACGGCCATGCTCATGCAAAGACTAGGCCGCGACCGGCGACAGGGCAAGAATTTCGTCCGAACGGGAAAATTCCCGCCGTCCCGGAGTTTCTCACGTCATCGTGACCGGAGCACTGCCCGGGCTGCGGCCACGGCGCCGATGGACGCGGTTCGGACAATGGGTTAAGTGCGGGGAAGAACAAGGGAGCCCCGCATGATCGGACGACTCAACCACGTGGCCATTGCCGTGCCGGATCTCGAGGCAGCCGCGTCCCGTTACCGCGACAGGCTCGGCGCCACCGTCTCGCCACCGCAGGACGAGCCGGAGCATGGCGTGCGGGTGGTGTTCGTCGAGCTGCCCAACACCAAGATCGAGCTGCTGCATCCTCTCGGCGAGAACAGCCCCATTGCCGGCTTTCTCGCGAAGAACCCCGCAGGGGGCATTCATCACCTGTGCTTCGAGGTCGAGGACATCCGCGCCGCGCGTGAACAGCTCGAAGCCGGCGGCGCGCGGGTGCTGGGGGATGGCGAGCCGAAGATCGGTGCCCACGGCAAGCCGGTCCTCTTTCTCCACCCGAAGGATTTCGACGGCACGCTGATCGAACTCGAGGAGGTCTGACATGACCATGACAATCACCGCTGCCGTCGTGCTCTTCGCCACCATCTGGTTCATGGTGCTCTTTCTCGTGCTCCAGACCACCGTCATCACCCAGGACGACGAAGGCGAGGTCGTGGACGGCACCCACGCCTCCGCCCCGGTGAATTTCCGCCTCGGCAAGGTGATGTGGCGCACGACCTGGATCTCGGTGCTGATCTTCGTCCCGATCGTCGTCGTGATCGAATCGGGCATGATCACGATGCACGACATCGATTTCTGGGGCCGCTACGGCGACGGCAGGAATTATTGAGATTATCGGGACAGCTGCCAGACTGCGGCCCCTCCCGAGCGTGTGATCACATCCGGCACGGCCACCGCCCCTGCCAGACATGTGATCACGAACAACCGGTCGCCGGTGCGCGAACCGGACGCCGAAGTGTCGTGATCACGAATCGGGCAGCGCCGGAAACGTGCGTGATCACCTGCCGATGTGGCGGGCGGATCGCTCAGCCCCGGGCGCTTTCCTGCTGCCGCAACCGATGGAACAGATGGGTGATGGCGGCGACACCGAGCACCGGAATGACGATGTTCATCACCGGCACCGACAGCGGAATCGCCATCACCACCCCCGCGGCCCATATGGTGAGGAAATGACGGCGCAGGAGACGCTTCATCTCCCGTCGCTTCATCCGTCTGAGCGCCACGACCGAGAAATATTCCCGGCCGAGCAGAAAACCGTTCACGCCCCACCACAGCACCGGCGCAAGCGGCCCGAGAAGAAGCCCGACGAAGAAGGCGAAGATGTTGACCACCACGAGCAGGACGGTGAACTGCACCGCATCGATCAGCGCCTCGAGAAGCGTCGCCCCGCGCGGCGGCGGCAGATCGCGATAATGCAACTTCTCGACGTTATCGGCCACTTCCTCGAGGAATAAACCGGTGAAAAGTGCAGCAACCGGCACCATCAGGAACACCGATGCGCCGAGCACGCCGAGGAAGGACACCGCGTTCAGGGCATCCGACAACCAGCCGATCTCGCCGAAGAAGGGCAGCACGATCCGATCCGGCACCAGCCAGGCGACGAACCAGGCAAGGCCGAGAAAGAGCGCAAGGGTCAGCCCCACCGCCTTGACGAAGACCCAGCGCAAAGGCGGGGCGAACATGTCGCGCACGGCCATGAGGAAGGCCGAGAGGATGAGGCCGAGCCGGGGCATCAGGGGCGCCATTCGGTAATGGCATCGATGTCGGGTCGCGGCCGCTCGGGCGGGGTGCGGCCGGCGGTGCCGACATGGATGAAGCCGACCAGCGTCTCGCCATCCCCGAGGCCGAGCGCCCTTGCGAGAAGCGGCTTGTCATGGGCCATCCAGCCGGTGAGCCAGTTCGCGCCCCAGCCACTCGCAAGCGCCGCATTGAGAAGCCCGTATGCGACACTGGCCGCCGAGAAGAGCTGCTCGATTTCGGGCACCTTGTCGGAAGGTTTCGGCGAAGCGATCACGGCGATGACCAGGGGCGAGCTGCGAAAACCCGAAACCGACTTCTCGATCCGGTCCGGATCGAGCCCCAGTTCCCGCCCCCGCGCCTCGGCGGCATCGGCAAAGGCGGCGCGGGTCTCGGGCCCCATGACGATGAAGCGCCAGGGCTCGAGCTTGCCGTGATCGGGTGCACGGGCCGCCATCGTCAGAAGATCACGCAACGCCTCTCCTTCGGGCGCCGGTGCCCGCAGCATCTTGGCCGGGCGCGAACGGCGGGTCCTGAAAAAGGCCACCGCTCCCTCGTTGCGGCCTTCAGGAATTTCACTTTTCGCGCTTTTTTCCGTCTCGGACATGACTTTCTTCCCGTCAATGATTCACGAATGAATCAAACAGCCGATCCGACCTGATGCCTCCTCCCTGCCCGCCCGGCCGATGCGGCGGCCTCGCGGGGCGCAGGCAGGGCCGTCAACCACCGGCCTTCGGCGCTTCTTCCTTCTCCTCGGGGATGATGCGGATGCCGAGCTCGCGCAGCTGTTCGTTCGAGACTTCCGAAGGTGCCCCCATCATCAGATCCTCGGCCCGCTGGTTGAGCGGGAACATCGTCACCTCGCGGATGTTCTCCTCGTCGGCAAGCAGCATCACCATGCGGTCGATGCCCGGCGCGATGCCGGCATGGGGCGGCGCGCCATAGCGGAAGGCATTGACCATGGCCGGGAAGTGCTCGTCGACGAAGGCCTTGTCCCTGCCGACGATCTCGAAGGCCTTGTAGAGGATCTCGAGCCGGTGGTTCCGCACTGCGCCCGAGGAAAGCTCGACACCGTTGCAGACGATGTCGTACTGCCACCCGAGCACCTCGAGCGGGTCGAGCTTCTCGAGCGCCTCGAGCCCGCCCTGAGGCATGGAGAAGGGGTTGTGGGAGAAGTCGATCTCGCCCGTCTCCTCGTCGCGCTCATACATCGGGAAATCGACGATCCAGGCGAATTCGAACCGCTCCTCGTCGGTAAGGCCGAGCTCGCGGCCGATCTCGTCGCGTGCCCTGGCCGCAACCGCCTCGAAGCTCTCGGGCCGGCCGCCAAGGAAGAAGGCCGCATCGCCCGCATCGAGCCCCAATTGCCGGCGGATGGCCTCGGTGCGCTCGGGGCCGATGTTCTTGGCGATCGGACCGGCGCCAACGGGCTTGCCCCCCTCTTCGCGCCAGAAGATGTAGCCCATGCCGGGCAGGCCTTCCTTCTGGGCAAAGGCGTTCATGCGGTCGCAGAAGGCGCGGCTGCCGCCGGTCGGGGCCGGAATGGCGCGAACCTCGGTGCCCTCCTCCTCGAGAATTCGGGCGAAGATCCTGAAACCCGAACCGCGGAAATGCTCGGACACGTCCTGCATCCTGATCGGGTTGCGCAGATCGGGCTTGTCGGTGCCGTAGAGCTTCATCGCCTCGCGATAGGGAATGCGGGGGAATGTCTGCGTCACCGGCCGGCCGCCGCCGAATTTCTCGAAGGTTCCGCGCATCACCGGCTCGATGACGTTGAACACATCCTCCTGGGTGGCGAAGCTCATCTCCATGTCGAGCTGGTAGAACTCGCCGGGGCTGCGATCGGCCCGCGGGTCCTCGTCGCGGAAGCAGGGAGCTATCTGGAAGTAGCGGTCGAAGCCGGCGACCATGATCAGCTGCTTGAACTGCTGCGGTGCCTGCGGCAGGGCATAGAACTTGCCGCGATGAAGCCGCGAAGGCACGAGGAAGTCACGGGCCCCCTCGGGCGAGGAGGCGGTGAGGATCGGCGTCTGGAACTCGGTGAAGCCGCGCGCGCGCATCTCGTCGCGCAGATGGGCGATGATCTCGGAGCGCAGCATGATGTTGCGGTGCATCTTCTCGCGCCGCAGGTCGAGATAGCGGTAGCGCAGCCGGGTCTCCTCGGGGTAGTCGGGCTCGCCGAAGACCGGCAGCGGCAGCTCCTCGGCCTCCGAGAGCACCTCCATGTCACGCACATAGACCTCGATCTCGCCGGTCGGGATCTTGGGGTTGACGAGATCCGGGTCGCGGGCCTTCACCACCCCGTCGATGCGGATGACCCATTCGGCCCGCACCTTCTCCAGCGCCTCGAAGGCAGGGCTGTCGGCATCTGCCACCACCTGGGTGATGCCGTAATGGTCGCGCAAATCGATGAAGAGCACGCCGCCATGATCGCGCACGCGGTGGACCCAGCCGGAGAGGCGCACCGGCTCGCCCACATGCTCCTTCGTCAGCTCGCCGCAGGTGTGGGTGCGGTATTCATGCATCGCTCGTCATCCTTCTGGCCCGGCCGAGGGCGCCGATCGGCGCGGCCCGGGGCTTCCATGCATCCTTCACGCCCTGCCGGAAGGCGGGCTCGTCCGCGCCGATACATGCCTTATGGCCGCCATTGTCAAGGCCGGGTCCGTCCGCGCCCGCATCCGCCGCGCCTCCCCGGTCGCGGCACGATGCATGCGATGGTGGACAGGCGGGCTCGTTGCCGACAATATGATCCCGAGGAGACGGGACGGGTGCCCGGGCCCGAAGCGGCCGGCACCATGGCTGAGGGAGACGCCCATGTGGGACACGCTCTTGGAGCGCCAGCTCGACAGTATCGTCAAGGAAGGCCGGCTCATCGTCCACATGCCCGACGGACGAACGCTCGCTTTCGGCGAGGCGGACGCCGAGCCGGTGGTCATCCACCTGCACGACCCGGCCCTCATCCGCAAGCTCGTTCTCAATGCCGAGCTCTATCTCGGCGAAGGCTACATGGATGAGGCTTTCACCATCGAGGGGGACGATCTTCACGGGCTCCTCACCCTCGCGCTGAAGAACCTGCAGCGGATCGAGGACGAGGGGCTCGAGATGTGGCACCGCCGCCTCGTGAGCGGCCTCAGGACGGCGCTGCGCCGCTTCGCCCAGCACAACCCGATAGGCCGGGCACAACGCAACGTCGCCCATCACTACGACCTTTCGGGCGAGCTCTACCGTCTCTTCCTTGACGAGGACATGCAGTATTCCTGCGCCTATTTCGCCCGGCCCGACATGACGCTGGAGGAGGCACAGGCGGCGAAGAAGCGGCATATCGCCAAGAAGCTCCTCCTGGAGCCGGGGCACAGGGTGCTCGACATCGGCTGCGGCTGGGGCGGCATGGGGCTGACGCTGGCGCAGGACTACGGCGCCGAGGTCGTCGGCGTCACCCTTTCGAGCGAACAGCACCAGGTGGCGAACCGCCGCGCCGTCGAGGCGGGGCTGCAGGACCGGGTGCGGTTCCTCCTGCAGGACTATCGCAACGTGACCGACAGTTTCGACCGCATCGTCTCGGTCGGCATGTTCGAGCATGTCGGCGCGCCCCATTACCGCGAATTCTTCCGCCATCTGCGGCGGATGCTGAAGCCCGACGGGGTGGCGCTCCTGCACACGATCGGCCGGGTGACGCCGCCCGGCGCCACCAACCCGTGGATCACCAAGTACATCTTCCCCGGCGGCTATGTGCCGGCCATGTCGGAGGTGATGGCGGCGATCGAGAAGGAGGGGCTGATCGTCACCGACATCGAGGTGCTGCGGCTCCATTACGCCGAGACGCTGCGTCACTGGCACGACCGGTTCATGGCCAATGTCGATCGCGTTCGCGAGATCTACGACGACCGCTTCTGCCGCATGTGGCGCTGGTATCTCGTCGCCTCGGAGCTGACCTTCCGCCATTACGGGCAGGTCGTGTTCCAGTTCCAGATCGCCCGCAGGCAGGAAGCGGTGCCGCTCACGCGCGACTATCTCTATCGCGAGGACATGGCTGCGCTGGCCGGTCCGGCCCCGAAGGGCGGAAAGGGGGCGAAGGGCAGCGGAAGCACCGGCGGCAAGAGCCGGCGGAAGACCCCCGCCAGGCCAGGCACCCGGCGCAAGAGCCGCGAACCCGAAAAGGTCTGACCGCCGCTGCGGCCGCAGGAGGTGGGGCGGACCGGGGGGGAAGATGGCCGGGTGCAGGCGCCCGGCCGAGCGGTCGCTTCGCCCCATCTCCATCAGCGTGCCTCTTGAGGATGAGCCCCGATCGGAGCGTTCCTCGGCCGGGTGACCGGTCTATCGCGATTGCCCGATTCCCTGCTCCGGCCCATATCGCGGAATTTTCCCGCCCGTTTACGCGGTGTTTACGCATGGATGCTCATAAACCATCGTCATAAGGGCGGGAGATCCGCCCCTTGTCCAATGGCTGCCGATGCGCACATGCCTCATTCTGGCCATGGTCGGTGGCCATGGTCTGCATGGTTGCGTGTGGTCACGGCTGGTGCTTGCGGTGCCCGCAGCCTGGCCCCGACCACCGCCGGCGGATCCGCTGCCGCCGGCAAGGTCCGCTACCGGAGGAAGGTCCGCTACCGGAGGAAGGAACGAGAATGCAGGAGGCGGAGAACATGATTGCAAGGGAGACCCGAGAGGCGCCAACCGTGCCGGTCTGGGATCTTTTCGTGCGGCTCTTCCACTGGACGCTGGTCGGCCTCGTGACGGGGGCGCTCGTCACCGGCTTCCTGCTTCCCGCCACCTGGATCGACATTCACGTTCTTCTCGGCCTCACCATGGCCGCGCTCGTCATCGGACGGATCATCTGGGGCGTCTTCGGGCCGCGACATGCCCGTTTCCGCGACTTCATCCGTCCGCCGGGCGAGGTGCTGGCCCATCTGCGCGAACTCCTCAGGGGCACCGCGCCGGCCCATTACGGCCACAACCCCCTCGGGGGGATGATGATCCTCGCCCTCATTCTCGCCCTTCTGGCCCTCGCCGTGACCGGTCTTGTGACCTGGGGCGGCGAATTCAAGACCGGCCCGCTCGCGATCCTCAGCTATGCGACGGGGGTCGCAAGCCGCAATCTTCACAGGCTGATCGCCTGGGCCCTTCTCGGTCTCGTCGCGCTCCACGTGCTCGGGGTGGTGCTGGAAAGCCTGCGGACGCGGGAGAATCTCGCCCGGGCCATGGTGACAGGGGTGAAACGGCACCGCGCCGATCTGCCGCCTCCGCCGCCCGAGGCCGTCCGCGCCACGCCGCGCAACCGGATCATGGCCGGAGCGACCGCCGCCATCGTCTTCGGCGCGCTGGCCGGCTGGGCGTTGGTGTCACTCACCAAACCCATCCCCGGGGCGCCGGTGGCAGCGGCCGCCTTCCCCGATGACTATGCCACCGAATGCGGCGACTGCCACAAGGCCTACAACCCGACGATCCTGCCGGCGGCCAGCTGGCAGCAGCTGATGGCAAGCCTCGACAACCATTTCGGCGAAGATGCCACGCTTGACGAGGAAACCACCCGCTCCATCACCGACTGGCTCACCGCCCACGCCGCCGAAAGCGCCGACACCAAGCCGGCCCATCTCTTCCGCAAGGTCGATCCTCGAAACCCGATCGCCGCCAGCGCCACCCCGGCCTGGAAGGAGATCCACAAGCGGGTCGCCAGCGAGATCTTCGAGCGGGCGCCGATCTATACCCGCTCGAACTGCTTCGCCTGCCACCAGGACGCGGCCGACGGATGGTATTACCCGGGCCGCATCGAGATCCCTGACGCGCCTCCGAAGACGCCCCAGCCCACGGGCGGGAACGGATGAGCTGCATCGTAGATTATCTTCAAATGGCAAAGAAAGAGCCCAAAAAACAACAAGATCAGGGCGCATGGAAACAGACGCCTCAAGAGCCGAGGAAAGATCAAGGAAAGGAATGAGACCGATGAAAGCTGTGCATGACACCAGAGTTTCCACCTCGCGCCGCCTGCGCGGCCCGGTCCTGGGGGGCCTCGTGCTTGCGGCGACGGCGGCAGCTCTCTCCCTTGTCCAGCCCGCGAATGCCGGCCCGCGCGAACAGATCATCGCCGGTTATGCCGCCAAGGCCGGCAAGCCGCTTTCGGCGGCGCGCGGCAAGGCCTTCTTCATGGGCACCCACAAGGGCGGCAAGCCCGATACGCCCTCCTGCACTTCGTGCCATACGCGCAACGTGCATCAATGGGGTCGCACGCGCGCCGGCAAGCCGATTGCGCCGATGGCGGTCTCGAAGACGCCCGATCGCTTCACCGACCCGAAAAAGGTCGAAAAATGGTTCCGTCGCAACTGCCGCACCGTGCTCGGGCGCGAATGCACGCCCCTCGAGAAGGGGGACGTGCTGACCTGGCTTTCGAGCCAGTGACCCGTCTCGGGCTTCAGGCCGAACCGAGAAACTCGCAAAGAGGAGACCTCCCATGAAACAACTGCTCGCGATGTCCCGCAAGACATCTCTTGTGGCGACGCTGGCGCTTCTGGCCGCCCTTGCACCCCGGGCCGGCCTCGCCCAGAACGGCCGCACGGTGACCGACCCGGTCGCCAAGGAAGAGTGCAGCGCCTGCCACATGGCCTATCAGCCGGCCTTCCTGCCGGCCGAGAGCTGGAAGAAGATCTTTGCCGACCTGTCCAACCATTTCGGCGAAGATGCCTCTCTCGATCCCAAGACCGAGGCGCGGATCCGCAGCTACTACATCCAGAACGCCGCCCGCTGGAACGCAATTCCGAAGCCGGTGCCGATCCGGATCACCGAACTGCCCTGGTTCACCCGCGAACATGGCCGTTTTGCCAGACGGGCCAAACAGGACCCGAAGATCGGATCCCTCTCGAACTGCACCGCCTGCCATCGCAATGCCGAGCGCGGCTGGTTCGACGATGATTGAGAAGGACCCGCGCTCCGAAAGGGCCTGTCCGCCGCGGCCGCTCATGGCCGCGGCGCCGTCCCGACGCGGGCGTGGCGCCAGGTCGGAACCGTCTTGACCCGCAGCCAGCCCCCGAAACCCGGGCTCGGGAGTGTCCTGACCTGCATAACGCCTGCCGGGATCGGAAACCGTCTCGACTTCCCGGCACGGGCTGCCGGGAGAGGAGTTGTCCTGGCTCTGGCCCTGCCGGCATAGCAGCCGACATGCAGCCGGGACCGAAAGGCTCTCGACCTGACAGCACGGCAGCAGGATCGAAGACGACCCGGCCTGCCAGCACGGGCCCGGCGGGAACGAAAACCGTCGAGGCCTGCGCCATGGCTCGCGGAGCCGGCCCCCTCTCGGCCGGCGCCAGTGCCACTGACCCGCCCCTTCACCCTGCCAGCACGGCGCCGGGGTTGAGAATGCCGCGCGGATCGAGCGCCGCCTTGATCGCCCGCATGGCGGCGAGGGCGGCCGGATCGGCGAAACGGGCGAGATCCCGGGCGCGGAACCGGCCGATGCCGTGCTCGGCCGAGATCGATCCGCCACGGGCCGTCACCAGCTCGTAGAGTCGTTCCGAAAGCGCCGCGGCGAGAGCGGCGTATTCGCGCCGGTCGCGCCCCTCGGGCGGGAAGAAGTTGTAATGCAGGTTGCCGTCGCCAAGATGGCCGAAGGCGTTGATCCTCACCGGAGCGATCCGCCGGATCTGCGCGGGCGCATCGCGGAGAAAGGCCGGTATCGTCCCGAGCGGCAGGGAAATGTCGTGGGAGACGATCGCCCCCACCGCCCGGTTGGCCAGCGGAATGCTCTCGCGGAAATGCCAGAATTCGCGCCGCTCGCGCTCCGAACGCGCCAGCCGGCCATCCGTCACCTGTCCCTCGGCCAGCGCCGCCTCGATCATGCCGAGAAGCCGCTCTTCGAGCTCGCCGGCCTCGCTGCCCGCCGCCTCCATCAGCACCGACCAGGCGGGCGCCGTCCCGAAGGGGCGGCGGATCGCGGGCAGCTTCTCGGCCATGAAGACGAAGCTCTGTTCGGAGATGAGCTCGAAGGCGGTCAACCGCTCGTCGAGCGCGGCAAGCGCGGCATGGAGAAGATCGAGCGCCGCGGAAGGCGAGGCCACGGCGAGGAAGGCGGTGGCATGGGCCCGGGGGCGCATGTGCAGCTTCAGCGTCGCCGCGGTGATGACGCCGAGCGTGCCTTCCGAGCCGATGAGAAGATCGCGCAGATCATAACCGGTATTGTCCTTGTGCAGTGACCGGAGCCCGTGATGAATCCGCCCGTCGGCCAGCACCGCCTCGATGCCGAGGCACAGCGCCCGTGCGTTGCCGTAGCGCAGCACCTGCACACCGCCGGCATTGGTCGCCAAGTTGCCGCCGATGGTGCAGCTGCCCTCCGAGGCCATCGACAGGGGAAAGAGCCGGTCATGGGCGGCGGCCGCCGCCTGCACCTCGGCCAGCACCGCCCCGGCCTCGACCACCATCACCCCGTCCGCCGGCGAGAGGGACCGGATCGCCCGCATCCTCTCGAGCGAGAGCACGAGCGGCGGCAGATCGGCCATCACCTGCCCGCCGACGAGGCCGGTGCCGCCGCCATAGGGGACCACGGGAATGCGGCGCTCGTGGCAGAAGGCAAGGATGCGGGCG
The DNA here is from genome assembly GCA_015487815.1 of Albidovulum sp. Taxonomy (GTDB): domain Bacteria; phylum Pseudomonadota; class Alphaproteobacteria; order Rhodobacterales; family Rhodobacteraceae; genus WFPA01. Next base: position 27,065 of record WFPA01000264.1, read on the forward strand.
ACCTCCCCGGTGTTTCGCGGCCGCACCAGCGCCGAGGCAGGATGGCCGGCAAGCTTGCCGCGCGGCTCCTCGAGATAGCGCGACGGCGCCGGCCAGCTGACGGCATCGCTCCCGATCCGCGCCGCAAGCGCGGCCACGTCGCCCTCCTCGATGCCGCGCAGACGCTCGATGCCCGTCATCCGCCCGCCTCCCCGCCCGCCGGGGCCCCGTCTCGCCGGTCGTCCCGAAGCCGGGCATAGAGCACATGGTCGCGCCAGCGCCCGTCGATCTGGAGATAGGCCCGCGCCCGCCCCTCGAAACGGAAGCCGCAACTCTCGAGCAGGCCGCGCGAGGGAA
>WFPA01000265.1 GCA_015487815.1 Albidovulum sp.
GATCCCGATCTCGTCATCCGCACCTCGGGCGAATGCCGGCTGTCGAACTTCCTGCTGTGGCAGGCGGCCTATGCCGAGCTGGCCTTCACCGACACGCTCTGGCCCGATTTCACCGTGGCCGAATTCGCCGAGATCCTCGCCGAGGTCCGTGGCCGCGAGCGCCGCTTCGGCCGCGTTCCGGCCCGTCTCGCCCGCGGCTGAGCGGGCTGTTCGCGGGCAGGGCCGCGGCTTCCCGTGCCACCCTTTGCAGGGTCGGGATCCGCCGGGAAGAGGCAGCAGGGGGAATGCTGGAAACCTGTCCGGTGCCCGCCCGGGAATGACGCTTTCCCCTTACGCGCCTTGCCGACGATCTTTCGCGGAAACAGGAAGGCCGTGCCCTCGAGGGGGCTCGTGGCCTCGCGCTCCCGCTCTGCAGTCACGCACCAGGAGGTCACAGGCCCGAAATCGCGCGAAGGGCGGGAAATGCAGCCGGATCTGGCGCACGCGGCCGACGCCGGGCGGATCCGTCCCGCCGGGAGAACTTGCCGTCCTGCGCGCAGGCGAACTCGGCACTCTTCCGCCGGCCCGGCCGCCTGTCCGTCCTCGCCGCCGCCCTTGCACTTGCCTGCCTGCTCGGGCACCAAGGTGCCGGGACCGCACACAGGCGGCCTTCCGGGAGGACGGGGCCGGTTGAGGGAGGCGACATGACGGCAGAGGGGCAGGACGCTTCGGCGGAAAAGACCGCCACGACGGGCAGGGGGCAGGGCGTTTCGGGCGAGAAGGTCGCGCCCCCTGCGCAGACGCGGGCAGACGGGTCTGCCGGCCGCTTCGCCGACCTCGGCAAGCGGCTGATTTCGGCTCTCATCCTTGCGGGAATCGCCCTTTATGCCGTCTTCGAAGGAGGGTTCCCGCTGCTCCTCTTTCTCGCCCTCTTTGCCGGAGCCATGCTGTGGGAACTCGCGCGGATGCTGATGCCGATGCCCCCCTGGCTGCGGCTGGCCGTCGGCGGCGCCGGCATGCTGGGAGTGATCGGTGCCGCGCTCTCCCCCTCCGGGGCAGGCCTGCTCCTTCTTCTCCTGCCGCTCCTCTTCGGCACGCTCGCCGGGCTCCACCGCCGTCCCTGGTGCTGGTTCGGCTATGGCGGCGCAATTCTCGCCGCCACATTCGTTTTCCTGCGGCTGCGGGTGGCGGCGGGACTCCCGGAAGTGCTCTGGATCATCGCCGTCGTCATTGCCACCGATGTCGGCGGCTACCTCTTCGGCCGGCTGATCGGCGGAGCGAAGCTGATGCCGGCCGTCAGCCCGGGCAAGACCTGGTCGGGGACGATCGGCGGCTGGCTTGTCGCCGCCCTTGCCGGTCTCGGCTTCGCTCTTGCCCTTGCGCCGGAGCGGGTGGTGTGGCTGATGGCCGCTTCCCTCGTCCTTTCGGTGGCGGCCCAGGCGGGGGATCTGGTAGAAAGCGCCATCAAGCGGCGGGCCGGCATCAAGGACAGCTCCCGTCTCATCCCCGGCCATGGCGGCGCGCTCGACCGGTTCGACGGCATGATCGGCGCCCTGATCGTGGCGGGGGGGCTCGAGGCGGCCGGCCTCCTGCCGCATTTCTGAGCCCGGGCCACCGGCCCGTTCGAGGAGCCATGAACCAGCCCATGCCGCGAAACGATACCCGACGCAGGATCTCGATTTTCGGTGCCACCGGCTCGATCGGCTGCAATACGGTCGATCTCGTCGAGCGCCAGGGCGGCGCCGAGACCTACGAGGTGGTGGCGCTGACGGGAGGGCGCAATGTCGCCCTTCTGGCGGAGCAGGCACGCAGGCTGAGGGCCGGGATTGCCGTCACCGCCCATGAGGAGTGCCTGCCCGAATTGCAGGCCCGTCTCGCGGGCAGCGGCATCGAGACGGCGGCCGGGGCCGGGGCCATCGCCGAGGCGGCCGCGCGCCCGGTGGACTGGACCATGTCGGCCATCGTCGGCGCGGCCGGGATCGTGCCGGGGTTTCTCTCCCTCGCCCATGGCGGCGTGCTTGCCCTTGCCAACAAGGAAACGCTGGTGGCGGCCGGCGATCTCGTCCGCGAGAAGGCCGCCCGTCACGGCGCGACCCTCCTGCCGGTGGACAGCGAGCACTCGGCCATCTTCCAGGCGCTCGTGGGCGAGGACCGGCGCGCGCTCGAGCGCATCGTTCTCACCGCCTCGGGCGGTCCCTTCCGCGACTGGCCGCTTGCGCGCATGGCCGCGGTCACGCCCGAGGAAGCTGTGCGTCATCCCAACTGGTCGATGGGGGTGCGGATCTCGATCGACAGCGCCTCGATGTTCAACAAGGCGCTCGAGATGATCGAGGCCCATGTTCTGTTCGACATGCCGCCCGCGGCGATCGAGGTGGTCATCCATCCCCAGTCGGTTGTCCATTCACTGGTCGGTTTCACCGACGGGGCGATGCTGGCCCATCTCGGTCCGCCCGACATGCGCGGCGCGATCGGCTACGCGCTCAACTGGCCCGAACGCCGACCGCTGCCGCTCGAGCGGCTCGATCTGGCGGCTCTCGGACGCCTCGATTTCGCCGCCCCCGACGATGTCCGCTTTCCCGCCCTGCGTCTTGCGCGCGAGGTGATGGAGATCGGCCGGGGGGCCGGGGCGGCCTTCAACGCCGCGAAGGAAGTGGCGCTCGACGGGTTCATCACCCGTCGGATCGGCTTTCTCGACATGGCCCGCCTCGTCGAGCAGGTGATCGGGCAGATGGAGCGGGCCGGCGAGTTCGCCACCGCTCCGGCCTCGCTCGACGATGTGCTCGCCCTCGATGCTGCCGCTCGTGCCCGCGCCTCCGCCTGCATCGAGGAAATGGCCGCCTGAAGCGGGGAGCGGTGAACCGGGGCAGGGCGGGGCCGTTCGGTCCCCTGCGAAAGAAGCGGGCGGCGCAGAAGCATTCGCGTGTCCACGGCGGGAAGATGATCGCGGGAGCGAGCGACCGGCTTGCGCCGGCGCAGTCCCGTCAAGAGCAGCGCCCGCAGAGAGTTGCCGGGCAGGAGCGCCCGGACCCGCGCCACCTTGCAACTGCCGCACAGGAGCGCGCGAGCGGCCAAGATGCACCCCGGGCGAGCCATCGCGGGCTGCTCACGAAATTGTCGTCCCTTCGCCGCGCTTTCGCCGCGTGAGGCGTCTGGCATGATCGCGCCGCCTCGCCTATGAGAAGACAGACCCCGCCGCACCCCGGCACGGGGCGCATTCAAGCGCAGGGCATGCAAGCGCCCCGGCAGAGGAGCCCGGAGAGAGAGACATGGACGCCTTCCTTCCCCAGTTCGGCAATTTCTTCCTGACCGTGGCCGCCTTCGTGGTGGCGCTTTCGGTCATCGTCTTCGTCCACGAATTCGGACACTATCTCGTCGGCAAGCTCTCGGGCATCCGCCCGGTGGTGTTCTCGATCGGCTTCGGGCCGGTACTCGCTTCCTGGGTCGATCGGGCCGGCACGCGCTGGCAGCTCGCGGCCATTCCCTTCGGCGGCTTCGTGAAGTTTCTCGGCGATGCCGATGCCGCCTCGGCCACGGCCGACAGCGAAACCCTCGCCGAGCTCGACGAAGAGGCGCGACGCCACACCATGGAAGGGGCGCCGCTCTGGGCCCGATTCCTGACTGTGCTGGCGGGGCCGATGTTCAACTTCCTGTTCTCGATCCTGGTCTTTGCCGGCATCGCCCTCGTATCGGGCATGCCGGTGGAAGAGCCCGTCATCGGCAAGATCTACCCGGTTCCGGGCGTGGTGAACGAACTCGAGGTCGGCGACCGGATCGAGGCGGTCGAGGATCGTCGCATCGAGACCATCCGCGACCTCTACGATTACGGCCACGAGGCTGCGCCGCGCGCGCCTCTCGTCTACACCATCACCCGCGACGGTCGCATGCTCAGCGCCCGGGGGCCGTTCCCGCTCATCGCCCGCATCACCGGCATCCAGCCGCGCTCGGCGGCGGCCGCGGCCGGGCTGAGGATCGGCGACATCATCATCGAGGCAGATGGCCGGCCGCTGATCGCCTTCTCGCAGCTTCAGGAGATCGTGCGCAAATCCGAAGGCAGGGCGCTTTCCCTCAAGGTCTGGCGCGAAGGCCGGACCTTCACCGTGACGGTGACGCCGCGCGAGGTCGAACTGCCTGACGGCAAGGGCGGTTTCGTCAAGCGTCTGCTCGTGGGCATCACCGGCGGGCTGTTCTTCGACCCGCCCATGCTGCGGCCCGGCCCGCTGTCCGCCTTGGGCCTCGGCGCAAGCCAGGTCTGGGGGATCGTCGTCACCTCGCTCAACGGCGTGTGGCACATGATCTCGGGCGCGATCTCGGCCTGCAACCTGCAAGGGCCGATCGGCATTGCCGAAAGCTCGGCAGACGCGGCCCAGCAGGGTATCGGCGCCTTCATCTGGTTCATCGCCGTGCTCTCGACCGCGATCGGCCTCGTCAACCTCTTTCCGGTGCCGGTCCTCGACGGCGGGCATCTGGTGTTCTTCGCCTGGGAAGCCGTGACCGGCAGGCCGCCCTCGGAGCGGGTGATGCGGATCCTGATGTCGATCGGCTTTGCCCTGCTGATGACGCTGATGGCCTTTGCGCTCTTCAACGACATCTTCTGCTGAAGGAGAAGCGCAAAGGGCGTCACCCGTGCCCGCGTGATGGGGTAAAACCGGCGCAAGCTTCACGCCATTTCCCCGATCGCGCCCGATTCCTGCCCCATTTCAGGGCGATAGCAGAAATGTGATGCAACAGGTGGCAGCGCGGACCTCGCTTCGGCCGCAGCCACGGCGTCGCGAGAGCAACCTTTCCGGGGGCCGTCCAGCGGACAGTCCGACCGGCGGCAGGACAGGGGCAGGGCCATGAAACACATCCGTACCGGCTATCGCAGCCTCAACATGGTGATCGATCTCATCGAGGATCAGGTGCTGGTCGGCGCCCTCACGATCCTTTCCCTCGGGCTCGTGGGCTGGGGGGCGCTGGCACTCTTTGCCCGCCTCTACGGCCATGACACACCTTTCATGCCCTGAGGCCGCGCCACGGCGCCTCCTCCGGTCGCCGTCTCCACCTTTCCCGAATCCTCTCCGCGTATCGTTTCCGATCGGGACGCGCTCCGATCGGAACATGGCCGCGCTGCCCTGAGCTCCGCAGCCCTGATGCGGCGGCTCCTGCCGGACGGACGGACCCCCGTGCGCTTCCGCACGCCCGTTGCCGGGCTTCCCGACCGGCGCGGTGGTTCCGGGCGGCCTGGATGGCGCCGTTGCCGTAGCGGGCGCGACACGGAAACGGACCCGCCGGGCAGATGAGCGTGACCGCTTCGCCGGCGCCGCCTTCCGTTCGGAAGGGCCTCACGATCCGTTGCCCGTGATTGTTGCACCAACGGCCGGGCCCGATCCCGGACGGCGGATCCGGCGCGTGATCCGCCACACCCGCATGTCCGGTCCTGCGTCGAGAACAGGCTTGGCCCGACGCCTCTTCCGTCGCTCCCGCCGAGTGGATGCCGGCCGTTTCAGCCTTTCGTCAATTATCGTCACGGCCCGCCTTGCGCTTTGACTCCCCACGGGCGAGGCTCTATTCAATTCACGAAAGCGCCGGGGTCTGCTCTCCCGGCTGATAACAAGGCGGTGGCCGGCCAGGCCGGCAGATCATGGGGGCCTGAAGATGAGGGACATGCGTAGGAACGGCCATTCGTGGCCGGAAGGAAGGCTGCGTCGCGAAACGGCGGCAATGGCGCTGCCCATGTCCGCAAGGGGCGCGCGGCCGATCGGCGCCGGCCTTGCGATGGCGCTCGTCGTTCTCGTCTTGCGGCTCCTTCTCGCCAGCGGAGCGGTGAGCCTTGCTCTCCTCGTCACCAGCCTGCCCGAGATCAGGGCAGAGGCCCAGAGCTTTGCCGTGAGCCGCATCGTCGTGAAGGGCAACGAACGGGTCGACGAGGCCACGGTGCGGGCCTATCTCGGCCTCAAGACCGGAAAGAGCTACTCTGCTGCCGAGATCGACGCGGCCTATCAGCGACTTGTCCAGTCCGGCCTCTTCGAGCAGGTGGACATCAGCCCGCGCGGCGGCACGCTCATCGTCACCGTCAAGGAATACCCCCTCGTCAACCGGGTCAGCATCGAGGGCAACCGCAAGCTCAAGGACGAGGATCTGATCAAGCTCGTCGGACTCAAGCCGCGCCTCGTCTACAACCCGGCCCAGGCCGAGGCCGACGCTGCCGCGATCCTCGACGCCTATCGCCAGGCCGGCCGGCATGACGCCATCGTCCGCCCCCGCATCATCCCGCGCGAGGGCAACCGGGTCGATGTGGTGTTCGAGATCGACGAGGGCGACGTGATCGAGATCGAGCGGATCGGCTTCGTCGGCAACAAGGCCTTCTCCGACCGCCGCCTGCGCCGGGTGCTGGCCTCGAAGCAGGCCGGCATCCTGCGGCGGCTGATCCGGGCCGACAACTTCCTGCCCGACCGGCTGGAATTCGACAGGCAGCTCCTGACCGACTTCTATCATTCGCGCGGCTACATCGACTTCAAGGTCGTCTCGATCACGCCCGAATTCTCCCGCGCGCGTGACGCCTTCTTCCTCACCATCAAGGTGCAGGAGGGGCAGCAATATCGCTTCGGCAAGATCGAGGTGACGAGCAGCCTGCCCGATATCGACCCTGCCCCCTTCGAGAAAGTTGCGCGGCTCAGAAGCGGCAAGATCTATTCGCCGGTGCTGATCGAAAAGGCGATCGAGCGCATGGAGCGGCTGGCCTCCGACAAGGGCCTGAGTTTCGTGCGGGTGACGCCGCGGATCCGCCGCAACGACGACACGCGCACCCTTGATCTCACCCTGGTGCTCGAACGCGGCCCGCGGGTCTTCGTCGAACGGATCGACATCAGCGGCAACACGACCACCCTCGACAAGGTGATCCGTCGCCAGTTCCGCTTTGCCGAGGGCGATCCGTTCAACCCGCGCGAAATCGCCCGTGCCGCGGAACGGATCCGGGCACTGGGCTATTTCAGCTCGGTGGACGTCAGCACCCGGCCGGGCTCGACGTCCGAGGACGTGATCGTCGATGTCAAGGTCGAGGAGCAGCCCACGGGCTCGCTCACCTTCGGCGTCAGCTACTCGACCTCTTCGGGCGTCGGCACCACCATCAAGCTCACCGAGGACAACTTCCTCGGCCGCGGGCAGAAGCTGGTGCTCGATGCCGGCTTCGGGGTCTCCGACCAGAACTACACCTTCAGCTTCGTCGAACCGGCCTTCCTCGACCGCGATCTCGAGGCCGGAATCGCGGCGAACTACTACACCACCAAGCATTTCGCCGAGCCTTTCGACCGCAGGATCCTGAGCTTCAACCCGTCGATCGCCTTCCCGGCCTCGCTCTACGGGCGGATCAGCCTCGGCTACCGGTTCCAGAAGGTCGATCTGACCAACATCGATGCCGGCGCCTCTGCCTACATCACGGCCGAACCTGCCAGCGTCACCTCGAGCGCGATTCTCGCGAGCTACAGCTACGACACCCGCGGGCGCGGCTACGACCCCTCGCGCGGGGTGCGGCTGCGCTTCTCGGGCGAGTTCGCCGGGATCGGCGGCAGTCGCAACTACATCAAGGCGACCGGGCTTGTCGGCGGACAGGTCAGGACCTTCGGCGAGGACGTGACACTCTCGGCCGATCTCGAATTCGGGGCGGTCAAGGCGCTTTCGGGCCGCAGCCACATCACCGAACGCTTCTTCCTCAACGGCGGCAGGATGCGCGGCTTCCAGCGCAACGGCATCGGCCCTCGTGATCCGGGCACGGGAGACGCGCTCGGCGGCAACTTCTTCGCCGTCGCCCGCTTCGAGGCCCAGTTCCCGATCGGGCTGCCCGAGGAATATGGCATCAACGGCGGGGCCTTTGTCGATGTCGGCTCGGTCTGGGGGCTCGACGGCACACTGCCGGCCGGCACCGATGCCAGCGCCCAGCTGCGGGCCACCGCCGGCTTCTCGATCTTCTGGAAGACGCCGATCGGCCCCTTGCGCTTCAACTTCATGCGGCCGCTCAAGACGCTGAGCTATGACAAGACCCAGAGTTTCGAGCTCACCATCCAGTCCGCCTTCTGATCATGACCGGGCCGCGGCGTGAACAGCTTCTTTCCGGCCCCACGGGAAAGGGCAGGGGGCGGCGGCGGCCGGAAGCCGCATCGCCCCTGCGACGGTTCGCCGCCGCGCTGGTCCTCGGCCTGATCGCCGCGCAGGCGCCTCTCCCGCCTGCCGTGGCTGGCAGCGGCAAGGGCCCGAATGGCGGAGCGGAGGCGCCTTTCGGGCGGGTGATCGTCATCGACCAGGAGAGACTCTTCAACGAAAGCCGTTACGGTCAGGCGATCCTTGCCGAGATCCGCACCCTCAGCCAGGAGCTTGCCGCCGAAAACCGGCGGATCGAGAAGGAGCTCGAGGCAGAGGAAAAGGCACTGGCGGAAAGACGCCGGCAGATGGAGCCGGGCGAGTTCCGGGTGCTGGCCGAGGCCTTCAACACCAAGGTCGAGAAGATCCGCAAGGAGCAGGCGGCCAAGGAACAGGCGATCCTCGGCCGGCTCAACGAAAGACGGCTCAGATTCTTCTCCGAGGTCGGCCGCCTCGTGATCCGGCTGACCGAGGAAACCGGCGCCCGCATCGTGCTCGACAAGCGGATGACGATCTATGCCGCCCCGGCCGCCGACATGACCGACCGGCTGATCGCCCTTGTCGATCGCGATCTGACACCGCCACAGGGAGAAGGCGGCATCAACCCTTCCCCGTCGCCGGCACCGGCCGCTCCATCGGCCGCTCCCATCGGTGGCTTCTCCCTCGGCACGCCGCTTTCCGACACCCCGGGGACGGAAAACCCCGCACCGCTTCCGCAGGGCGGACAGCCCGCCCCGGCTCCTGCCGGCAACTGACCGCCCTTCCGCCGCCGCCATCGCCGCGGCACGCTTGTCAGCCACAGGGCGAATTGCTAGGGCGAGGCCACGACAGCAAACGACGCCGCGAGGCGCAGCCATCACGAGGGCCAGATGACCGACACCGCCACGGAAGCCACCGAAGATGCCGTCACCGTCTCCGATCTCGCCGACATCCAGCGCCGCATCCCCCACCGCTACCCTTTCCTCTTCATCGACAAGGTAGTGGACATCCGCATCAACGAAAGCGCGGTCGGCATCAAGAACGTCACTTTCAACGAGCCCCATTTCCAGGGGCATTTTCCGCAGATGCCGATCATGCCGGGGGTGACGATCATCGAGGCCATGGCCCAGACGGCAGCGGTGCTGGTCTCCCATTCCCTCGGCCTGCGCGACCGCGAGGTGCTGGTCTATTTCATGACCGTGGACAAGGGCCGCTTCCGCAACCCGGTCGTGCCGGGCGATGTGCTCGAGCTTCATGTCGAGGTACGGCGCAAGGGCGGGCGGATCTGGAAATTCGTCGGCAAGGGCATGGTTGACGGCAAGGTCTGTGCCGAGGCCGAGTTCTCCGCCATGCTCGATGTGCGCGACTGACCTGCCGCCCCCACCCTCCAGACCGGGAATCCGATGAGCATTCACCCTTCAGCCCGGATACACCCATCGGCCCTCGTCGAGGAGGGCGCCGTGATCGGCCCCGAAGCGGTGGTCGGCCCGTTCTCGATCGTGGGGCCCGACGTGGTGCTCGGCGAGGGGGTGGTGCTGAAAAGCCATGTGGTCGTCACCGGGCAGACCGAGATCGGGGCGGGAACGGTGGTCTTCCCATTCGCTTCGCTCGGGGAGGTGCCGCAGGATCTGAAATATCGTGGCGAGAAGACCCGCCTCGTCATCGGCAGGCGCAACCGCATCCGCGAGACCGTGACGATGAACATCGGCACCGAGGGCGGCGGCGGCGTTACCCGCGTAGGCGACGACTGCCTGTTCATGGCCGGCGCCCATGTCGGCCACGACGCCCGGGTCGGCGACCGGGTGATCATGGCCAACCAGTCGGCGCTGGCCGGTCACTGTGTCATCGAGGACGATGTCATCATCGGCGGGCTTTCCGGTGTGCACCAGTTCGTGCGCATCGGCCGCGGTGCCATCATCGGCGCGCTGACCATGGTCACCCATGACGTGATCCCCCACGCTCTGGTGCACGGGCCGCGGGGTGCGCTCGAGGGGCTCAACCTGATCGGCCTCAAGCGCCGTGGCGCACCGCGGGAGGAGATCCGCGCCCTCAGGCAGGCCTACCGTATCCTGTTTTCGGATGACGGGACGCTGGCCGAGAACATCGCCCGCCTCGAGGCCGAACTCGGCGACAGCGATCTCGTTGCCGATGTGCTGCGCTTTCTGACCGGACCGAGCGAACGCGCCTTCCTCACGCCGGCGAGAGAGGCGCGTGGCGGTGGTGACGGCGCCCCATGAGGCCGGCCAGCCCCCATCCGCCGCTTGCACCGGCCGCTCCCGTCGGCATCATCGCCGGGCGCGGCGCGCTGCCCCGTCACCTGGCCGAGGCGGCGGCCCGGGCCGGGCGCCGGGTGACGGTGGCGTCCTTCGCTCCGCTCGGCTGGCAGGAAAACGCGCCGTCCGATGTGCATTTCATCCCCGCCCGTTTCGAGGCTCTCGGCGCCCTGTTCGACGCCCTTCGCATGCGCGGGGTGGGCGATCTCTTCCTTGCCGGCGCGCTCGAGCGGCCGACGCTCGACCCGGCCGCCTTCGACAGCGGCTTCCGCCGCCACGCCCCGCAGCTTCTCGCTGCCATGGGCGGCGGCGATGACGGCTTGCTGCGGGCCGTGATCGCCATGCTCGAATCCGAAGGCTTCCGTGTCCGCGGTCCGTGGGAGCTCGCCCCCGATCTCCTGCCTCCCCCGGGCGTGCTGACGAAGGCCGTTCCGGGCGATGCCGACAAGGCCGACGCCGCCCGGGCTGCGGTCATCCAGCAGGCCATCGGTCGGGCGGATATCGGCCAGTCCTGCGTCGTGGCCGGTGGTCTCTGTCTCGGGGTCGAGACCATCGAGGGCACCGATGCGCTTCTCGAGCGGGTGAGAACCGACCCGGTCCTGCGGGCCCGTCGGCCGAAGACGCCGCGCGGCCTCTTCTTCAAGGCGCCGAAGCCGGGGCAGGAGCTCAGGGTGGACATGCCCGCCATCGGTCCCGAAACGGTGGTGCGCGCCGCACGGGCCGGGCTCGGAGGCATCGTCATCGAGGCCGGCGGGGTGCTCGTTCTCGAAGCCGAGGCGACGGTTGCGGCGGCGGACGCGGCCGGGCTCTTTCTCTGGGTGCGCCCCGGCCCGGAGGGGCTGGCGCCGTGAACGCCGCCGCCCCCCACATCTTCCTCGTCGCCGGCGAGGCTTCGGGGGACCGGCTCGGCGGGCGGCTGCTTTCCGGCCTGAAGGCCCTGGCGCCCGACAGCCGCTTCAGCGGCATCGGCGGCCCGGCGATGGAAGCGCAGGGGCTCGAAAGCCTCTTCCTGATCGAGGATCTTGCCGTCATGGGCCTTGTCGAGGTGCTGCCGCGCCTGCCGCGGCTCCTCGCGCGGCTGCGGCAGGCGGAGAGAGCGATTCTCGCCACCCGACCCGACATTCTCGTGACGATCGACAGCCCCGATTTCACCTTGCGCCTCGCGCGGCGGGTGAAGGCGGCGCTGCCCGATCTCAAGGTGGTGCACTATGTCGCCCCTTCCGTCTGGGCCTGGCGGCCGGAACGGGCAAGGCACATGGCCGCCTTCGTCGACACCGTGCTCTGCCTTCTGCCCTTCGAGCCGCCGCTCATGGAGGCGGCGGGCATGGCGGCCCGTTTCGTCGGCCATCCGGTCTTCGCAGATCCCTGGCCCGGCCCCGAGGCCGGCGCCGCCTTTCGTGCCGAACGGGGCATCGCCCCCGATACGCCGCTTCTGGCCGTGCTGCCCGGCTCGCGCCTGGGGGAGATCCGCCGCCACATGACGGTGTTCGGCGCTGCCCTCGCGCCCCTTGCCGCCCGCTTCCCGGGTCTCGAGGTGGTGGTGCCGCTGGCACCGGGCGTGGCGGATGCGGTCATCGCCCGGGCCGGTTCATGGCCGCTGCGGCCCCATTTCATCGACCCGCGGGGCAGGGCGGACGCGGCCGCCGAGGCCCTGAAGCGCACGGCCCTCGTCGCCGCTGACGCCGCCATCGCCGCTTCGGGCACGGTGTCGCTCGAGCTGGCCGCAGCCGACACGCCGATGGTCATTGCCTACGGGCTCAACCCCCTCACCTGGCATCTTCTGCGCGCCCGGCTCAGGATCGACACCGTCACCCTCGTCAATCTCGTGAGCGAAAGCCGTGCCGTGCCCGAATGCCTCGGCCCCGACTGCCGCCCCGAGCCGATCGCCGATCAGGCGACCCAGCTTCTCGAGAACGATGCCGCCCGTGCCGCCCAGCGCGAGGCGATGGCGCTGACCCGGGAACGGCTCCGCATCGTCGAGGCGTTCCCGGGCGAGGCGGCAGCCCGGGCCGTGCTCGACATGACCCCCGGCTGACCCTTCAACCGTGCCGGCGCGATCCCCATATCTCGAAGGGAGAGACGCGAACGGACGCATGGGCTGAAGGGAGGTGACGATGAGCAAGCTTGGTCTCAAACTCTTCGACAATGCCGTAAAGGACGCCAACACCTGGCTCAACGAGCTGATGGAGATCCTCGGCTGGCAGGACAAGGAGCGGGCTTACCGGCTTTTGCGGGCGGTCCTGCAGACGGTGCGCGACAATCTCGCTCCGAACGAGGCCGCCGATCTCGGCGACCAGCTGCCGACGCTCATTCGCGGCATCTATTATGAATCCTACGTGCCGGGGCGCACGCCCGCGAAGCTGCGCAAGCGCGAGGCCTTCATCGAGGCGGTGGCGGGGCGCTTCGCTCCCGACCGGATGGCGGATCCCGAAAGGGAGATCCGCGCCGTCCTCGAGCTTCTGACGCGCCATGTCTCGAAAGGCGAGATCGAGGATGTGGCCCAGTCCTTCACCGAGGACGTGCGGGCACTCTTCCCCGAACCCGCACTTGCCTGAGGCACAGGGAGGGGATCGTGCCCGGCTGGAGGCGAAAGATACCCCCGGCCTTCGGGCCGGGGCAGCCGGCATGAGAAAACCCGTCGGGAGATGGGAATGGCAGTGATTGCACCCGGTCCCCGGGCTCACTAAAGAGCGCCCATGGCACAGGCATCTCCCGCACGAAAGACCGCCAGCCCGCCGGCGCCGGCAGCCGTTACCGTTTCCGGGGCGCCGAAGGGGCATGACGCACGGCTTCTGGCCGATCTCGTCGCCCGCAAGGGCGCGCCCGTCCTGCACATTGCCCGTGACGACCGGGCAATGGCGGCCATGCGGGCTGCACTCGGCGTGTTCGCACCCGATCTGCCGGTCTTCACCTTTCCGGCCTGGGACTGTCAGCCCTACGACCGCATCTCGCCCAACCCGGTGCTTCTCGCCGAGCGGATGGCGACGCTGGCCTTCCTCGCCACAAGGCCGCGATTTCCCTTCGTGCTCCTGACCACGCTCAACGCTGCCACCCAGCGCGTGCCGCCGCGCGAGAGCGTGGCCGAAGCCTCCTTTGTCGCCGAGGTCGGCCGCGCGATCGACGAAGGGGCGCTCAGGGCCTGGCTGGCGCGCATGGGCTACAACCGGGCGCCGATGGTGGTCGAGCCGGGGGACTTTGCCATTCGCGGCGGCATCATCGATCTCTGGGCGCCCGGTGCCGCCGGGCCGGTGCGGCTCGACTTCTTCGGCGACATTCTCGACGGGGTGCGCCGCTTCGACCCCGAATCCCAGCGCACGGTCGAGAAGCTGAAGCGCATCGAACTAGCCCCGGTCAGCGAAATCATCCTCGACGAGGCGGCGATCCGCCGCTTCCGCCGGCGTTACCGCCACGAATTCGGCACCGGCGGCGAGGCCGATCCGCTCTACGAGGCCGTCTCGGCCGGGCAGAAGCACCCGGCGATGGAGCACTGGCTGCCCTTCTTTCACGAACGGCTCGACACGCTGTTCGACCATCTGCCCGAGGGTGCCTTCATCACCCTGGAGGTGGGCCTCGCGGCCCGGTCCTTGGAACGCTGGCAGATGGTGAACGAACAATTCCGCGTCCGCGCCGAGGCGATGGCACGGAAGGGCCGCTTCGACAGCCCCTACAAGCCGGTGCCCCCCGAGGCGCTGCATCTTTCTCCCGAAGAGTTCGAGAGGGCGCTTGGCCGCTTCGACCGGCGCATCTTCGCGCCGCGGCCGCTGCCACCCGGCCCTGGCATCATCGACGCCGGCGGTCGGCTCGGGCGCGATTTCGCCCCCGAGCGCCAGGGGGCCGAAGGGGGGCTCTTTCCCGCTCTCGTCGCCCATGTGAAGGCGCGACGACGGGAAGGCCATGTCGTTCTTGCCGCCTGGAGCGAGGGTGCGCGGGAGCGGATCGGTCATCTCCTCGAGGACGAAGGTATCGCCGACGCCCGTCCGGTGCCGCATCTGGCCGATCTCGCCCCACCCCCTGCCGGCTCGCCGGGAGAGGTGCTGCTCGTCACCTGGCCGCTCGAGCACGGTTTCGAGGCGCCGGGGCTGACGGTGATCTCCGAGGAGGACATCTTCGGCGAACGGCTCGCCCGCACCAGCCGCCGGCGCAAGCGGGCCGAGGAGGCGCTCACGGAGGTGGCGGCGCTCTCGCCGGGCGATCTCGTCGTTCATGTCGAACACGGCATCGGCCGTTATCTCGGCCTCGAGAAGGTGACGGCCGCCGGTGCACCGCATGAATGCCTCGCGCTCGAATATGCCGGTGGCGACCGGCTCTACCTGCCGGTGGAGAATGTCGAGCTGCTCTCGCGCTATGGCGAAGGCGAGGCGCCGCTCGACCGGCTGGGCTCCGCCGCCTGGCAGGCGCGCAAGGCACGGATGAAGGAACGCATCCGCGACATTGCCGACAAGCTGTTGCGCATTGCCGCCGAACGGGCGCTGAGGCAGGCGCCGGTGCTCACCCCGCCACCCGGTGCCTGGGCCGATTTCTGCGCCCGCTTTCCCTGGACCGAAACCGAGGATCAGCAGGCGGCGATCGAGGCCGTGCTCGAGGACATGGCCTCGGGCCACCCGATGGACCGGCTTGTCTGCGGCGATGTCGGCTTCGGCAAGACCGAGGTGGCGATGCGGGCGGCTTTCGTGGCGGCGATGGCGGGCAGGCAGGTGGCCCTCATCGCCCCGACCACGCTGCTGGCGCGCCAGCATTACCGCACATTCACCGAACGCTTCCGCGGCTTTCCGGTGAAGATCGGCCACCTCTCGCGCTTCGTTTCAGCGAAGGAGCAGGCAGCGGTGAAGGCGGGGCTGGCCGACGGCACGGTCGATATCGTCATCGGCACCCATGCCCTTCTGGGCAAGGCGGTGAAGTTCCGCGATCTGGCACTGATGATCGTGGACGAGGAGCAGCATTTCGGCGTCACCCACAAGGAGCGGCTGAAGGAGATGCGCGCCGAACTCCATGCGCTCACCCTCACCGCGACCCCGATCCCCCGCACCTTGCAGATGGCGCTTTCGGGCGTGCGGGATCTTTCGATCATCTCCACCCCGCCGGTGGACCGGCTGGCCGTGCGGACCTATGTCAGCGAGTTTGACACGGTGACGGTGCGCGAGGCGCTATTGCGGGAGAAATATCGCGGCGGGCAGAGCTTCTTCGTCGTTCCGCGTGTCGAGGACATCGCCGAGATGGAAGCCTTCCTCGCCGAGCAGGTGCCCGAGGTGAGCGTGACCGTCGCTCACGGACAGATGCCGGCCCGCGAGCTCGACCGGCGCATGAACGCCTTCTATGACGGGCGGAGCGACGTGCTCCTTGCCACCAGCATCATCGAATCGGGGCTCGACATCCCTTCGGCCAACACGCTGATCGTCTGGCGGGCCGACATGTTCGGCCTCGCACAGCTCTACCAGATCCGCGGGCGGGTCGGCCGAGGGCGGATCCGGGCCTATGCCTATCTCACGACCAGACCGCGCCAGAAGCTCACGCCGCAGGCCGAGCGGCGATTGCAGGTGCTGGCCGCGCTTGACGGGCTCGGTGCCGGCTTCACCATCGCCGCCCGCGACCTCGACATCCGCGGCGCCGGCAACATTCTCGGCGACGAGCAGTCGGGCCATGTGCGCGAGGTCGGCTTCGAGCTTTACCAGCAGATGCTCGAAGAGACGATCGCCAAGCTCAGGGCCGGCGAGATCGAGGGGCTGCCCGAGGCCGCCGACGACTGGTCGCCGCAGATCAATCTCGGCGTGCCGGTGCTGATCCCCGAGGAATACGTCCCCGATCTCGACCTTCGCCTCGGCCTCTACCGGCGCCTTTCGACCCTCGAGCGGCGCGAGGAGTTCGAGAGCTTCGCCGCCGAGATGATCGACCGCTTCGGCAAGCTGCCGCGCGAGGTGAAGATGCTGCTCAACGTGGTCCGCATCAAGGCCATGGCCAAGCGTGCTCACATCGCCCGGCTCGATGCCGGTCCGAAGGGGGCGACGATCCGCTTCCACGAGGACCGCTTCCCCCATCCGGCGGGGCTGGTGGAGTGGCTCCAGCGCCAGAAGGGGCTGGCAAGGGTGAAGGGCGAGAAGCTGATCGTGCGGCGCGACTGGTCGGGCGAGGCCGACCGGGTGAAGGGCGCCTGGGCCATCGCCCAGGATCTGGCGAAGATCGCGGCTGCGGCACCATCAGGCAGGGAGGGCGGCACGAAGGGCCGGGGAGGGGGCTGAGCCGCAGCCCCGCCCCGGATGGTCCTCGTCCCGATCGGAGGCGTCCGCCTCTGCACCGGGCGCCCGCGGCATCGGCTCTGTCATCGGCGCGCCGGCCGCATCGGCGGCCGGATGGTCCCGGCAGAGCGCGCATCGGCGGCCGCTCGGCCCAGCCTGCCCACGCGCTGTCCTCGCCCGTCAGGGCAGGCGGATGCCGCCGTCGATCCTGACCAGCGCACCGTTCATGTAAGGGTTCTCGGCGAGGAACAGCACCAGCGCGGCATATTCCGCCGGCCGGCCGAGCCGGCGCGGAAAGAGCACGTCCTTCGCCAGTTCGGCCTTCGCTTCCTCGTTCAGCCCCTCGAACATCGGCGTCTCGAACAACCCCGGCGCGATGGTGTTCACCCGGATGCCCTCGCGCGCCAGATCGCGCGCGGCAGGCAGCGTCATCCCGGCGACGCCCCCCTTCGAGGCGGCATAGGCGATCTGCCCCTTCTGCCCCTCGAGGGCGGCGATCGAGGCGGTGTTGACGATCACGCCGCGTTCCCCGTCGGCGTTGGGGGTGTTGGCGGCCATGCGGGCAGCGGCCAGCCGCATCACGTTGAAGGTGCCGACGAGGTTGATGTCGATCACCTTGCGGAATCGGCCGAGATCATGGGGCCCGTCGCGACCGACCACCTTCTCGGCAATGGCGATGCCGGCGCAGTTGACCGCCATGTTGAGCCCGCCCATGGCGGCATCGGCGGCGTCGAGCGCGGCGGCGACGGCGGCTTCGTCGGTCACGTCCACCGCGTGAAAGCTCACGCCTTCACCGAGTTCGGCGGCAAGGGCGGCGCCCTTCTCGGCGTTGAGATCGAAGATCGCCGCCCGGCCGCCCCGCTCGCGGATCGCCCGCACCGTCGCCTCGCCCAGCCCCGAAGCGCCCCCTGTCACCACCGCCTTGAGATCTGCGCTCTGCATGATGTCCCCTCCTTCCTGCGAATTGACGTTGCTGCGATGTCATCGTGGTGAACGATTGTTCATTCATCTGGCGGGATCAAGCCCTCGGCACACGGCTTCCCGCCCGACATCGCGTCATTTGCGCGGGGGGTTGCCCTCGGCCCGATGCCGTCCTTTAGTGAAGGAAGAAACGGGAGGCAGCAGCCGGGAGAGCGTGCGATGCAGCAAAACGGTTTCAAGCGGGCGCTTGCCGAAGGGCGGCTCCAGATCGGTTTCTGGCAGGCGCTGGCCTCGCCGACCACGGCCGAGATCTCGGCGGCCGCCGGGTTCGACTGGTTGCTGATAGACGGCGAACACGGCCTCAACACCCTCACCGGGATTGCCGAGCAGCTCCGGGCGATCGCCCCCTTCGACACCCACGCCGTGGTCCGCGTGCCGGCCGGGGAGCCCTGGATCATCAAGCAGGTGCTCGATGCCGGGGCAATGACCGTGCTGGTGCCGCTGGTGAACTCCGCCGAGGAGGCGCGACGCATGGCCGAGGCGGTGCGCTACCCGCCCGAAGGGGTGCGCGGTTTCGCCGGCATCGTCCGCGCCGCCGGCTGGGGCCGCGATCGCGCGTATCTCCTGCACGCCAACGAAGAGATCTGTCTTCTCGTGCAGATGGAGAGCCGCGAAGCCTATGAGGCGCTCGATGCCATCCTGACGGTCGAGGGAATCGACGGGGTTTTCATCGGTCCGTGGGATTTCGCCGCCTCGCTCGGTCATCCGGGAAATCCGATGCACCCGGAGGTGCGCCGCTTCATCGAGGACGCCATCCTGCGGATCCGCGAGGCCGGCAAGGCGGCAGGCATTCTCGCATCCGACGAGAAGTTTGCCCGCGAATGCATTGAACTCGGGGCAAATTTCGTCGCCGTCGGCACAGATGTCTCGCTCTTCGTCAAGGCGGTGGACACTCTGGCAGAGTGCTGGAAGAAGGAGCTTTCACAAGGGAACAGGAAATGATCTTCATCCCATCTGTCAGCTATGGTCCTTATCCTGCTGAAAGATGGTGAGAATATGCCTGTTCGCGGTGGGAGAATTCATCCTGTTCACCCGGCGTTCCCGATTCATTCGGGTTTTTCGCCCTTGCGCCGGACCATTTGCCACCAGGCATAGAAGATGGAGACCGCGATCGCGACAAAGGGGGCGAGGATGTTGATCCAGTCCACCCAGCTGGAGCGGTCGGGCAGGGATTCGAAATCGGCCGCATCGAGCATGGCGAAGATGCCAGCCTCGATCCCTTCGGGCACGCGCCCGGCGGCAAGCCGCGGCACGAGCTGATCGGCCAGCGCCTCCTCCATCGCCCGGGCGCGGCGCCGGTCGATCCCCTTGCCGATGACGAGGGCATGAGCGGGTTTGCCCTCGCGCCCCGCGAGCGCGACGACCAGAAGCGCGCCGCGTTCGGACGGCCCGCCGATCACCCACTCACGGAACATGGTCTCGGCGAAGGCCGGGGTGTCGCCGCGAAAGCCGAACCGGGCCGGCGCATCGACGATCAGCACCCGCAGATCCACTCCCTTTTTCGCGCGGATCGCCGCGAGGCGCCAGTCGATCGCGTCTTCCATTGCCTGGGGCAGGATACCGGGAAAGTCGCTCACCGGCGCATGGATCGGCTGGGGCAATCGTTGCGCCGAGGCGGGCAGGGGCGCAAGCAGGAGAAGCGCGGCAAAGATGGCGTAAGGAACATGAAGAACAGCACGTAACAAGCTGAAGAAACGCCGATTCATGGCAATATCGTCGATTGCAGGGATGTCGGTGCCGCCCCGGCGTTGCTCATACATCGCCCAGCCCCGTGAGGCATTCCCGTACCACATCGGCCACCAGCATCACGTCCTCCCCGGTGGTTTCGAACTGACCGACGACAACGCGGATCACCGCTCGCCCGCCATGCTCGGTCGGGGTGAGAAAGATGCGCCCGTCCTCGTTGATCCGCGCAAGGAGCGCCCGGGTCAGCCGGTCGTCTTCCGCCGCGCTCGCCGCTCTTGCGACCCGGAAGGTGAAGAGGGAGAGCGACGGCGGGGTGACGATCTCGATGCCTTCGAGAGTCGCCATCCTGCTGGCCAGCGCCTCGGCCCAAGCGACATGGTTGCGGATCATCCGCCGCAGACCTTCGAGCCCGTAGGCCCTGAGCACGAACCACAGCTTGAGGGCACGGAAGCGGCGGCCGAGCGGTACGGTCCAGTCGTTGAAATCGGTCACCTCCCCGGCTCCGGCCGTCTGGAGATAGGCCGGCTTGAGCGACAGGGTGCGGATCTGCTCCTCGGGCCGCCTGAGGAACTGCACGGCGCAGTCGAACTGGGCGCCGAGCCATTTGTGCGGGTTGAAGACCAGCGAATCGACCCGTTCGACTCCCTCCCAGAGCGGGCGGAATTCGGGGCAGATCATCGCCGAGCCGGCCCAGGCGGCATCGAGATGGGTCGGCAGAGCTTCGGCCTCGGCAATGTCGAGAAGGGGTGGCAGATCGTCGAAGGCGCCGACCGATGTGCCGCCGGCAGTAAGGATCAGCCCTGCCGGCCGATGCCCCTCCGCCCGGTCGAGGCGGATGGCGGCAGCGAGCGCCTCGGGGTCGAGGGAGAGATCGGGCCGGGTCGGCAGACGGTGCAGGTTGTTCTCGCCGATGCCGGCGATCCGCATGGCCTTGTCGATCGAGGAATGGGCCTCGCGCGAGACGTAGAATCGCAGTTGCGGGCCGCCGGCCAGCCCCTCGGAAATGCCGGCGAAATCAAGGGCCTTCTCGCGCATGGTCAGCACCGCCGAGAGCGTGGCGGTGGTGGCGGTGTCGTGGATCGTGCCGCTGAAGGCGTCCGGCAGCCCGAGGGCCCGGGCGAGCCAGCGGATCATCACCTGCTCCATCTCCGTCGCTGCCGGCGCGGTCTGCCACAGCATGGCATTGGCCGCCATGGCATTGGCGAGCTGCTCGGCCACCATCGAGGCGGCCGAGGCGTTGGCGGGGAAATAGGCGAAGAAGCGCGGGTGCTGCCAATGGGTCATGGCATCGGGCACGAGACGGGCGAAATCATCAAAGATCGCCTCCATCGGCTCGGGCTCTTCGGGCGGCGCCGCGGGCAGGCGCGCGGCGAATTCCCCCGGCGCGAGTTGCGGGCGCACCGGCCGGTCGCGCAGATGGGTGAGATAGTCTTCCGCCCAGGCGCCGGCGCGTTCCATCCAATGGGAAAGGTCCTTGTATTTCATGATTCTGTTTCCCGTTCTTCACCCTGGCGCATCGTGGTCGGAGGTGGCGAGAGATCGGGCGGCAGCCGATCGATCACATGCATGAAGGAGCCGGTGACCGCCCCTCTGGCGATGCCCGCCGGCGGCAGGGTGCCGCCTTCGGCATCGGCAACGGCGAAAAGCGCAGCGCCCTTCTGCCAGATGGTGCGGGCATAATGGAATTCATGTCCGGCCAACGGCATCTTCCAGGGCCCGGCGAGCGGGAGAAGGCGGCGATAGCCGAGATGGAGTCGCGGATTCTCGAAGGAGGTCTCGAGCGGCAGCAGGCCGAGCATGGCATGTCTGTGCCCCTCTCCGTCGATCAGCCCGTCGCCCATCACCATGAAGCCGCCGCATTCGCCATGGACCGCACCACCGCGGGCGACGTGGCGTTCCATGCCGCGGCGGAAGGTTTCGGCAGCGGCAATCTGTCCGGCATGAAGTTCGGGATAGCCTCCGGGCAGCCAGACGAGATCGGCCTCGGGCGGGGGTTCGTTGGCGAGCGGCGAGAACAGCTCGATGGCGGCGCCGGCGCGGTGCCAGTCGTCGATGAGATGCGGATAGGCGAAGCCGAAGGCCTGATCGGCGGCCATGGCGATGCGGGTGGCGGGCGGCGGAAGCGCCGGAGCTTCGGTCGGCGGCGGCAGGGGCGCGGCGAGGCGGGCGAGCGCCGCAAGATCGACGGCCTCCTCGACGATCGCCGCCACCTCGTCGAGCCAGAGTTCGAGATCGGCCCGTTCCCCGGCCTGAACGAGGCCGAGATGGCGTGCCGGATGCGCCAGCCCGTCCTGCCGAAGCACCACGCCGAGCACGGCGACGCCGAGCGGAGCGAGAGCGTGGCGCAGCATCCGTTCATGGCGGGCCGAACCGACCTTGTTGAGGATGACGCCGGCAATCCGCACCTCCGGGTCGTGTTCGACAAACCCGCGCACCAGCGGTGCCACCGAATGGCCCATGCGGGCGGCATCGACCACCAGCACCACGGGCACACCGAGGATGCGGGCGAGATCGGCGCTGGCGCCGCGGCCGTCGGGTGGAGCACCGTCGAACAGCCCCATCGCCCCCTCCATGACGAGAAGCCCCGGCCCGGCCGCGAGAGCACGGATCCGCTCCGGCGTCATCGACCATGGATCGAGGTTGAGACAGTCGCTGCCCGAGGCGGCCTCGTGGAAACGCGGGTCGATATAGTCGGGCCCGCTCTTGGCGCCGCGCACGGGCACGTCGCGACGGGCAAGGGCACGAAGAATGCCCAGGGTGAGGGTGGTCTTGCCGCTGCCCGAGGCCGGCGCGGCGATCAGGAGGCCGTGCCCCCTGCGGGCGGTGGCGGGGTCGGTCGCTGAATGATCCGTCATGGCCCGGATCCTGACCGAGGCGGCGCGGAAGGGCAAGGCGCAACCGCCGGCGGTTCGGCGGCTCAGTCGCCAGGGGCGGAAGATGGCGCGGCCCGGTCATGCTAGGCCAGCAGTTCCCTGAGCGAAACGACGGGGCCGACACAGATGATCGCAGGAGGCACAAGACCGGCCGACGCCGCGTCCCTTTCGGCGTTGCCGAGCGTGGTTTCGAGCACCCGTTGGCCCGGCAGCGTGGCATTGGTGACGATGGCGACAGGCTCGTCCGCCGCCCGGCCCGCTTCCATGAGCTGGCGGACGATGCGTCCCAGATGTTTCAGCCCCATGTAGATCACCAGCACTTCCGAGGCACGGGCCACCGCCGCCCAGTCGATGCGCGTGGGCGTCGCCCCGCTCTGGTCGTGGCCGGTGAGGAAGGTGACCGACTGGTTGACGGTGCGATGGGTGACGGGAATGCCGGCATAGGCCAGTCCGCCGATGCCGGCCGAGATGCCGGGGATTATGCGGAAGGGAATGCCGGCGCGGGCCAGCGCCATGCCTTCCTCGCCACCGCGACCGAAGACGAACGGATCTCCCCCCTTGAGCCGCAGCACCCGGCGCCCCTGCCGTGCCAGGGAGATCAGGCGGCGGGTGATGTCTTCCTGCTTCGGCGAGGGCTTGCCTCCGCGCTTGCCGGCATAGATTCGCTCGGCATCGGGCCGGGCAAGCTCAAGGATCCCGGGGCCGACGAGGGCATCATGGACGATCGTGTCGGCCTGGCCGAGGGCATTCAGGGCGTGGAGCGTCAGAAGCCCCGGATCGCCGGGGCCGGCGCCACAGAGCCAGACCCAGCCCGGCAGGAACTCGGGCCAGGGAGCGCCGCCATTTGTCGGCGGGAAGGGGGGCAGGTCGGGCCGTGTCGAAACCATGGCGTTCTCCCGGAGCAGGGGGCTTGCACCCGCTTTCGGAGGCTCTATCGCAGAAGGAGGGGACCTGCGGAAGCCCCCGGGACCAGGTCACGGAGCGTGGCGGTGTGCGAGAGCGGGAACGCGCTCGCATGCCTGCCGGGGGTGGGCCTGCAGATGAGGGATGCGGCTCGCGAACGGCCGGACGGAGCGGGGCCTTCTCCCCGGCCCCGGCTCTGCGGGCAAAGCCGTCCATTCCCGGCCCTGCGCCCGCTGCGGCCTGCATGACCCGCAAGATTGCGGCTGCCCCCGGCCACGCCCGGCGTTATAAGAACGGCATGGAGAAGCGGCCGGTGACATCTGCGGACAGGGGCGGCGCGGCGGCCGGGCCGCTCCGGCGGGGCTGGACCACCGGCGCCTGCGCCACCGCCGCCACCCGGGCCGCGCTGATCGGCCTGTGGAGCGGGGAAATCCCCGAAACCGTCCGCATCGCCCTGCCGCGGGGCGAGCGGCCGTCCTTCGCGGTGGCCGAAGGGCGGTGCGGCGACGGCTGGGCCGAGGCCGGCATCGTCAAGGATGCGGGCGACGACCCGGATATCACCCATGGCGCGCTCATCCGCGCCCGGGTGCGGCCCTCTTCGGGCGGGGTGGTGTTTCGCGCCGGCGAAGGCGTCGGCACGGTGACGAGGCCGGGCCTGCCGATTCCGCTGGGCGAGCCCGCGATCAACCCGGTGCCGCGGAAGATGATGCGAGCGGTGGTGGAAGAGGAGGCCGCCCGCTTCGGCCGGTCGCCCGACATCGAGATCACCCTGTCGATCCCCGGAGGCGCGGCGCTGGCGGCGAAGACCTGGAACCCGCGGCTCGGCATCCGCGGCGGACTCTCCATTCTCGGCACAACCGGCATCGTCCGTCCCTTCTCCTGCGCCGCCTGGATCGCCTCGATCCACCGCGGCATCGACGTCGCCCGGGCTTCGGGCCTCGTCCATCTTGCCGGAGCGACCGGAGCGACATCGGAAAATGCGGTGCGGCGGCATTTCTCCCTGCCCGAGGAGGCGTTGATCGACATGGGCGATTTCGTCGGCGGCATGCTGAAATATCTTCGCCGCCACCCGGTGCCGCGGCTGACCATCGCCGGCGGTTTCGCCAAGATGGCCAAGCTGGCCCAAGGGGCGCGCGATCTGCATTCGGGCCGCTCGACGCTCGACATGGCCCGCCTCGGCCGCTGGGCGCGGGAAGCGGGGCTTGTCGACGTGTCCGATGCGCCGACCGGCATGGCCGCGCTTGAACGGGCGGGCCCGCCGCTGGCCGATCTCGTCGCCCGGAAGGCGCAGAACGAAGCGGCGAAGCTGCTGGCCGGGGGGGCGTCCGACGATACGCTCTTTGACACGCTGGTGGTGGACCGGCAGGGGCGGATCGTCGGGCAGGCGACGCCGCGGCCGGTGCGCCGGCTCGCTGGCGCGGCAGGCTGAGGAAGCGGAGGGACGATGGCAGGGAACGGCAACAGGGAGGCAGGGATGAAGCTTCTGGTTCTGGCCGGCTCGAGCGAGGCGCGGCAACTGTGCGAAAGGGTGATGGACCGGCCCGGGCTCGATATCGTCGCCTCGCTGGCCGGTCTGACGCGGGCGCCGGTGCCTCTCGGGGTCGAAACCCGGATCGGCGGTTTCGGCGGCCGCGCGGCCTATCGCGAATGGCTCGCCCGCAACCGCATCGGGGCAGTGATCGACGCCACCCACCCCTTCGCCCATCGCATGGCCCGGCGGGCGGCGGAAGTGTCAGCCGAGTTCGGTTTGCCGCATCTGAAGATCCTGCGCCCCGAATGGCGGCCCGGCCCCCAAGACCGCTGGGTGATGATCGACCATGAGCGCGAGGCCGCCGCCCATGTTCCGCCGGGAGCGACGGTCTTCATCGCTACCGGACGGCGCACGCTCGAGGATTATGCCAATCTCGCCACCGAGGGCCGCTGGCTGATCGTCCGCCAGATCGAGGCTCCGAGCGGCACCTTTCCTTTCCCGAACGGCGAATTCCAGATCGCCCATCCGCCCTTCACGGTCGAGGACGAGATCGCCTTCTTCCGCGAACGGGGTGTGGACTGGCTGATCGTGAAGAATGCCGGCGGCACCGGCAGCTGGCCCAAGCTCGAGGCGGCCCGACGGCTCGGCCTGCCGGTGGCGATGATTCGCCGGCCACCCGCCCCCGATTGCGCCACCGTACCCGATGTGGACGGGGCTGTCGCCTGGCTCGATTCCCTGATGGGTGAAGGCAGGCGGGGCGCGGCGCGCGAGGCCGGGGCATGACGGCAGCCGCCCCGATCCGCACCATCGAGAGCGCGGCCGACATAGCCGAGGGCATGGCGCATCTCAGGCGCATCGAGCCGCGTTTCGCGCATGTGGAAGCGTCATGCGGCCCTCCGCCCCTGCGCCGGCATGCGGACGGCTTCGCCGCGCTCCTGCGCGCCATCGTCAGCCAGCAGCTTTCGGTCGCGGCGGCCGATGCAGTCTGCCAGCGGCTCGAAAAGGCGGGGCTCACCTGCCCCGGCAAGATCCTTGCCGGCGACGATGCGACGCTGCGCGCGGCGGGACTTTCACGTCAGAAGATCACCTATCTGCGCGCTCTCGCCGCAGCCGGGATCGACTGGGAAGAGTTGCGGGCATTGCCCGACGAAGCGGTGATCGCGCGGCTGACGGCGGTGCGCGGCATCGGCCGCTGGACGGCGGAAATATATCTCATGTTCTCGCTCGGGCGGCCCGACGCCTTCCCCGCCGCCGATCTTGCCTTGCAGGAAGCGGCGCGGATGCTGTTCGATCTCGACGAGCGGCCGCGCGAGAAGGCGCTGCGCGCGCTCGCCGCGCCCTGGGCGCCCTGGCGGGCCGTGGCCGCCCGGGCGCTCTGGCAATGGTATCGTCACCTTCGCGGCCGCGAGGGGGTGACGGGGTAGGGTAGGGCAGGGCAGATGCGGGAAGGGGGAGCCGCGCATCCGGCCACAGGCGGGGGCCTTGTCATTCCTCCTGCCTTGGCCCAGATGGGAACGGCTCACGGGAAACATCGGAGAAGACGATCATGGCGGAGCTTGCCGGTCTCGAATATCTCAGGAAAGGACCCGAGAAAGCCGACAGTCTCGTCGTGCTCCTCCATGGTTACGGGGCCGATGCCGCCGATCTCATCGGTCTTGCCGACCCGCTTGCCCCCCATCTGCCGTCCACGGCCTTCGTGGCACCGAACGCCCCCGAGCCCTGCCGGGTCAACCCGATGGGGCGGCAATGGTTCCCGATCCCGTGGATGGACGGCGCCAGTCAGGAAGAGGCGGGGCGCTCCTTCCTGCGCTCGGCGGAGATCCTCGACCGCTTCCTCGATGCCATCATGGAGGAGGAAGGGCTGACGCCCGCCGCCACCATGCCGCTCGGCTTCTCCCAGGGAACGATGATGGCTCTCCATGTCGCGCCCCGGCGGCCCGAGCCCGTGGCCGGGATCATCGGCTTTTCGGGCCGCCTGCTCGCTCCCGAGCGGCTGGCGGCCGAGGCCCGGGTCAGGCCGCCGGTGCTGCTGGTGCATGGCGACGCCGACGAGGTGGTGCCCTTCGCCTCGCTCGAAGAAAGCCGCAAGGCGCTCGAGGCGGCCGGCTTCGAGGTGGAGACCCATGTCTCGCGCGGTGTCGGGCACGGCATCGCACCGGACGGGCTCGCCCGCGCGCTCCTCTTCATGAAGAAGCACCTGCCCGTGGAGAAGGCGCGCTGATGCAGCTGCCGTCGATCAGCCCTGCTTCTTCGCCGCCGGCGATGTCGGGCCGTTGCAGCTGCGGGTGAGGCTGTCATAGGCATCGGCCAGCCAGGTCGGCACTTCCTGCGGCAACGACTGGGCGACGCGGTCCTTGAGCGAGGCGAAGATGGCGGCCGAACGCGAATTCTCGACCGCAGCGACGGTCTGATCGGCCGGCATGATCCGTTCGTAGATCAGGAAGACGATGGCGACGAGGATCGCCCCGCGCACGACACCGAAGACGAAACCCAGCCCGCGGTCGATGAGACCGATCCCCGGCACCGCCAGCACCGCCGAGGAGAGGAGCGGCGAGAAGAGCGAGATCAGCACCAGGGAAACAGCGAAGCTGATGGCGAAGGCGGCGAGAACCGCCAGCTCGCAGCTTTCGCCGAGGAACTGACCCAGCACCGGAATTTCCCGCAGCCACGGCTCGACCGTGGGCGCGAGGTAGTAGGCCACGACCGCGGCCGCGATCCAGCCGAGAATGTCCATCGCCTCGCGGGTGAAACCGCGCACCCAGGCCAGAAGGGCCGAAAGACCGATCACGCCGGCCACCGCGGCATCGACCCAGGTAAACCCGTCCATGGCCTGTCTCCTCCTGCCTCGCCCCGTTCCTGCCTGCTTTGCCGCAGGACTCGTTCATGTTCGTGGGCCGCACATGGCCCGTCAGCGCCCTGTCGGCCCTGCTATCGGCCCCGCCATATCCTCTGCCACAGCGCCCGGCAGTATTTCCAGCGCAAATTGGGCGATGTCGGCAAGGGGGGTGCGCCGGATCGGCGGAGCCTTGCCACCTTTGGACCGGTCGGGGAGGAGGGCGGCGGAAAAACCGAGCTTGGCCGCCTCGCGCAACCGGTCCTCGACTCGCGGGACCGGACGCAAGGCTCCCGAGAGGGCGATCTCGCCGAAGACCACCATGTCCGCGGGCAGGGCTTGCCGCGCCCGGGCCGAAAGGAGCGCGGCGGCAACCGCGAGATCGGCTGCCGGTTCCTGGATGCGGATGCCGCCGGCAATGGCGAGATAGACATCCATGCCCGCAAGGCTGATGCCGGCGCGCGCCTCGAGCACCGCCAGCACCATGGCCAGCCGCCCCCCGTCCCAGCCGACGACGGTGCGCCGCGGCGTGCCGAGCGTCGAGGGCGTCACCAGCGCCTGCACCTCGACCAGGAGCGGCCGCGTGCCCTCGATGCCGGCAAAGACCGCGGTTCCCGGAGCCGGATCGCTCCGCTCGCCGAGAAAGAGCGCCGAGGGGTTCCGCACCTCGGCAAGCCCTTCTCCCGTCATCTCGAAGACACCGATCTCGCCCGCGGGGCCGAAACGGTTCTTCACCGCCCGGAGGATGCGGAACTGGTGGCCGCGCTCTCCCTCGAAATAGAGCACCGCATCGACCATGTGTTCCACCACCCGCGGACCGGCGATCTGTCCTTCCTTGGTGACATGGCCGACGAGGATCACCGCCGCGCCGTGCCGCTTGGCGAAGCGCACCAGCTCATGGGCCGCGGCCCGCACCTGGGTGACCGAGCCCGGCGCGCTCTCGACCGTATCGAGCCACATGGTCTGGATCGAATCGATGATGACGACATCGGGCCGCTCGCTTTCGAGCGTGGCAAGGATGTCCCCCAGCGCGGTATCGGCAGCGAGTGCCACCGGCGCGCCGGCAAGACCGAGCCGCTCGGCCCGCATCGAGATCTGTCCTGCCGCCTCCTCGCCCGAGACGTAGATCACCTTGTGACCGGCCGCCCCGTACCGGGCCGCGGCCTGCAGGAGCAGGGTGGACTTGCCGATGCCCGGATCGCCCCCGACGAGCACCGCCGAGCCGGCGACGAGCCCGCCGCCCAGGGCCCGGTCGAGCTCGCCGATGCCGGTGACGAGCCGCTCGGGACTCTTCTCGCCGCCACCGAGGGCGACGAGCGGCACCTTGCGCGCCGAGGCCGGCCGCGGCCCGGGCCCGGAGAGGGGGACGGTGTCCTCCTCGATCGTGTTCCAGACGCCGCAGGCATCGCAGCGGCCGGCCCATTTGGCATGGACAGCCCCGCATTCACGGCAGACATAGCGGCGCTTCGCTCGGCTCATGGCGTTTTCTCCAGCCAGCCCTCGGTGGCATGGGCGACGAGGATCGACAGCAGCACCGCTCCCGAGAACAGCCACAGCCCCCAGGCGGTTTCCACCGTCACCCGCCCGGCATCCTTCATCACGACAACGTAAAGGGCAATGAGGAACATGTCGGCCATGGCCAGGCGGCCGAGGAGATGCAGCGCCGGCAGGGCGCGCCGGTCGAGCCAGCCGACATGAAGGAGCGCGAGGCCCGCGGTCTTGGCCATCGGCGCGAAAAGGGCAAGGAAGGTGACGAGGAGCGCGAAGGCCGGGTCGCTCTCCCACAGGGTCTGCAGCGAGGAGATGATGGAGATCTCGCCCAGTCCGAACCAGGTGACGAGCCCGGCCTTCAGCACCGGTGCGAACCAGCTCACCGGGAAGACCACCAGGAGGGAGAGATTGGTGACAAGGAGGGGCAGGGGGGCGCGCATCGCTCAGCCCTCCGGCAGATGGCCGCCAAGGGTGATCACCGGGAAGCGGCCGGTGTTCTCGCAGC
>WFPA01000266.1 GCA_015487815.1 Albidovulum sp.
CCATCGGCCCCATCGTGTGGGAGCTCGAAGGACCGATGGTGGCGGCCGCGCGCTTTCTCGACGAGCTGCGAACACTGCCCTTCTCGGTCGCCGGCCTCTCGGCGGTGCTGCGGGGCTCGCTCGCCTTCACCGGCAGGGGCCATGCCACCGACCGGGCGGTGATCCTCGGCCTCGGCGGGATCACCCCCGAGACCCACACGCCCGAGGCGGCGGAAGCGATCCTGCGCAGGGCCCGCGAGGAGCACATTCTCGCGCCCGAGGGGCTCGGCGAGCTGCGCTTCCATCCGATACGGGACATCCACTTCGATCATGAGAGTCCCACCCCCGATCATCCGAACACACTCCTTCTCAGGGCACATGACGCCGAGGGCGACATCATTCGCGAACGGACATATCTTTCGGTCGGCGGCGGTTTCGTCGTCACGCCGGGAGAAGAAGAGGACGCAAGCGACTGCCCCGCCGTCCCCTGCCCGTTCGAGACGGCTGCGGAGCTTCTCGCGACCTGCCGCCGGGAGGGGCTTTCGATCGCCGAGGTGCAGAGACGGAACGAGCTGGCCGCCCACCGGCCCGAGGCGCTGGAGAACGGAACCGCGCGCCTCTTCGCCGCCATGATGGACAGCATCGACCGCGGCCTTGCCGCCGAGGGCATCCTGCCCGGCGGTCTCATGGTGAAGCGGCGGGCCGGCGAGATCTTCCGCAAGCTCGAGGCCGAACGCGGACGCAACCTCGTGCCACCGCATGCCGCAAACGACTGGCTCGCGGCCTATGCGATGGCGGTCAACGAGGAGAACGCCGCCGGCGGACGCATCGTCACCGCTCCGACAAACGGGGCGGCCGGGGTGATCCCGGCGGTGCTGCGCTACTGGCTCGACCATGTGCCCGGGGCGACGTGCGGGGCGGTCGATACCTTCCTGCTCACGGCCGCGGCGATCGGCTCGCTCATCAAGCGGGGCGCCTCGATCTCGGGGGCCGAGTGCGGTTGCCAGGCGGAAGTCGGCTCGGCGGCGGCCATGGCGGCATCCGGGCTCGCGGCGGTGATGGGGGCGACGCCGGCCCAGGTGGAGAATGCCGCCGAGATCGCTCTCGAACATCATCTCGGCATGACCTGCGATCCCGTGAAGGGGCTGGTGCAGATCCCGTGCATCGAACGCAACGCCATGGGCGCGGTCAAGGCGGTGGCGGCAGCCTCTCTCGCACTCAGGGGAACGGGTGATCATCTGGTGCCGCTCGACGTGTGCATCCACACCATGCGCGCGACCGGTGCCGACATGAGCGAGAAATACAAGGAAACCGCCCTCGGGGGGCTCGCGGCACATCTGCCCGTCACCCTGCCCGAATGCTGAGAACCGCCTTCCGCCGCTAGGGCGTCCGCTTCGGGTTCAGAACCCGCACTGCCTCGTCAAGCGCCTCCCGCGGCAGCATAACGAAGAGCCCCGGTCCCGCCACCTCGAGATGGACCTCGTCAGCCGTCGCTTCGTTCGACGTGCCGATCCTCCCGCCGGGAGCGAGCAGGAGATCGTCTATCGGCCAGCGCAACCCGCGGCTCCTTCCCCGAACGGGCAGAAGCGGAAAGAGCGAAACGCGCATCCCCGGCACGAGCCTGAGTGCAAGCCGCGGCGGCGCATGGAACACGACTTCCTCCTCCGAAAGCAGGAGCACCGGCCGCTCCTTGTGGCGCAGAAGCGCCGAGAGCACCGCCAGCTCGTGGTCGAGCCGCCCGCCGCGGAATCCGGTGGCAATGACGAGAGGGGCGCGGATCCGCCTGAGTGCCTTCTCGAAATCGGTGCTCTCCTGCTCGCCGATGCGGTGCACCCTCCCGGGAGGCATCCGCCGAAGGGCAGCGGCCGAGGCGCTGTCAAGATCGCCGATGACGGCGACGGGAACATGCCCGTGCGCCAGCGCCTGGTCGAGGCCGCTGTCAGCCGCGACAAGGGTCGGCGCGCGTTTCAACGATTCGGTCAGGATTTCCTGACTGGTCTCAACCCCACCGAGAAGCGTTACCCCTGATTCGCGGTCAACAATAATCGACTGGTCGGCCGGATTATCCATGCACATGGATGCAATGCTCCATTTTTACCTCCACAGCCTCCCCTTTCGTCGGCCGATTTCCTTGGGCCGTCCTGCCGCTCATGGTATCCTTGCCCTTGGTGGGAGCTGATCATGCACTGTTCATGCAGTAATGAGAAAGTGTGACGAGTATGCTTCATTCCAGCAAGGTTCTGACAGTCTCCTACGGCACCTTTTCGTGCACCCTCGAGGGGTTTGACGACCCTGTCGAGACCATGAAGGTTGTCGCCGAGTATTTCCGCGAGCTTTCCAATCGCGACCGCTATTTCGGCTCCGAGCCCCCCACCCCCGATCCGGCGGTGCTCAACCGGCTTGCGAGCGAGACGATCCGCCGTCCGGTGGAAACCGAGGAGCACGAAGACGGCGTGATCCTGCGCCCCGCGGCCCCAGCCCCTGCAGCCCCAGCCGTCGATGCGCCCGCCGAGCCCGCCGAATCGTCGGCTCCCGGAACGACTGCCGAAAGCGAGGAAGAAGCCGCACCGATCATCTTCCTCAGCCATCGCCATGCCGCCACCGAGGCGGCCATGGCCGAAAGTGCGGAGACAGGCAGGGAAGAGACGGCCGACCTTTCCCGAGCGGCCACCGAATCCGCCGCCACAGCCGCAGGCGAAGAGCTGCGCAAGACGGAAACGCCCGCTCGGCTCAGGAAGACTGATGCGGTTTCCGCCATTGCCCCGCAGGCCGAGGACGAGACCACCCCTTCCGGCGGGAATGCGGAAGAGAAGGCCCCACCCCTTGCGACCGAAGCGGTGCCCGGCAGTTTCGAGGCGGGCCGCGACGTGACGCCCTCCGAAGAAACGGCATCGGCCGCCGCGCTCGAGGGCGCTGCCGCGCACGAGGCCATCCCCGCCCGCGTCGCCGCCCGCATTCGCCGCATTCGCGAGGCGCTCGAGCTGCGGGAGCCCGCCGCGGCCACCGGCGGCGAAACGGCCGAGACGGACGCAGCCGGGACCAAAGGACCGCACTCCGCCGAAGCCACGGTTGCCGAGGATGGCGCCGGGTCCCCGGAGGTCATTGCCGAGAAAGAGCCGGCGGAAGAAGCGAAGACGCCACAGGCGGTTGAAACCCCTCCCGCCAAAGGCGAAAAGGAAGCGGCGGCTCCGGCCGATGGCGAACCGGAAACTGCGCCTGCCGCCGAACAGGCCGTCACGGAACAACTCATCGCGCACCACCCCTCCACTGACCGGCCCGCCTCGGCCGGAAAGGCCCGGGACGACGCGACCGGGGATGGGGGAACCCCCACCTTCGAGGAAGCGCTGACCACCGAGCTCGAGCGGGAGGCGCGGACCAGCACGAGCGACAATGTCCTCATCCTCACCCGCGAAATGGTCCGGGGCCAGGAGCGCCCCCGGGAACAGACCCGGACGGAAGAACGCGCGAAAGTGGCGGATGAGGCCACAGCTTCCACGGCGAAAGGGCGGGAACAGGACGGGCACAGGGAAGAGGCCGAGGTGCTCGCGGAATCGCTGGGGGAGAAGACCGGCGGGAGCACATCGGCCGACAGGGCGGAAGACGCCGCCCCGGCGCTCAGCCCGCGCATGCAGCGGCGCATCCGCAAGCGCATCGCCCGCGAGGAGCTGGCACTTCAGCGGCTTCTCGAAGCCGCCGACAAGCGGATGAATCAGGCCGAGATCGCCCGCAAGCGCGACGAGATCCGTCATCTCAAGGCCGCCATCGCCGCCACCCGTTCGGACGAGAGCCTCGCTCCCGAGCATCGTTCCCGCAAGGGCGCCGAGAAGGTCAGCGAATTCCGCCGTCACCTGGCCGAGATCGACCCCGGCAAGCGCGATGCCGGCGCTCGCAAGTCCCGGCGTCCGCCGCTGGTTCTGGTCGAACCGATCGCGACCGGGACACCCGGAAAGGCCGGTGCAGCCGCGTCCGAGCCGTCCACGCCGGCCGAATGGGAGCTGGCCCTGAGCGAATCACCGAGCTTCGACCGCTTCATCACCGCCATCGAAGTCACCTCGGTCGAGGCGCTGATCGAGGCCGCCGCCGCCTGGATCACCTATGCCGAAGGGCGCACCCGCTTCACCCGGCTGGAGATCTCCGAACTGATCGCCCCGGTCTGCGAGGATTTCGGCATCCAGCGTGAAGAAGTGCTGCGCGCCTTCGGGCAGCTGCTGCGCGAAGGCGCCCTGACCCGCATCGCGCCCGGCGATTTTGCCATGACCAAACGTTCCCATTTCGTGCGCGGCATGCCCATGAGCGCCTGAGGGATCGACTTCTTTCCACCAATCCGGCTTTCAGGGCGAAAGGGAGGGGCGGCGGGCTGCCGTCGCCCTTCCGGCTGCCTCGCGGCCATGAAGGTAACCATGAAAGCGGAACGGGGCGGAACATCCACCCATGAGATGGCTTCGAGACCCGATCGGGGAAAGCTGGTAGGCCCGGCAGGACTCGAACCTGCAACCAAAGCGTTATGAGCGCTCTGCTCTGACCATTGAGCTACGGGCCCGCATCCTGATTAGCATGCCGCCCTTGCGGGTCAACAGTATCGGAGCCGGATGACCGGAGATCGCGACTTTGCCGCAAGGGGCGCGCTCCCCGTTTCCATGCCCGGCTTTCTGCGCTAAAGGCCGGGCAGGAGGAGCCGTCATGTCCGAAACACGCCGGGGCGACACGCCCCCCCGCCCCATGCGCTATCGCGATGCCGGGGTCGATATCGACGCGGGCAACAGCCTCGTCGACCGCATCAAGCCGCTCGCCGCCGCCACGGCCCGCGCCGGCGTGGCCGATGGCCTCGGCAGCTTCGGTGCCCTGTTCGATCTCAGGGAGGCCGGTTTCCACGACCCGGTGCTCGTGGCTGCGACCGACGGGGTCGGCACCAAGCTGCGTCTTGCCATCGACACCGGCAGGTTCGAGACGGTCGGAATCGACCTGGTGGCGATGTGTGTCAACGATCTCGTCTGCCAGGGAGCGGAGCCGCTGTTCTTTCTCGACTATTTCGCCACCGGCAAGCTCGATGTCGACGAGGCGGCGGCCGTGATAACCGGCATCGCCGATGGCTGCCTCGAAGCCGGTGCGGCACTGATCGGCGGCGAAACAGCCGAGATGCCCGGCATGTACGAGGCAGGCGATTTCGACCTTGCCGGTTTTGCCGTCGGCGCGATGGAAAGGGGCATGGGCCTGCCGAAGGCCATCGCCTCCGGCGACGTTCTCATCGGGCTGGCCTCAAGCGGGGTGCATTCCAACGGTTTCTCGCTCGTGCGCCGTGTGGTCGAGGCCGCGGGACTCGGCTGGGACCATCCGGCCCCCTTCGCACCCGACGAAACGCTCGGCGACGCCTTCCTCGTGCCGACGCGAATCTACGTCAAGCCGCTTCTCACCGCCCACTGGGCCGGAGCAATCAAGGGCGCGGCACATGTCACCGGCGGCGGGCTCACGGAGAACGTGCCCCGTATCCTGCCCAAGGGTCTCGGCGCCGAGATCGACCTTGATGCCTGGTCCCTGCCGCCGGTCTTCCGCTGGCTCAGGGAAGCGGGGAACGTTCCCGAGGACGAGATGCTCCGCACCTTCAATTGCGGCATCGGCATGGTGCTGGTGGCCTCGCCATCCCTTGCGCCAACCCTCGTGCCGATGCTGGCGGCAGAGGGGGAAAGCCCCGTTATCGTCGGCCGGGTGATCGAGGGGGAAGGAGTGCAGTATCGCGGGAGCCTCTCGTGAGCCGCAAGCGCGTCGCCATCCTGATATCGGGTTCGGGCTCGAACATGGCCGCCCTCGCGGATGACATGCTGGCCGACCCGCGGCATCCGGCCGAGCCGGTGCTGGTGCTCTCGAACCGCCCCGGCGCCGGGGGGCTGGAGAAGGCGGCCGCCCGCGGCATCGCCACCGCCGTCGTCGATCACAGGCCATTCGGGGAGGACCGGCGTGCCTTCGAGGAGGCGCTCGACGCAGCGCTTGCCCCGCATGCGCCCGACATCCTCTGCCTTGCCGGCTTCATGCGGATCCTGACCCCCTGGTTCATCACCCGCTGGGAAGGGCGGGTGCTCAACATCCACCCCTCGCTGCTGCCGAAATACCGCGGCCTCCACACCCATGCCCGGGCGATCGCCGCCGGCGACCGGGAGGCCGGCTGCACCGTGCACGAGGTCACGGCCGCGCTCGACGACGGGCCGATCCTCGGCCAGGCCCGGGTGCCGATCCTCGCAGGGGACACTCCCGAAACGCTCGCCGCCCGGGTGCTGACCATGGAGCACCGGCTCTACCCGGCGGTGCTGCGCCGCTTCGCCGTCGGCGACCGCCGCCCGGTCGTGATGAGCTGGCCACCGAAGGAGAACGGCGACGCATGACGGAAGGCCGATGCGGCCACCACGAAAAAGCCACCGAAAGGACGGCGCTGCGTGTCACCCCGTCATCCGGCGTGCCGGCAGACCAATCACCTTGAGGCGCCCTCCCCGGCGGGCGCCGGCATTCCGCCACCTGTCCACCCGGAACAAGCCTCCCTCGCCCGAGGCGGGAGTCCATGGTGCATCCGGGCTTGCGTCTCTTGCGTCGGCACGGGGCCGCACGGGGCCGATTGTCCGATCCGCCCCTTGCCACCGTCTCGCCAAAAGGGCCGCCCCGGGGAGCGGCCCTTTCGTTAGCCTGAAATCGGTCGCGCTGGAGCGTTCCTTCAGCCGACGATCTCGAGCTCGGAGAAGAAGAAGGCGATCTCCTCCTTCGCCGTCTCGGGGCTGTCGGAGCCATGGACCGAATTCTCGCCGATGGAGAGGGCGAATTCCTTGCGGATCGTGCCCTCGGCAGCCTCGGCCGGGTTGGTCGCGCCCATGACCTCGCGATTCTTCGCGATGGCGTTCTCACCCTCGAGCACCTGCACGACGATCGGCGCCGAGGCCATGAACTCGCACAGCTCGTCATAGAAGGGCCGCTCCTTGTGAACGGCGTAGAACCGGCCGGCCTGCTCCTTCGTCAGATGAATCCGTTTCTGGGCGACGATGCGCAGCCCCGCCTCCTCGAACTTGGCGATGATCCTGCCGGTGATGTTGCGGCGAGTGGCGTCGGGCTTGATGATCGAGAGGGTGCGTTCGATTGCCATGGTGAACCTCGTTCCTGGGATGGGCCTTGTTGGGGCGGCAGCGTGCCGCAGCGAATGATCCGCGCGGCGCATAGCACGGGCCCACGGCTTTGAAAAGCGTCGGCAGAATGCCCATGCCCTGCCCGCCTCGGCCGGTCACGCAAACGCCCGTACCGGCGCGGCGGCGCCCCCGAATGCAAGGGGCGCATCCATTCGCTGCCCACATGCCCGCCATTGACAACGCTGCGCCCGCGGGCGAGAGCCGGGCCATGCTCGAGATCGACAGCGTCACCTTCCGCCTCGGCGGCCGCACCATCCTCGACGGGGCCTCCGCCCGCATTCCAGACGGGCACAAGGTCGGCCTTGTCGGAAGGAACGGTGCCGGCAAGACCACGCTTCTGAAGCTCATCCGCGGCGAGTTCAGCCCCGAATCGGGCGAGATCCGCACGCCCAAGGGCGCACGCATGGGCTGGGTCGAACAGGAAGCGCCAGCGTCGGACAAGAGCCTGATCGAGGTGGTGCTCGCGGCCGATCGCGAGCGGGCCGCGCTCCTCGCCGCGCTCGAGCGCGAAAACGACCCCGAGCGGATCGGCGAGATCCATGACCGCCTCGCAACCATCGGCGCCCATGCGGCCGAAGCGCGCGCGGCGGCGATCCTCAGGGGGCTCGGCTTCTCCGAGGAAGATCAGCGCCGCCCCTGCCGCGACTTTTCAGGCGGCTGGCGCATGCGCGTGGCCCTTGCCGGTGTGCTCTTCGCCGAACCCGATCTGCTCCTTCTCGATGAGCCGACCAACTATCTCGACCTCGAAGGGACACTCTGGCTCGAAAGCTATCTCGCCCGCTACCCGCACACCGTCCTCCTCGTCAGCCATGACCGCGACCTGCTCAACCGCGCCGTCGGTCACATCCTCCATCTCGAGGGCGGCAGGCTGACCCTCTACGCCGGCGGTTATGACGAATTCGAGCGCCGCCATGCGGAAAGATTGCGCCACGCCGCGGCCGAAGCGCGCCGCAAGGCCGAGATGAAGGCCCATCTGCAATCCTTCGTCGATCGTTTCCGTGCCAAGGCCACCAAGGCGCGGCAGGCCCAGGCGCGGCTGAAGATGATCGAGAGGCTCGGCGAGATCGCCCCGCCGCCCCTGCCCGAGGAGACCCGCTTCGCCTTCCCCGACCCTGAACCGGTGGCCCCGCCGGCGTTGGCGCTGGAGAAGGTTTCCGTCGGCTATGACGGCCGGCCGGTGCTCTCGCACATCGAGGCGCGGATCGACCCTGATGACCGCATCGCCCTTCTCGGTGCCAATGGCGAGGGGAAATCCACCCTGGCCGCACTTCTTGCGGGCCGGCTTGCGCCGCTCGAAGGAACGGTCACCCGTGCCCGCAAGCTGCGCATCGGCCATTTCGCCCAGCACCAGATCGAGATGCTCGACCCCGCGGCTTCGGCATTCGCTCATCTCGCCGCCCTGCTGCCCGAGGAGGCGGAGCCGAAGCTCCGGGCCCGTCTCGCGCGTTTCGGCCTCGGAGCCGATGTGGCGGATCTGCCGGCCGCTCAGCTATCGGGTGGGCAGAAATCGCGTCTCGCACTTCTGCTCGCCACTCTCGATGCGCCCCATCTCCTCATCCTCGACGAACCGACCAACCATCTCGACATCGACAGCCGCCGCGCCCTCGCCGAAGCTCTCGGCCGCTGGAGGGGGGCGGTGGTCATCATCAGCCACGATCTCGACTTTCTCGCCCGCACCGTCGATCGGTTGTGGCTGGTGAAGGGTGGCCGCGTACGCGAATACGAAGGCGATCTGGAGGATTATCGCGCCATGCTTCTTGCCGAGCGCGATACCGCCCCGCAACCGCAGACCGGCAAGGCGGAGAAGGCCGACGCCACCGCAAGGAGGGCACTCTCTCCCGCCGAACGGCGCCGCCGCCTCGCTCCACTCAGGCAGGCGGTGGCGAAGGCCGAAGCCCGGCTCGAGAAGCTCGAGGCCCTGAAGGCCCGGCTCGATGCTGCCCTCGCCGACCCGGCGCTCTATGAAAACGGTCTGGCCCCCAGAGCGCAGGAATGGCAGAAGAAGAGGCATGAGCTCGAAGCGGCCCTGGCGGCAGCCGAGGAGGCATGGCTCGAAGCCACGGACCGGCTCGAAGCCGAGGAAGCGGCCCTTGCCGGCGGCATCGGGACGGGAGCGGACGAGGGCTGACCGGCAGAGCGCCCTTGCAGGAGGCAGGCCGGTCCGGCAGCAGAAGCAGGCGGCCGGCTGGACGGGGAAACGGAACGGGACATGGGACTGAACGAGGCCATCAGCGCCTTTGTCGCGCTCTTCATCATCATCGACCCGATCGGCCTCACGCCGCTTTTCGTCGCCCTCACCCGCGGCGCCACGGCCGAGATGCGGCGGCGCATCGCCGCGCGGGCCGTGCTCATCTCCGCCGTCATTCTCGCGCTCTTCGGGCTATTCGGCGAGGAGGTGCTTTCATTCGTCGGCATTTCCATGCCCGCCTTCCGCATCGCCGGCGGCCTGCTTCTCTTCCTGACGGCCATCGAGATGCTGTTCGAGCGGCGCACCCAGAGACGTGAGAAGAACGCCGTGCTGACCGACGACCCGTCGGTCTTTCCACTGGCAACACCGCTCATCGCCGGACCGGGGGCGATCACCACCATGATTCTCTTCGCCGGTCGCAGCCACGCGCCGACGGATTATCTCGTGCTCGGCGCGGCCATGCTGGCGGTGCTGATGCTGGTGCTCGTGCTGTTCTTCGCCGGATCGTTTCTCGAGCGGCTTCTGGGGCATACCGGCATCAACGTCGTCACCCGGCTTCTCGGCATGCTGCTCGCCGCGCTCTCGGTGCAGTTCGTGCTCGACGGGCTGCGCGATTTCGGCCTCGTTCCCGGAGGTGGCGGATGAGCGGCGACGACTGGGCCCGTCTGCTCTACTTCGCCATCCTGCTCGTGGCCATTGGCGGCTGGGTCTGGGCCAGCGCCCGGCGCGACATCTCGCGAGCTCTGCAACAGCTGCTGATATGGTTGATGATCTTTCTCGGCCTCGTCTCGCTCTACGGACTGCGGGACACGCTCGACCGCCAGCTCTTCGTCGGCAGCCGGGTGGAGACGGAAGGCAACCGCATCGTCATCACCCGTGCCCCGGACGGCCATTTCTACCTGCCGCTCGAGATCGACGGGGTGAAAGTGCGCTTTCTCGTCGATACCGGCGCGAGCAACATCGTGCTAGCCGCCCGCGACGCCGAACGCATCGGCATCGACACGGCACGCCTCGTGCCCGTGGGCGAGGCGATGACGGCCAACGGCCCGGTGGCCATCGCGCCCGTCACGCTGAGAAACGTGCGCCTCGCCGGCCACGAGATCGGCCGCGTGCGCGCCTTCGTCAGCGAAGGGGAGATGGACGTCTCGCTCCTCGGCATGGACTTCCTGCGCCGCTTCGGCCGCATCTCCATCGAGGGCAACCGCATGGTGCTGGAGTTCTGAGGGTCGGGTTATCCGCCGCAAAAACGGCAGGGAGCCGGGGGGTGCGTATCCCCCATGTCCTCAATAGGCGTATTCGTGATAGACCGGCTTGAGCGAGCCGCCCCACGGGCCGTGATACTTGCGCAGCATCTCGTCTGCCTGTGTCTCGCGGCGGTCGAGAATGTCCCTGAGGGCGTTGAGGAAGTGGGTCTCGTCCGAGAGGATGCCGCCGAGGCCGGGACGGGCCCGGGCCTTGAGGCCGGTTTCGGCGATCGCCACCACCTCCCGGGCAAGGTCGATCATCTTCCGCCCGCCCACCTCGGCCTCGAGAGCGTCCCTGCCAGCAGCCACGCGCCATTGCTCGCGGGTCTCGGTGTCCCAGCCCTTGACGAGATCCCAGGCGGCATCGAGCGCGGAGCCGTCATAGAGCAGCCCGGTCCAGAGCGCGGGAAGGGCGCATATCCGCCGCCAGGGGCCGCCATCAGCGCCACGCATCTCGATGAAACGCTTGAGCCGCACCTCGGGGAAGATGGTGGTCAGATGGTCGGCCCAGTCCGACAGGGTCGGCTTCTCTCCCGGCAGAGCCGGCAGCTTCCCCTCGAGAAAGTCGCGGAAGGACTGGCCGAGAGCGTCGATATAGTGCCCGTCGCGATAGACGAAATACATCGGCACATCGAGGGCGTATTCCACCCAGGCTTCGAAACCGAACCCCTCCTCGAAGACGAAGGGCAGCATGCCGGTGCGGGCCGGGTCGAGATCCTGCCAGATATGCGAGCGAAAGCTCTTCCAGCCGACGGGCTTGCCCTCGAAGAAGGGCGAATTGGCGAAAAGCGCCGTCGCCACCGGCTGGAGCGCGAGGCCGACGCGCATCTTCTTCACCATGTCGGCCTCGGAGGCGAAGTCGAGATTCACCTGGATGGTCGCGGTCCGATACATCATCACCTTGCCGAAGCGGCCGACCCTGTCCATGTAGGGTGTCATCAGCCGGTAGCGCCCCTTGGGCATGACGGGCATGTCCTCGTGGCGCCACTCGGGCGCGACACCAAGGCCGATGAAGCCGATGCCGAGCCGGTCGGCCACGGTGCGGACCTGGGCGAGATGATCGTTCACCTCGTCGCAGGTCTGGTGGATGGTTTCGAGCGGCGCGCCCGAAAGCTCGAGCTGCCCGCCCGGCTCTAGGGAAATGTTGGCGCCATCCTTCTCGAGGCCGATCAGATAGCCGCTTTCCTCGATCGGTTTCCAGCCGAAAGTGTCCCGCAGGCCTTCGAGCATGGCCCGCACCGAGCGTTCGCCCTCATAGGGCAGCGGTTTCAGCACATCCCAGGTGAAGCCGAACTTCTCGTGCTCGGTGCCGATACGCCAGTCCTCGGGCGGCTTGCACCCTTCCTCGAGATACTCGACCAGCTGTTCACGCCGCTCGATGGGGCCGCCGCCCGTCTGGGGTATCGACATCGTTTCGCCTCGCTCCTGACCTGGCCTGAGTGGCGTCCGGTGCCGCTCTTGTCAAGCGGCGCATCCGGCTGCGGAGCGTCAGCGAAGC
Organism: Albidovulum sp.; assembly: GCA_015487815.1. GTDB lineage: Bacteria > Pseudomonadota > Alphaproteobacteria > Rhodobacterales > Rhodobacteraceae > WFPA01. Next base: position 12,070 of record WFPA01000266.1, read on the forward strand.
CGCCTGCGCTGCGCTGCCGCAGCCCCGTCGAGCACGGCAAGGGGCGGCGGCGCCCCCTCGCGCTTCCACAGGAGCACGCGTCCTTCCGCCGTGCCCGCCCGGGCCAGCATCGTCCCGTCAAGACCGGGCAGCACGATGAGCACATCGAACAGCATCTCCGCCCCCCTCGCCCCGAGCGGGATGACCAGAGGCGGTTCGGCGGAAGGTCCGACCCCGCGATGCAGGATCAGCATCGGCGGCGGTCCGTCAGCCTCGATGGCGGTGATCTCGTCAAGACCGACCGTGCCGCCACTCACCGGGCCCATGTAGCCGATGCGTCCCTCGCGCACGGCGACGACGCCGGGACCTTCCTCCGCGCCGCGGAAGCGCCCCCGCGGCAGGCCGATGGCGATGAGGGCCGCCCCGGCGAGAACGAACACGGCGGCAAGGGCAAGGCGCATCCAGTCCCCTTCGAGACGATTCGCGAGCAGCAGAAGGCCGAGAAGAACAAGCCCTGCGCCGGCGACCACCTCGCGCCAACGCATGAGCCCGGCCCTGAGATCGGGGCGGATGAAACTCATGGAGCCCCTCCTTCCACCGCCGCGACGGGCGCATGGGCGGAATCGCCGCCCTGCCAGTCGCCGAATCGGGCCTGCCAGAGCGCAAGCGCCGCCACGGCAGCAGTCTCGGCGCGCAGGATACGCGGGCCGAGATTGAGTGGCCGCATGGCCGGCAGGGCATGGAGGCGGGCGCGCTCCTCGGCGGAGAAACCACCCTCCGGGCCGATCAGCACCGCGGCCGGCCCCGCCTTCGCTGCGGGCGGGAAGACGGGCGCGGCAGTGCCGGCAAGCCGCTCGTCGGCGAAGAAGAGTTGCCGCTCTTCCGGCCAGTCCGCAAGGAGGCTCTCGAGAGACGTCAGAGCAGCGATCTCGGGTACCCAGGTCGCACCGCATTGTTCGGCTGCCTCGACGGCATGGCTACGGAGCCGTTCGAGCTTCAGCCGCTCGGTATTGGTGAAGCGGGTGCGCACCGGCAGGATGCGGGCCGCCCCCAGCTCCACAGCCTTCTCGACGACGAAATCGGTCCGTGCCTTCTTCACCGGTGCGAAGACGAGCCACAGATCGGGCGGCGCACCCTGCGGGGCGATCTGCTCGGTGATGTGCAATCGCACCCCTGCCTTGCCGATTTCCCCGATATCGGCGCGCCATTCACCGTCGCGCCCATTGAAGAGCCCCACCCGGTCACCCGGCCGGCGGCGCAGCACATGGGCGAGATAATGGCTCTGCGGCCGCGGCAGCAGCACCTCTTGCCCTGCCCCGAGCGGCCCCTCTACATGGAGACGGATCTTCTCGCGCATGCCTGTGCCGTTTCCCTTCATGGGGAAGAGGTAGCCCGGCGCGCGACAGGATGCCAGAGCCGCGCCGCTCTCCGGGCGGTCTTGTCGGATGGAGGAGAAGGCCATGACGCCAGCCGGAAGGCAGTCAGCCACAGAGCCGCGGGACTCGGTCGCCGATGCGGTGCCGCAGAACTGGGTCGACACGAAGGCCCCGGCCTGGACCCGCCCCTATCTGCGGCTTTCCCGGGCCGACCGGCCGATCGGCACCTGGCTCTTGCTCATCCCCTGCTGGTGGTCGCTGGCGCTGGCCATTCTCGCCCGGCCCGATCTTGCCGGCTGGCACGATCTCTGGCTCGCTCTTGCCTGCGCCATTGGTGCCTTTCTCATGCGCGGCGCCGGCTGCACCTGGAACGACATCACCGATCGCGACATCGACGCCCGCGTGGCCCGCACACGCTCCCGTCCACTGCCCTCGGGGCAGGTGACGGTGCGTCAGGCGCTTTTCTGGCTGGTGCTGCAATCGCTGGTGGCCTTCCTCATCCTCCTGACCTTCCACCCCGCCGCCATCGCGCTCGGCATCCTCGCGCTCATGCCGGTGGCGATCTACCCCTTCGCCAAGCGTTTCACCTGGTGGCCGCAGGCCTTTCTCGGAATCGCCTTCAACTGGGGGGCGCTTCTCGGCTGGGCGGCCCATGCCGGGCGGCTCGACTGGCCGGCCGTGGCGCTCTATCTCGGCGGTATCTTCTGGACGCTGTTCTACGACACCATCTACGCCCATCAGGACCGGGAAGACGACGCCCTCATCGGCGTGAAATCGACCGCGCGGCTCTTTGCCGAGAAGACCCGTGCCTGGCTTGCATTCTTCCTTGTGCTGGCGACAGCGGCACTTGCCGTCGCCGCCTGGGGCGCGGCGCAGATGGGCGGAGCGGGACCGCTTGCCGTTGGCCTGGCCCTCGCCGGGGCCGGCGCCTTCGGGCTTCATCTTCTGTGGCAGCTCCGCCGGCTCGATATCAACGATGCCGCGATCTGCCTGATGCTGTTTCGCTCGAACCGCGATGCGGGCCTTGTCGCCGCGCTGTTTTTCGCCACCGCCGCCCTTGTTCACGCATTCGCCAATTGATGCGCCGGGCGCCGGCCGATAATCAGCTCAGGCAGCATCCTTTCGAGGCCTCATGAAAACCCTGCGTTCGCTCATCGTGCCGCTCATTCTCCTCGTCGCTCTTGGCGCCGCCATCGGCACGGGGGCCTTCCTCGCCCGCTGGATCGAGACGAAGAGCACAAGGGCGGTGAAGGACGAGCTGGCCGTTTCCGGCATCGACTGGGCGCAGGTGAGGAGCGACGGGCTTCTCGTCGTGCTCGAGGGGCAGGCTCCCTCGGAGATCGACCGCTTCAACGCCCTCGAGGCTGCGGGCCGGGTGGTGGCGACCGGACGGATCGTCGACCGGCTGAATGTGGCGCCCAAGACGCCGCCGGCGCCGCCACGCTTCGAGGCTGAGCTGCTCAGGGCCGGCAACCGGGTCTCGGTGATCGGGCTCGTGCCCTCGGCCGAGGAACGGCGCACGCTTCTGAAGCGGCTCAGGGCCGTGATCGGCGAAGACGGGCTGATGACAGATCTGGTCGAGATCGCCGAGGCGGCACCGCCCGAAGGCTGGACGCCCGCACTCGAAACCGCCCTCGCGATGGTCGGCACGCTGCCACAGGCCAAGATCTCCGTCACGCCCGGCAGGGTGGTTGTGCACGGCACGGCGGAAAGCGCCACAGCAAGGCAGGCTCTCGAAGCCCGGCTCGGACAGCTGGCCCGACCCGGCGTCGCCCTCGATCTCGACATCGGCGCCCCGCGCCCGGTCCTTTCGCCCTATGCCTTGCGGGTCTCGCGCCACGGCGACGGCAAGCTCCATCTCGACACCTGCACCGCCACCGACGACGCTTCCCGCCAGCGGATCCTCGCCGCCGCCCGCAAGGCGGGCCTTGCCGGGCCGTTCGCCTGCACGCTGGCCCTCGGCGCCCCCACCACGCGCTGGCCCGAGGCCGCCGCCGCTGCCATCGAGGCCATCGCCGCGCTCGGCGGCGACCGGGTGTCGATCGTCGATGTCGATGTCACGCTGGTGGCGCCAGCCGGTCATGACGAGGCCGCCTTCACCGATGTGGTCGACCGGCTGCGCAAGCGCCTGCCGCCGCTCTTCTCGCTCAAGGCGGAGCTGCCGCCGCCGCCCCGGCCGCAGACCCTGGCCGAGAAGGCGCGGATACCCCGTTTCGTCGTCACCCGCAGCCCGGAGAACATCGTCCAGCTGCGCGGACTGATGCGCGACGCGCTGACGGCGCGTGCCGCCACCGCGCTGGCCGCCGCCCGGTTTCCCGGCAGCGAGCTTCACAGCAACATCGAGGAGACGCCGACCCTTCCCGAAGGCTGGAGCGAACGGGTCATCGCCGGCATCGAGGCCCTCGGCCTGCTCCACCACGGTGCGCTCGTCATCGAGGGGGACAGGATGAGGATCTCGGGCGCAAGCGGAGACAAGGGCGCTCAGGAAGCCATCACCCGCCTGCTCCTCGCCCGGCTCGGCAGCGGTGCCCGCTTCGATCTCGCCGTCAACTTCGACCCCGCCCTCGTGCCGAAGCCCGAGAAATGGGATGGCGCACGCTGCGTGAGCACCATCAACGCCATCCTCGCGAAGAAGCAGATCACCTTCGACCCGGGATCGGCAGTGATCGACCGCGAATCGCTGCCGGTGATCGACAGGATCGCCGAGGTGATGGACAAGTGCAGCGACGTGAAGATGGAGGTCGGTGGCCATACCGACAGCCAGGGCCGCGAATCGATGAACCTCGCTCTCTCCCAGGCCCGGGCTCAGGCGGTGATCGATGCCCTTCTTGCCCGCGAAGTGCTGACGACCAATCTCGTCGCCAAGGGCTATGGCGAAAGCCGGCCCATCGCCGATAACAAGACCGAGGAAGGCCGGCGCAGGAACCGGCGGATCGAGTTCCGCCTGCTCGAACCAGTCGATACGGAGGATCGGGCCGAGGAAGCCGAACGGACAGGCGAGGCCGCCGAAGCGGAAAAGGCATCCGCCTCAGCGGTGCAGGAAAGCGCGGACGGGGCGTCAGGCGCTGCCGCGGGTGAAACCGCCGCCGCCAGCGCAGCAATTTCGGAGTAGAGACATGGATCGGACCCAGCTCATCATCGGCCTTGCCGCCATCCTGTTCCTGGCCTTCGCCCTCGGCTGGCTCGCCGCCGTCATCGTCGCCCGGCTGCGCCATGTCTCGAGCGACGACATGTCCGAGATCGACCGGCTGGCACAGGAACTGCATGAGGCCGAACGGATTCGCGACGAGGCCATCGCCTATATCGAGGCGCGCGAACAGGAGCTCATCAACCAGCTCAACCAGACCAATGCCGAGCTTCAGGCGGCGATGGAAGCGCTCGGCGACTGCCGCCGGGAAAACGACGAGCTCAAGGGCTGGATCGAGCAGAACGCCTCGGGCTGAGCGGCCCGGATTGCGCTCGGCACCGGTTTGCACTCCGGCGGAGATGCCAGGCCGCTGTCATGCCGCGGTCGGCCCCGAGGCCGGGCGCCCAGCGAGATCCAAACCGGAACGCAAGCGATCGGGTGATGGATGGGCGAAGGGCAAGTAGCTGCCATCGCCCCCATTGCCAAGAGGCCTCTTTCGGCGCCTGGGGGATCCCCTCCGATCGCACCGGTCACGGATGGGGCCTTCGTGCCCTCTCACCCAGCCCCCTTCGCCCCCTTTCCGTGAGAGCGGCGCCGACTCACTTCGCCCCTCCCGTGAGCGGGTCTTCGGCACGGATGGTGGATGGAGCATGACACGGCACCGCACGGGCGCAGCACCGCTCGAGCACCGGCCAATCATTCGGAGAGCAGCCGGGGATCAGCCGGAAAAGGCGGCCTACCAGCGGCGCAGCGCCTCTTCGTCCGCCTCCCGGGCCGCCACCCACTCGGCCCCGTCCTCGGTCAGCTCCTTCTTCCAGAACGGGGCGCGGGACTTGAGATAGTCCATCAGGAACTCGGCTGCGGCGAAGGCGTCGGCCCGGTGGCGGGCGGCGGTCGCCACCATCATGATGACGTCTCCCTTGCGCATCTCGCCGTATCGATGGATCACGAGGCAGTCGGCCAGCTGCCAGCGGCGCATGGCTTCCTCGACCATCCGGCCGATCGCCCGTTCGGTCATGCCCGGATAATGCTCGATCTGCATGGTGACGAGCGGCCCGGAATCGGCGTCGCGCACAAGGCCGGTGAAGCTGACAACGGCGCCGACATCGCCGCGGCCGCGGGCAAAGTCGCGCAGCATGTCGGCCGGCTCGAAGGGCGCTTCCTGCACGACGACGCGCCCCGCCCCCGCGATCCTCTCGCCGCCGTCCATCGCTCAGCCCCCCGTCATCGGCGGAAAGAAGGCGACCTCGCGTGCCCCTTCGATGGAGGCGGAGAAGTCATCGACCAGATCCTGATCGACCGCCGCCCTGAGCGCCGAGACATCGGCGAAGGCCGCCGCGTAGCGCGGGTCGCGGGCCTTCAGCTCCTCGACGAGCTCGGCCACGGTGCGCGCCTGCGTCTCGACCTGCTCGCGTGGCAGACCGATCCGCTCCCGCACCCAGGCGAAATAGAGAACGTCGATCATTCCGAACCTCTCCTGTCCTTCAGATAGGGCATGGCCTTGGAGAGATATTCCGCCCCGGTGACCAGCGTCAGCAGGGCGGCGAGCCACATCGCCCCGAGCCCGCCCCAATAGGTAGCAAGCGTGCCCCAGTATTTCCAGCGCAGGCCGAACAGGTCTTCCTCGCGCCCCCCGAGAATGGCCTCGACGAGCGGCTTGTCCATACCATACATCCCCGTCACCAGGTAATGGCTGAAAAGCCCCTGCGAGAAGAGAAGGGCGATCGCCAGCATCTGCACCGTGGTCTTCCACTTGGCAAGCCGCGTCACCCGAAGGGCGGAGGCGCGATCGCCCAGAAATTCCCGCAAACCGGAAACGAACACCTCGCGAAAGATGATCGCCGTGGCCGGCAGCACGACGAGCGGGTCGAGATCCCACACCGCCACCAGTACCATCATCGCCATCAGCACCATCGCCTTGTCGGCGATCGGGTCGAGCATGCGGCCGAAATTGCTCTCCTGCCGCCAGCGGCGGGCCAGCCAGCCGTCGAGCCAGTCGGTAAGGGCCGCGAGCACGAACAGCACGATCGCGAACCAGTCCGCCCAGGGACGCGCGAAATAGAGGAACACCAGCGGAATGGCCGGGGCGGCCACCAGCCGGCCGACGGTGAGGATATTCGGCAAGGTCCAGCGCATGGGGGCATGTAGCCCCGATCCGCTCCCCATTTCCAGATGAAAGCGCATCGAAATGCCGCCCCGTCCGCAGGGCGGCGCGCTCATTCCTCGTGGAAATGGGCGTGGATGGTCTCGGCGAGCTGTTTCGAGATCCCCTTCACCGCCTTCAGATCGGCAAGCGGGGCATCGGCCACGGCCCTGGCCGAACCGAAATGGGCCAGAAGCGCCCGCTTGCGCGCCGGACCCACCCCCGGGATCTCGTCGAGCGGGCTGCGTCCCATCGCCTTGGCCCGTTTCTTGCGGTGGCTGCCGATGGCGAAGCGGTGGGCCTCGTCCCGCAGCCGCTGGATGAAGTGCAGCGCCGGCTCGTCATGGCGCAGCGCCAAGGGCGGGTGGCCGGGACGATGGAAGACCTCGCGCCCGGCATCGCGCGCCTCGCCCTTGGCCACGGCAACGAGCGGCAGATCGTCGAGTCCGAGTCCGGCCAACGCCTCGCGGGCGGCCGAAAGCTGCCCCTTGCCGCCGTCGATCAGGAGAAGATCGGGCCAGTTCCCGCTCTCGCGGCCCGGATCCTCGCGCGCGAGGCGGGCGAAGCGGCGCGTCAGCATCTCGCGCATCATGGCGAAATCGTCGTCGCCCGAAGCGGCCTTGATGTTGAAACGGCGATAGGCCGATTTGATGAACCCCTCCGGCCCGGCAACGATCATCGCCCCGACGGCATGAGCCCCCTGGATATGGGAGTTGTCATAAACCTCGATCCGCTCCGGCGGGGCCGGCAGTCCGAAGATCTCGGCGACACGTTCGAGAAGCCGCGCCTGACTTGCCGTTTCCGCCTGCCGGCGGGCCAGCGCCTCGCGGGCGTTGCGGGCGGCAGCGGCGACGAGATCGGCACGCACTCCGCGGCGGGGCACGGTCAACCGCACCCGCCCTTCGCGCCGCTGGCCGAGAAGCTCGGCAAGAAGATCGGGATTTTCCACCGCCTCAGACAGGATGATCTCCCTGGGCGGTGATCGGCGGCTGTAGAACTGGGCGAGAAAGGCTTCGAGAATCTCGGCGGCACCCGCCCCGGCGCCGGTGCGGGGGAAGAAGGCACGATTGCCCCAGTTCTGCCCGCCGCGGATGAAGAACACCTGCACGCAGGCCTCCCCCCCTTCCGCCGCCAGCGCCACCACATCCGCCTCGGTGATGCCGCGCGGATTGACGATCTGCGTCGCCTGCACCTCGCTCAGGGCGCGGATCCGGTCACGCAGCACGGCGGCCCGCTCATAGTCGAGCCGCGCGGCCGCCTCCTCCATCTCGCGCGCCAGCCGCGCCTGCAACTCGTGGGAACGGCCCGAGAGGAACCTCTCGGCATCGGCCACGAGGGCCGCGTATTCCGCCTCGCTCACCTTGCCGACGCAGGGACCGGCGCAGCGGCGGATCTGATAGAGAAGGCACGGCCGCGTCCGCCCCTCGAACACCGCGTCGGTGCAGTTGCGCAACAGAAACATCTTCTGGAGCTGATTGAGCGTGCGGTTGACCGCCGCCGCCGAAGCAAAGGGGCCGAAATAACGCCCCTTCACCCGTCGCTTGCCACGATGCTTGACGATCCGCGGAAAGGGATGGTCGCGGGTGACGAGGATCTCGGGGAAGCTCTTGTCGTCGCGCAGAAGCACGTTGAAGCGCGGCTTGAGCTGCTTGATGAGGTTCTGCTCGAGCAGAAGCGCCTCGGCCTCGCTCTCGGTGGTGAGGAACATCATGCCATGGGTGGCGGCGATCATGCGGCGGATGCGCTCGCCATGTCCCGTGGGCCGGGCATAGCTTGCCACCCGCTTGCGCAGATCGCGGGCCTTGCCGACATAGAGCACCGCCCCCTTCTCGTCGAGCATGCGATAGACGCCGGGGCGGTGGGGCAGGGTCGGCAGCAGATGGCGGATGAGGGCGTGACCGGTGAGCGGACGACCATCCGGGCCCTTGGCGCGTGTGAGGCTTCCCTCGCCCCTCCCTTCGCCTGCCACTCCGGCCCCGGCCACGGCTGCGGATGTGCCCTTCGCCTTTCTCCCGGCTTCACCTCGCATGTCCGACCCTTCTCCTGCGCCGGGCGGCCGCGCCACCCGCCCAGCCTGTGGATAACCCTGTGGGCAGATTCGCGAACATTGGAGCAACTTTACGAAAGATCAATGGGTTAACAAATTCCCAACATACGGGGTCTTTCCGCAACCATTTGACAACAAAGGATAAAACATGGAACCGATAAAGAAAATGCCCTGATCGCAGGGATTTGACCTCCCCGTGGCCGCCTGCCACAAGCTGGTGGACAAATTCCGCATCGTCCCTCCCCGCCGCCACCGTCACTCGCGAATCATCACGTCCGGTGTCTGCCAGCCGAGATGCTGACCACCGTCGATGCACAGAAGCTGGCCAGTAAAGGATGGAGTGTCGAGAATGAAGTCGAGGGCGCGAACGATGTCCTCGGGATCGGAGCCGCGCCCGAGCACGGTAGCGGCCCGTTGACGGGCGAAATGTTCGGCGCTCTGCCGGCCCCCCCGCAGCGTCGGTCCGGGGCCGATGGCGTTGACCCGCACTTTCGGGGCCAACCCCATGGCCGAAATGCGGGTAAAGGTCCACAGCCCCGACTTGGCAAGGGCGTAGCTGACGAATTCGGGCGTGAGCTTGCGCACCCTCTGATCGACCATGTTGACGATCACCGCCTGCGCCACCGGTTCGCCGGCGGCATCCGTCAGCGGCTCGGGAGCCTGGGCCGCGAAATGGCGCGTGAGCACGACCGGCGCCCTGAGGTTGGATTCCATGTGCCGATCCCAGCTCTCGCGGCTGGTGCTCTCGATGCGGTCATGCTCGAAGATGGAGGCATTGTTGACGAGCACCGACAGCGGCCCGCCGAGAGCCTCCACGGCCCGTGGCACGAGGGCTTCGACCTGCGCCTCGTCGAGCAGGTCGGCCCCGAGTGCCACCGCCCGCCTCCCCATCTCCCTGATCTCGGCCACCACCTCGTCGGCGGCCGCGCGCGAGCCGCGGTAATGCACCGCCACGTCGAGACCGCGCCGGGCAAGACCGAGGGCCATGGCCCGGCCGATGCGCCGCGCCGCCCCGGTCACCAGTGCCCTGCCCTGCCGCATCCCCTCTCCTCAGACCAGTTGAGCCACGTAGAGCACGTAAAGCGCAAGCATGATGGCACCGACAGCACGGGAGATATTCAACCGCAAGATGATGAACGGCGCAAGCAGAAGCGCAGTGCCCAGCATCACCCACAAATCGAAATCGAGGATCTGCCGCGGCACATCGAGCGGCCCGAACAGGCTGCCGAGCCCCATGATCGCCAGAAGATTGAAGGCGTTGGACCCGAGCACGTTCCCGAGAATCACGTCGGTATGGCGCCGGAGCGCCGCAGCCACCGTGGTCGCGAGCTCCGGCAGGGAGGTGCCGACGGCCACCACCGTCAGGCCGATGACCGTGTCGGAAACGCCGAGATCCTCGGCCAGCGCCACCGCGCCCTCCACGAGCAGATCGGCACCGAGCGGCAAGCCGACGATACCGATCACGATCAGCAGTGCGATCTTCCAGCCCGGAAGGGCCGGATCGACCTCTTCGATCTCGACCGTGCCCTGCTCTTCGGCTGCGGCCTCCCGTGCCGCGCGCGCGGCCTTGTGCGCCCGCCGATGGCGGCGGGCGGCGCGCCAGGCGTCGAACAGCATCAGCCCGAGAAGCGCGAGCAGCACCACCCCGTGAGGGATTGCCAGCGGTCCGAGCCAGGCAAGCGCGATGAAGGTGATGCTGGCCCCCATCATGAACACGTAGTTCCTGAAGGCGCTGTCCCCGTCCATGACGATGCCGGAAATGAGCGCCGGCAATCCCGTCACCAGCAGGATGTTGGCGATGTTGGAGCCGACGATATTGCCGATCGCCACGCCCGGATAACCCTCTGCCGCTGCCTTGATGACCACGAGCAGCTCGGGAGCCGAGGTTCCGAAGGCCACGATCGTCAGGCTGACGAGAAGTGCCGGCACCCCTGCCCTGAGGGCCAGGTTGACCGCCCCGCGCACGAGGGCGTCCCCGGCTAGGACCAGAAGCACGAGACCGGCCAGCGTCGTCAGAAGGGCTGCAAGCATGGGCATCCTCGCATCGGCATGTTCGGAGAGGGAATGAGGCCGGGAAGAAGCGGAACCTCAGCTGCCCTTGCCGTCATTCTCGCCGGAGCAGGGACAGGGCCCCTTGCCGACGATGAAGGCACCGCATTCGGGGCATTTGTGCGTGTCGATGGCCTTCGGCTTCTTCCGAACGCTCACCCTGGGCACCCTGAGCCGGCCGAAAAGCGCGAGAACGGCCATGACCACGAGAAAGAGGGATACAACCTTCATCATGTCGGAGTCGCCCTCCGGTCACAGCCCATAGCGCGCCCACCATTGCCGCGCCTCGAAGGCGGAAGCCGCTTCCTCGCCGAGGCCGGGGCGGAGCCGTTGTAGCAGGGAACG
>WFPA01000267.1 GCA_015487815.1 Albidovulum sp.
CGCCGCCGCGAAAGCGAGATGCCCTCGTGGTCCATGGCGATCTTCATCGCATCGCGGACATTCTCGAAATTGTAGAGCGGCTCGCCCATGCCCATGAGAACGATGTTGGAGACGAGGCGCGTTTCCTCCTTCGGATGGCGGCCGGGCTTGGGCCATTCGCCGAGATCGTCGCGCACCACCATCACCTGGCCGATGATCTCGCCCGCGGTCAGGTTGCGCACCAGCTTCTGGGTGCCGGTATGGCAGAAGGAGCAGGTCAGCGTGCAGCCGACCTGGGAAGAGACACAGACCGTGCCGCGGTCCTCCTCGGGGATGTAGACGGTCTCCACCTCGTGCCCGCCGGCGACGCGCAGGAGATATTTCCGCGTGCCGTCGGCCGAGATCTGCCGCGAGACGACCTCGGGCACGGCGATGACGAAATGCTCGGCCAGTTTCGCGCGGTAGTCCTTGGCGAGATTGGTCATGGCGGCGAAGTCGCGCACGCCCTTCTGGTAGATCCACTGCCAGAGCTGGCCGACGCGCATGCGGATCTGCCGCTCGGGGGTGCCGATCGCCCGCAGGGCCTCGGCCAGCTGCTCGCGCGTGAGACCGACGAGGTTGCGCCGCCCGTCGGCACGGGCCGGATTGCGGGGCAGGGCCACCACCTCGGGTGTGACCGCAGCCGCAGCGGGCGCCGTGGCCGGCATTGCCTTTTCCACCATCGGGCTCTTCTTTTCGAGCTTGCTCATCTTCGTGTCCTCATGCACGACACCCCCGCCCGCGGCGAGGGTGCCAGTCCGTTCTCGCCCATGTCGCGCGGCCCGACGACGGCCCACCCGGCCGGGGGCGCGGTTTTCCGGCGACACTCAGGCCGGTGGCTTCATGCCGCAGCGGCGCGCCGCCTCGTTGAGCGCGGCGGTGAAGCCGAGAAGCGAGAAGGTGTCCTCGGTGCGCGTGCCGCGCTTCGACGTGCCGATGGCAACGGCCTTCACCCCGCGCTTGAAGGCGGCGATGATCTTCCTGTCATCCTCGGGAGAGGGCGCCCAGGCCCATTCACCCTTGGTAAAGAGATCCGCAACCTTCTCGCCGTCCACCTCGAGCCGCACCGTCGCCCCGTCAGCGTAGGGGTAGCCTCCGGTGAAGGACACTTCTCCGGCCGAGCCGCTCGAGGGGCGGAAGGTGACGAAAAGCGCCGTCTTGCCCCGGCGGACGCTCACCGGCCGCCCGCCGCGGGTGTTGACCTGTTTCTCCGGCGTCGTCGTCGCCCAGCATTCGGTGGGGTTGCTGCCGACGAAGACCGCCCAGGCCTTCTCGGTGGCGACCCTGTTGGTGCTCTCCTGCGCCTCGAGCGCAGACGCACCTGCCATGCCCAGCGCCACGCCAAGCATCATTGCAGCGAATTTTCGCATCATCCGTCCTGCCTCATCGCTTCTTCGGGCCGCTTTTGCGGCCCGCTGCTCTCGGGAAACCCGACCATTCCGCCCCTTCCGGTCGTCTGCCGGGCGAAAACGGTCAACCGCGACCTCCAGGGCCGGGGCCCCGGCACGTTATGGCGGCATGATACAGAGAAGCGCGCCGCCTTTCCACCCTCGGCAAGACGATGCTGCCCGCTTCCGCCGATCAGGGAGCGCTTTCCTTGCGCCCCTGACCGGAAACCCACGGCATGGGCGGAGCCATGCCGTGGGATCGGTGCGGAAGTGCCGCCATTCACTCTTTCGGTGGCACGACATCCCGACTGCCGGCCAGCCCGCCGGCGATCTCTTCCGTGGCTTCCGGGGGCAACTCCTCGGGAATGATCAGGTTGAGGAGGATGGCGAGCACGGCCGCCGGCAGCAGCCCCGTGGTCATCAGCATGCGCAATGTGTCCGGCAGATGCTGCACGGCACCCGGTTCGAGCTGAAGCCCGAGGCCGATCGCGAGAGAGAGGGCGAAGATCACCATGTTGCGGCGGTTCCATTCGACATCCGCAAGGATCGAAATGCCTGCTGCGGCAACCATGCCGAACATGATGATGACCCCACCACCGAGCACCTCGATCGGTATCGTGGCTATGATCGCTCCTATCTTGGGGATGATGCCGGCGAGTATGAGGAACACGGCACCGATCGTCACCACCCAGCGGCTCATCACCCCCGTCATGGCCACGAGACCGACATTCTGACTGAAGGAGGTATTGGGCAGACCGCCGAAAACGCCGGCTATGGCCGATCCGAGACCGTCAGCCCATGTGGCCCCGGCAAGTTCGCGCGCCGTCGGCAGGCGGCCGGCGCCGCCCTTCGTGATCGCGGTGACATCTCCGACCGTCTCGATCGCCGAGACCACCCCCATGAAGGAGATGCCGATGACGGCGGCCCACTGGAATTCGAAACCGAAATGGAACGGATCCGGCAGCATGACCCAGCCCGCCTTGCCGATATTGGCGAAGCTGACCATGCCCAGAATCATCGCCACCACATATCCGGCGATCAGGCCGAACAACACCGCCCCGATGGACCACAGGCCGCGCCCCCAGAACTTGAGGAGCAGCGTCACGACGATCACCACGCCCGCAACCGACCAGTTCTGCAAGGAACCATATTCGGGTGTGCCGCGTGCAGGCACGCCCCCGGCCGCATATTGAATGCCGACCTTGACGAGCGACAGCCCGATCATGAGAACGATCAGCCCGGTCACGAGCGGTGGAAGCCACCGGCGTATCCGGTTGACGATCAGCGCCAGCGACCCCTGGAAAAGCCCGCCGATGATGATGCCGCTCATGAGGCCCGCCATTGCATCGACGCCCTTTCCCGCCACAAGCGGAATCATCACGGGCAGAAAGGCGAAGCTCGTTCCCTGAACGATGGGGAGCCGCGCTCCGATCGAGCCGATGCCGATCGCCTGAAGCAGGGTCGCCACCCCTGCAAAGACCATGCACATCTGGATCAGGTAGATCATCTCCGGAAAATCCGGCGAATTCGAGCCGAAGCCGAACCCCGCCGCCCCGGCAATGATGATGGCCGGCGTGATGTTCGACACGAACATCGCCATGATATGCTGAAAACCCAGCGGGATTGCCACGCCGGGCGGCGGCATCCAGTCCGGATCCCTGAGCTTTTCCCGATCGTTCCAGATCTTGTTCATTTTTCCCTCCCTGTTCCTTTCTTTCCGCATCCTTCTTTTCTTTTTTGCGAAATGCGGGACCGGTGAGCCTCTCTCCAGGGCAGGCGCCAACCGGTCCCGGAAATTATAGAGCGCCGAACATGTTTTCTGATCCCTTTTTCCTCCTCCTTTTCCTCCGGCCGGAGAAAGACTTTCCCCCGGTTCGGAGAAACGGGCGCGGACAACCATCTGCGCACACCGTTCCTCCGCTTGCGATGCCCCCCCTCGCGGTGTATGGGCAGAGCCATGAAGCGAGCCGCCTTCATCATGGCTGATCGTGCCCGCCTGCCCTGGCGGTTCTTCGGCATGCGGGTTTCCCTCCTGACCGGCCTTTGACACGGATCTGTCCCGCCTCGCCGCACACTTCGCCAGTCCGGCCGGCGACCGGGTGGCCAAACTGCGGCATCCGCGGCTCGAGGCGCCCTTCTTCCACCCCGTGCCCTGTTCAAGACACTCCGAGAGGATCCGATGAGCGAACCCCGCACCCTCTACGACAAGATCTGGGACGCCCATGTCGTCCATGAAGCCGATGACGGCACCTGCCTGATCTACATCGACCGCCACCTCGTGCACGAGGTCACCAGCCCGCAGGCCTTCGAGGGGCTGCGCATGGCCGGCCGCACCGTCCGCCATCCCGAAAAGACGGTGGCGGTGCCCGATCACAACGTGCCGACCGACGAAAGCCGCCTGCACGGCATCGAGAACGAGGAGAGCCGCATCCAGGTCGAGACGCTGAAGAAGAACGCCGAGGAATTCGGCATCGAATACTACGACGTCAACGACCCGCGGCAGGGCATCGTCCACATCATCGGCCCCGAACAGGGCTGGACGCTGCCGGGCAGCACCATCGTCTGCGGCGACAGCCACACCGCCACCCACGGCGCCTTCGGGGCGCTGGCGCACGGCATCGGCACCTCCGAGGTCGAGCATGTTCTGGCGACCCAGACACTGATCCAGAAGAAGTCGAAGAACATGCTTGTCGAGGTGACGGGCTCGGTCGGCCCCGGTGTTACCGCCAAGGACATCACCCTGGCCATCATCGGCGAGATCGGCACCGCCGGCGGCACCGGCCACGTGATCGAATATGCCGGCGAGGCGATCCGCGCCCTGTCGATGGAAGGGCGGATGACCGTCTGCAACATGGCGATCGAGGGCGGTGCCCGGGCCGGCCTCATCGCCCCCGATGAGACGACCTTCGAATATCTCAAGGGACGGCCCCATGCGCCCAGGGGCGGCATGTGGGAGCTCGCCGTCGCGGAGTGGAAGAAGCTCCGCTCCGACGAAGGCGCCCGGTTCGACAAGGTGGTGCGGATCGAGGGAGAGAAGATCGCCCCGGTCGTCACCTGGGGCACCAGCCCCGAGGATGTGGTGCCGATCACCGGCACCGTGCCCCACCCGGAGGATTTCGAGGGCCCCAAGCGCGAGGCGGTGCGCCGCGCCCTCGACTACATGGGCCTCACCCCCGGCACGCCGATGACCGAGATCGAGATCGACACCGTCTTCATCGGCTCCTGCACCAACGGGCGGATCGAGGATCTGCGGGCCGTGGCCGAGATCGTCAAGGGCCGCAAGGTCAAGGAAGGCGTGCGGGCGATGGTGGTGCCCGGATCGGGGCTGGTGCGGATGCAGGCCGAGGAGGAGGGCATCGCCGACATCCTCAGGGAGGCCGGCTTCGAGTGGCGCCTGCCGGGCTGCTCGATGTGCCTTGCCATGAACCCCGACCAGCTGGCGCCCGGCGAGCGCTGCGCCTCGACCTCGAACCGCAACTTCGAAGGCCGGCAGGGCCGCGGCGGGCGCACCCATCTCCTCAGCCCGGCCATGGCCGCCGCCGCCGCCATCACCGGCCGGCTGACCGATGTGCGCGAGCTGATGTAAGCGGAAGGACCAGCACCATGGACAAGTTCACCACCCTCACGGGCATTGCCGCGCCGCTGCCGCTGGTCAATGTCGATACCGACATGATCATCCCCAAGCAGTTCCTGAAGACCATTAAGCGCTCGGGGCTCGGCAAGGCGCTGTTCTACGAGATGCGCTACGACGAGAACGGCAACCCCAACCCGGACTTCATCCTCAACCGCGAGCCCTGGACGCGGGCCGAGATCCTCGTCGCCGGCGAGAACTTCGGCTGCGGCTCGAGCCGCGAGCATGCGCCCTGGGCGCTCAAGGATTTCGGCATCCGCTGCGTGATCGCCCCGTCCTTCGCCGACATCTTCTACAACAACTGCTTCAAGAACGGCATCCTGCCAGTGGTATTGCCCGAAGAGGCGGTCGGGAAGCTGATGGAAGACGCCGGCAAGGGTGGCAACGCCCGCATCACCGTTGATCTGCCGCAGCAGACGGTGTCGAGTTCCGAAGGCGAAGTGTTCCGTTTCGAGATCGACCCCTTCCGCAAGCACTGCCTGCTCGAAGGGCTCGACGATATCGGCCTCACCCTGCAGAAGATCCGCCACATCGACAGCTACGAAGAGCGGCAGAAGGGGGCGATGCCCTGGCTCTGGAACGGAAGCGCGGCCTGAATACCACCGTCGAACCGCTAGACGGGGGCGCGGTTTTCCGCGCCCCCGTTGCGTCGGGGAGGTCATTGCCGATCGGCGGACATGGCCGGTGCCCAGACAAAACACGCTTTTTGCCCCATTACCGACCTGAAATACCACATTTTCGGCCCCGTAACGGTGGAATATGACGGATCGGTTAAATCCAACTTCGCGCTCGGGCCCGGAAATCAAGGGGTTGACGAAAGGAGCTCACGCGGTCCAGAATTGGGCACAAATCAGGCAGAAAAGTGCCGAAAAACGGGCAGCGCGAAGGAGCCACAAGAGCTCCGCAACAAGGCAGTCGGGCAGTGATCGGGCAGTTTGCCGGAGCAGTCATTCGCGGTATGGTCGCGGCAGCGGTGATCTTGTTGCCGGTGCTCGTCCTTGCGCCCGTCTCGGGGGGAGAGCCTCCCTACACCGCCCTCCTGGTGGCCCTGATCATCGCGCTTCTGGTGACGACGGAATACAATTCCTCGCAGCCGATCATCACCGAATTCCGCGACGCGCCACCCTACAATCTGATCCGTTTCGTCGTGCTCGTGCTCGTCTTCGGCAGCGCCAGCCTCATGTTCCGCCATGCCCTGATCGGTGGTTCGTCCGAAACCGTTGCCCTCTACGAGCTCGGCCTGCTCGTCGGTCTCGCGATGGATTTCCCCGGCAGCCCCGTGCGCCTCATGACGACCGTTCTTTCCCAGGGCGCCGATCCGGCCTTCGTCCCCGTCATCACCGCAGCCGTGGGCATTGCCTATCTGGCGGGCCTCGTCGGCCTCGCTCTCTTCTCGATCCTGATCCATGCCGGGCTCTGGCCCGGACGGCGCAAGCCCTTCAACAAGTGGGTCAACCTGCCCAATCACGACTGGACCGCTCCGGGCGACCGTCGCCACACCCTCATCCAGGATGCCCGGGTCAACATCATCTTCGGCTTCACCCTGCCCTTCCTGACTCCGCTGCTCCTGTCCGTGGCCCTGCACGAGGAAATCATGCGCCGGCTCATCGACCGACCGGCGGCGCTGGTCTGGATCATCGCCATGTGGAGCTTCCTGCCCTTCTCGCTCTTCATGCGCGGGCTGGCCCTGGCGGCCATCGCTGACCTTTTCGTCGAAGAGGAACACAAGGGCACCACGAAGAAGAAAGGCGGGAAGGAAGAGCCGGAGAAGCTCGCCGCTGCCTGAAACCGTTGCCGACGGTCAGCGGAAACAGGCGTCGCGTCCGTCGCGGGCAATGGTGCGGGCGCCATCCTCGATCTGCCGCAACCGGGCACGGAAGCGGGGCTCGCCGCTTTTCGGATCCCGGCCCTTCGGGTCGGGCAGCACCGCCGCGAGCCGCGCGGCTTCGCGCAGGGTGAGCCGCGCGGCCGGCTTGCCGAAATACCGCCGCGCCGCCGCCTCGATGCCGAAGATCCCCTCGCCGAACTCGGCCCGGTCGAGATAGAGTTCGAGGATCCGGCGCTTGCCCCAGAGAAGCTCGACCGGAGGCGTAAGGAGCGCCTCGAGCGCCTTGCGCGGCCAGGAGCGGCCCTGCCAGAGAAAGACGTTCTTCACCGTCTGCTGGCTGATGGTCGAGGCGCCCCGGCGCCCCCCTGCGGCGATCGCCCGGCGCAACTCGGCCATGTCGAAACCGAGATGGCGACAGAAATTGGCATCCTCGGCCGCCACCACCGCCCGCCGCGCCGCCAGCGACACCTTCTCGAGCGGCACCGGCCGGTGGTCGATCCGTCCGAGCCGGGCCGCCTCGCTCCGCATGTAGATCCCCCTTGGCGGATCGACGAAGGCAAAGAGTGCGATAATGGCCAGCACCAGGCCGACAAGCGCCGCCAGGGCAACGAACGCCCACCGACGCCACTTCCGGCGGGGCGCTTTTCGCTTCTGCCTCTTCCGTGTGGCCGCCTTGCCGGTGCGGCGACTGCGCTGTGCCATCCTGCCTCCTTCGGAGCGCGATCATGCCCGAAGGAAAGGACCGCCGAAAGTCCTTGTCACCGACGGCCGCCCTGTGCGGTCTTTCCTTCCGCCCGATCGCGTTGCTGCAAGAAGGGCAACGGAAAAGGTCCGGGGACCGCCCCGGACCTCTTTCCGTCCGTCCCGCCCATCAGGCGCTCTTCTCGGCCTCTTCATCAAGGGTGAGCGGATGGGAGATGTGAGGCAGCATCTCCTTCGGGCAGATCTGGAGGAAGCGGGTTTTCGCATTCTCCCAATCAAGCAGGATTTCCTCGGCCTTGCGGCTCTTCGTCTCGCGGAAATGCTCCTCGATCAGCCCCTTGAGCTCGGCTTCCCAATGGGGGTGCCTGACGGGCACCACCACCAGCGTATCCATGTTCATGTAGTCCCGGGCATTGCCGCTCTCGTCGAAGACATAGGCCATGCCACCGGTCATGCCGGCGCCGAAATTGGCACCAATCCGGCCGAGAATCACGGCAACGCCCCCGGTCATGTATTCGCAGCCGTTTGAGCCGCAGCCCTCGACCACCACCTTCGCCCCCGAATTGCGGACGGCGAAACGCTCCCCGGCCCGGCCGGCGGCAAACAGCTTGCCGGCCGTCGCACCGTAGAGCACGGTGTTGCCGATGATGACGTTCTCGTCGGCCTTGAGCGGCGAAATGAGCGGCGGCCGCACCACGATCATGCCGCCCGAGAGCCCCTTGCCGACATAATCGTTGGCATCGCCCGACACCTCGATCTTGAGGCCGGGCGCGGCGAAGGCACCGAGTGACTGGCCTGCCGAGCCGGTGAGCTTGATCGTCAGGTGATCGGGCTGGAGATCGTTGTTCATGCCGAAGCGGCGCACGATGTGCGAGGAGACGCGGGCGCCGATCGTGCGCTGGGTGTTGCGCACGGTGTAGCTGAGCTGCATCTTCTCGCCTTCCGAGAAGAAGGGCTCGGCATCGCGGATGATCTCGGCGTCAAGCGTGTCCGGCACCTCGTTGCGCAGCGCATTGCGACTCCAGGCGAAACGCTCGGTCCCGTCCACCGTGATGAGCAGCGGGTTGAGGTCGAGATCGTCGAGATGGGCGGCGCCGCGGCTGACCTGGGCCAGGAGGTCGGCCCGCCCGATCAGCTCGTCGAGCGAGCGCGCCCCGATCGAGGCGAGGATCTCGCGCACTTCCTGGGCATAGAAGGTGATGAGGTTGACCACCTTTTCCGGGCTGCCGGTGAACCTGGCCCTGAGCTTCTCGCGCTGGGTGCAGATGCCGACCGGGCAGGTGTTCGACTGGCATTGCCGCACCATGATGCAGCCCATCGCGATCAGCGCCGCCGTGCCGATACCGAACTCCTCGGCCCCCATCAGCGCCGCCACCACAATGTCGCGGCCGGTCCTGAGGCCGCCATCGGTGCGCAGCGTCACCCGGTCGCGCAGATTGTTCATCGCCAGCACCTGATGGGCCTCGGTCAGCCCCATCTCCCAGGGCAGGCCGGCGAACTTGACCGAGGTCGCCGGGCTCGCTCCGGTACCGCCGTTGTGCCCCGAGATCAGGATGACATCGGCCTTGGCCTTGGCCACGCCCGCGGCGATGGTGCCGACGCCCGACTGGGCCACCAGCTTGACGGTGACCTTGGCGCGCGGGTTGATCTGCTTGAGATCGTAGATCAGCTGCGCCAGATCCTCGATCGAGTAGATGTCGTGATGAGGCGGCGGGCTGATCAGCGTCACCCCGGGCGTCGAGTGCCTCAGTCGCGCAATCAGCTCGGTGACCTTGATCCCCGGAAGCTGGCCGCCTTCGCCGGGCTTGGCGCCCTGGGCGATCTTGATCTCGAGCTCCTCGCAATGGTTGAGATACTCGGCCGTCACCCCGAAGCGGCCCGAAGCCACCTGCTTGATCTTGGCCGAGGCATTGTCACCGTTCGGCATCGGCCTGAAATGGGCCGGGTCTTCGCCGCCCTCGCCCGAATCGGACTTGGCGCCGATGCGGTTCATGGCGATGTTGAGCGTCTTGTGGGCCTCGGGGCTGAGCGCGCCAAGGCTCATGCCAGGAGTCACGAAGCGCTTGCGGATCGAGGTGATGCTCTCGACCTCCTCGATCGGGATCGGCTTGCCGAGGGGCTTGATCTCGAGCAGGTCGCGCAGGTGGATCGGCTGGTTCTCCTGCATCATCTGCGAATAGCGCTTCCACAGCGCATAGGCACCGCGATCGCAGGCCGACTGCAGAAGATGCATCGCCTGCGCCTCCCAGGCATGGCGCTCCCCGCCCTTGCGCAGCTTGTAGAATCCGCCGATCGGCAGGATGTTGGCCGGGCGCTTCCAGCCCTTGGCGTGAATCTCGCGCACCTTCTTCTGGATGCCATGAATGCCGATACCCGAGATCCGCGAGATCATGCCGGGGAAATACTCGTTGACGAGG
This sequence comes from Albidovulum sp., assembly GCA_015487815.1. Taxonomy (GTDB): domain Bacteria; phylum Pseudomonadota; class Alphaproteobacteria; order Rhodobacterales; family Rhodobacteraceae; genus WFPA01. The sequence continues at coordinate 9,985 of WFPA01000267.1, forward strand.
GCGCGGCTCAGCCCGACGGCCTCGAAGTTGAGCCCGCCGCGATAGGAGGCAAGCACCGAGATCCCCATCTTCGACATGATCTTGAGGAGCCCCTGGTTGATCGCCTCGCGATAACGATCGACATTCTCCTTGAGTGTGCCTTCAAGGAGCCCGCGTTCGACGCGCTCTGCGATCGTGTCCTGGGCAAGATAGGCGTTCACCGTCGTTGCCCCGCAGCCGATCAGCACTGCGAAGTAATGCGGGTCCATGCATTCGGCCGAGCGCACGTTGAGCGAGCAGAAGGTGCGCAGCCCCTTGTCCACCAGCCATGAATGAATCGCGGAGGTGGCAAGGATCATCGGCACCGGCACCTTGTCCGGCCCCTGATGCTCGTCGGTGAGAATGAGGTGGCCGGCCCCGGAGCGCACCGCTTCCTCGGCCTCGGCGCGGATGCGGGCCAGCGCCTCGGAAAGGGCGTTCTCGCCGCCATCGGCCGGGAAGGTGCAGTCGATCCACGACACCTGGTCGCCGAACACCTCCACCATCCTGTCGAACTGGGCGTTGCTGACAAAGGGGCTGTCGAGCACCAGGATCTCGGTCTGGGCCGAGCTCTGATCGAGCACGTTCTTGAGGTTGCCGAACCGGGTCTTGAGGCTCATCACCCGGTATTCGCGCAAGCTGTCGATCGGCGGGTTGGTCACCTGCGAGAAGTTCTGGCGGAAATAGTGGCTGAGGGGGCGGTAGCGGTCGGACAGCACCGCCTGGGGCGTGTCGTCCCCCATCGAGACCACCGGCTCCTTGGCGTCCTCGACCATCGGCGCGAGAATGTTCTCGACCTCCTCGAGGGTATAGCCGGCGGCGATCTGCCGCTTGCGCAGCTCCTCGCCCTCGAAGAGCCGCTTCTCGCGCTCGACGCGGGTGATCTCGTCGAGATCGACGATCTTCTTCACCCATTCGCCGAAGGGCTGGCTGTCGGCCAGCTCGTCCTTGATCTCCTTGTCGTGGAGGAGGACGCCGCGGGCCATGTCCACCCCGACCATCTGGCCCGGGCCCAACGCCCCCTTCTCCTTCACCGTCGCCTCGTCGGTCGGCACCATGCCGACCTCGGAGCCCGCAATCAGCAGCCCGTCGCCGGTGACGACATAGCGCATGGGCCTCAGCCCGTTGCGGTCGAGCCCGGCCACGACCCAGCGGCCGTCGGTCATGGCCAGCGCCGCCGGCCCGTCCCACGGCTCCATCACCGAGTTGCAGTAGGAATACATGTCCTTCCACTTCTGGGGCAGCTCGATCGCCTGCTTCGACCAGGCTTCGGGCACGAGCATGGTCTTGGCCATCGGCGCGTTGCGACCGGCCCGCACCAGCACCTCGAACACCGCATCGAGCGCCGCCGAATCGGACGAGCCCTTGGGCACGATCGGCTTGATGTCCTCGGCCATCTCGCCGAAATAGCTCGAGGCCATGCGGATCTCGTGGCTCTTCATCCAGTTGAGATTGCCCTTGAGCGTGTTGATCTCGCCGTTGTGGGCCAGCATGCGGAAGGGCTGTGCCAGCCACCATTCGGGGAAGGTGTTGGTGGAATAGCGCTGGTGATAGATGGCGAAGGCCGACTCGAAACGCTCGTCCTTGAGATCGGGGTAGAATTCCGCCACCTGCTCGGCCAGCATCATGCCCTTGTAGATGATCGAGCGGCAGGAGAGCGAACAGACATAGAAACCCTTGATGCCGGCCGCCGCCACCGCCTTCTCGATCCGCCGGCGGATGATGTAGAGCTCGCGCTCGAAAGCCTCCTCGTCGAGCCCCTTGCCGTCGGAAATCAGGATCTGCTCGATCTCGGGGCGGGTGGCGTTGGCCTTCTCGCCGAGAACGTCGATGTTCACCGGCACATGGCGCCAGCCATAGATGCGGTGGCCCATGCGCAGCACCTCGCTCTCGACGATGATGCGGCATTCCTCCTGGGCGCCGAAATCGGTCCGCGGCAGGAAGATCTGCCCGACGGCCATCAGCCGTTCATGGTCGGGCTCGTGGCCGGTGCGGCGGATCTGGTCGTAGAAGAAGGGCACCGGGATCTGGATGTGGATGCCGGCCCCGTCGCCGGTCTTGCCGTCGGCATCGACCGCGCCGCGGTGCCAGACGGCCTTGAGCGCCTCGATGCCGTTCTCTACGACCTTGCGCGAGGGCTTGCCGTCGATCGACACCACGAGACCGACGCCGCAGGCATCATGCTCGAGCGTCGGGTCATACATGCCGCACCGCGCAAGCCGCCTTCTCGTCGCCTCCTGCTTCGCAACCCACTTCTCATCCAGTTTCGTCATTCCTTCGTCCTCGCTTCGCCGGCCTCGCCGATGCGGCCGAATTTCTCGATGCATTCGGCACGGGTCAGGCATTTGTGGCCCTCGCCGACATAGGCATAACTGTCGGGTTTCATGTCGATGTAGATCTCGTTGTCGAGACGAAAGCCGTCCGGGTCGTCGAACAGCCCGATCGGAATCTCGGTTGCTCCGAACCACTCGTTCCGTTCGGTGACACGGTAATAGAGTCCGGTTCCGCATTTGCGGCACCAGGCCCGCTCGGCCCATTCCGAGCTCTGGAGCGTTGCGATGTGCTCACGGCCATGCCAGATCACGTTCCCGGCAGGGACGCTCACACCCAGAAGCGCCGAGCCGGTCCAGCGGCGGCACATCTCGCAATGACAGATGCCGTAGACTTCCGGCACATCGCTCGCGACGAAGCGCACCGCGCCGCACATGCAGCCACCCTGTCGTTCCCGTTCTGCCATTCATCGTCTCTCCCAACCGGAGCCGCGCCCGCCGGCAGCCCGTCGTTACCGACCGACCGGCCGCGGCGCGTTCACTCGGCGGCCATGCGGGCCTTCTCTTCCATCCAGGCGCAGATCGCATCGGCCGCCTCGCGCCCGTCGCGGATCGCCCAGACGACGAGCGAGGCGCCGCGGACGATGTCCCCGGCAGCGAACACGCCCGGCATCGAGGTGGCATGGCTCCTGAAATCGGCCTTAATCGTTCCCCATCGGGTGGTTTCGAGCTCGTCCGACACGCCCCAGCTCTCGGCCAGCGGTTCCGGCTCGAAGCCGAGCGCCATCACCACGAGATCGGCCTCTTCGGTATATTCGGAACCCGGAATCTCCTCGGGCCGGCGCCGGCCGTCGGCATCGGGCAGGCCGAGGCGCATCCGCACCACCCGCACCCCGTGCACCCGGTTGTCGCCGAGGAACGCCCTGGGCGCCGTCAGCCAGACGAATTCGACCCCTTCCTCCTCGGCATTCTGCACCTCGCGGCGCGAGCCTGGCATGTTTTCGCGGTCGCGCCGGTAAAGGCACCTGACCGAAGTCGCGCCCTGGCGGATGGCGGTGCGCACGCAGTCCATCGCCGTGTCGCCACCGCCGATCACCACCACGCGCTTGCCCTTGGCGTTGAGCGTGCCATCCTCGTATTCGGGCACGCTGTCGCCCAGATCGACCCGGTTCTGGGCGGTGAGATAGTCGAGCGCCTTGACCACGCCCCTGAGCCCCACGCCGGGCACCTTGAGCGTGCGGGCCTTGTAGACCCCGGTGGCGATGAGAAGCGCGTCATGCCGTCGGCGCAGCTCGGCGAAACTCACATCCCTTCCGACCTCGCAGGAAAGCTCGAAGCGCACACCACCCTTCTCGAGCTGGTCGAGTCGCCGGGCAACCACGTTCTTTTCGAGCTTGAAGCCCGGAATGCCGTACATCATGAGGCCGCCAGCCCGGTCGTTGCGGTCATAGACGGTGACGGCAAACCCCATGCGGCGCAACCGGTCGGCCGCCGCCAGCCCGCCCGGACCCGCGCCGATGATGCCGACCGACTGGCCGCGCTCGGCCATCGGCTCGATCGGCTTCACCCAGCCCCGCTCCCAGGCGGTGTCGGTGATGTAACGCTCGACGGCGCCGATGGTGACGGTGCCGTGACCGGCCTGCTCGATGACGCAATTGCCTTCGCACAACCGGTCCTGCGGGCAGATGCGGCCGCAGATCTCGGGGAAGGTGTTGGTTTCCTGACTGATGAGATAGGCCTCCTCGAGCCGCTTCTCGGCGGTCATCAGCAGCCAGTCGGGAATGTTGTTGTGCAGCGGGCAGTGGCTCTGGCAATAGGGCACGCCGCATTGGGAACAGCGCGAAGCCTGGGTGCGGGCCTCTTTGTCGCTGAAATCGGCGTAGATCTCGCGGAAATCCGCCCGCCGCTCCTCGGGGGGGCGCTTGGTGGGCATCTGCATCGGGATGTCCACGAATTTGAGCATGGGCTGCTTCGCCATCTTCCGCACTCCGCTGGCTGTTCCTGGTCGCAACCGGACATTCGGCCCCATCCCCGCAGACAGGGCAGGCCGGGCGAGCACTATTACGAAGTTGGTAGGGATTTTGCAAGATGACATGGAAATGGTGCTGACCTATTAGCGGGACTTATACACGGACAACCGCCACAACGACCTGGATTCCGAAAAAACAGGTCAGCACGGTTTCCGATGTTTCATCTTGCGTCACGCCGCCATGAGGTGCATCGCGGGGAAAGATCCGCAGAGGAACATGTCATGCCGTTGTACCACCTCCTGATACTCGCCCTCATCCAGGGGCTGACCGAGTTCCTGCCGGTTTCCTCCTCGGCGCACCTCATTCTCTTCCCCGCCCTCACCGGCACGGCCGATCAGGGGCTGGCGGTGGATGTCGCCGTCCATGTCGGCACGCTCGGAGCGGTGATCCTCTACTTCTTCCGTGACGTCGCCAGCGCCTTCCGCGGCTTTTTCGCCGTGATCCGCGGCCGGTTTCGGGGCGACGATTCGCGGCTCTTTCTCCTGCTCGTCGTGGCGACGGTGCCGGTGGTGGTCCTCGGCCTCGTCTTCAAGCTGACAGGTCTCGAGGAGATGCTGCGAAGCGTCGCGGTGATCGGCTGGGCGATGATCGTCTTCGGCATCTTCCTCTGGTGGGTCGATCGCCGCTGCCCGGAGCGGCACCGCGCCGAAGGCTGGAGGCTGCGCGATGCGGTGGTGATGGGGCTGTGGCAGGCGGTCGCCCTCATCCCCGGCACCTCACGCTCGGGCATCACCATCACCGCCGGGCGGATGCTGGGCTATGCCCGCGAAGACGCAGCGCGCCTCGCCATGCTGATGTCGATCCCGACCATCCTTGCCTCGGGTACGCTGCTCGGGCTCGACGTCATCCGCTCCGACGACCCGCTCCTCTGGCGCGAAACCGCCATCGCCGCCGCGCTGGCCTTCGTTGCGGGCTTCCTGGCGCTGTCGCTGATGATGCGGCTTCTGCGCACCGTCAGCTTCACGCCCTACATCCTCTACCGTCTCGCGCTCGGGGCGGCGCTGCTCTGGATCGCCTATGGCTGAATCACCGGGCGGAAGCCCCGTCACCTGAGCCGGGCAAGGCCTTCGCGAATGGTGGTGTATTGCCCCTCCGGCCGCCAGACCCAGAGATAGGTGTCGAGGATGGCATCCATGGCCACCGGGTCGATTCCGAGATCGGCCAGCCCCGGCAATGCGCCGCTCACCACGTTGTCATGCCTGAGCAGCTTCACCTGATCGCGGGTCAGGATGCGGTTGACCCAGAGCCCGCCGCTGACGAACTGTGCCCCGTCGAGCACCGCGGCCATCACATTGGCTGCCCAGAAGGGCACGTTCACGATCAACCGGCGGCGGCGGACGACCGCGAGCATCCGCTCCATCAGCTGACGGAACGTCTCGACATCGGGGCCGCCGAGCTCGAACACGCCCGCCGCCCCGGTCTCGACAGCCTGCACCGCCGCGCGCGCGACATCATCGACATAGACAGGCTGGAAGCGCGTCTTCGCCCCGACCACGGGCAGCACGAGGGTGAAGCGGGACATGTCGGCAAAGCGGTTGAAGAAATCGTCCTCGGGGCCGAACATGACCGAGGGCCGCAGGATCGTGGCGTCGGGAAAGGCACGCAGCACCGCCGCCTCGCCCTCGGCCTTGCTGCGGGCATAGCGGCTCTCGGAGCCGGGATCGGCACCGAGCGCCGAGAGGTGCACCAGCCGCGACACCCCGCTTTCGGCGGCCAGACGGGCAATGCGCTCCGCTCCCTCGACATGAATCGCCTCGAAGGTCCGGCCCCGGGTCTCGTGCATGATGCCGACGCAGTTGATGACCGCATCGGCTCCGACCATCGCCGCCGCCACGGACGCGTCGTCGCGAATGTCCGCGAAGACCGGTTCGACCTGCCCGAGAATGCCGTAGGTGCGCACGAAAAGCGCATGATTCGGAAAGCGCACCGCCACGCGCACGCGCCAGCCCTCCCGGGCCAACCGCTGACAAATGTAGCGCCCGGCGAAACCCGAGCCCCCGAAAACCGTCGCGATCCTGCGCATCTGCCCCTCCCTTGCCAGTGACAGGCCCCGGCCGGGCGCTGCCGCCTCTCCCCGTAGCGCATACTATCGTGCACCGGGCATGACAAGCGCGCCGCTTGCCACGAGATCATCCTCCGTCCGGCACCCGGACCCTCGGCGAAAAATCCCCCTGCCCCGTTGACACCTTCCGGGGGCAACTATAAATCCCCATCAGCCAACACCAAAGCCCAGGTGGCGGAACTGGTAGACGCGCTAGCTTCAGGTGCTAGTGCCCTTACGGGCGTGGAGGTTCGAGTCCTCTCCTGGGCACCAATTTCCCCGCTACCCTCCGGGCGACGAGGGTGAGGAGGGAAGACGTGGCCATCCATCTCTACAGGGGCGATCTGCCCGACGATCTCGATCTCGGTCCGGTAGTGGCGGTCGATACCGAGGCGATGGGTCTCGACCCCCATCGCGACCGGCTGTGCCTCGTGCAGCTTTCCGCCGGTGACGGCAGCGCTCATCTGGTGCAACTGCCGAAGACGCCCGCACCCGCTCCCAATCTCGAGCGGCTGCTGGCCGACGGAAACGTGCTCAAGCTGTTCCATTTCGGCCGGTTCGACATCGCCGCGCTCTACAACTGGTTCGGCGTGCTCAGCGCACCGGTCTATTGCACCAAGATCGCCTCGCGACTCGCCCGCACCTATACCGACCGCCATTCGCTCAAGGCGCTGACGAGCGAGCTTCTGGGCATCGATCTTTCGAAGCAGCAGCAGAGTTCCGACTGGGGCGCCGAGGAGCTTTCGGACGCACAACTCGCCTATGCCGCCTCCGACGTGCTCCATCTTCATGCCCTGAAGGAAAAGCTCGACGCGATGCTCGCCCGCGAAGGCCGGACCGAACTGGCACAGGCCTGTTTCGACTTCCTGCCTCACCGCGCCCGGCTCGATATTGCCGGCTGGCCAGAGATCGACATCTTCGCCCATTGACCATCCGCCGCCCGCACGGGCAGATGGGCGCATCAAGGCCGAGGATCCTGCCGATGGACGTCACCCGCCCCATCCCGACACCCGCCGACCGTGCCAATTTCCTGCGGATCGGCCAAAGGGTGATCCGCCGCGAAGCCCGGGCGCTCGAGTTGCTCGAGGCCGGGCTCGATGGCGCCTTTGCCGATGCGGTCGAGACGATTCTCGCCGCCACGGGGCGGGTGATCGTCTCGGGAATGGGCAAGTCGGGCCATGTCGGCCGCAAGATCGCCGCCACCCTCGCCTCGACCGGCACGCCGGCCCATTTCGTCCACCCGGCCGAGGCCAGCCACGGCGACCTCGGCATGATGGCCCGGGGCGATGTGGCGCTGGTGCTGTCGAATTCGGGAGAGACGGCGGAACTCAAGGACCTCATTTCCTACACCCGCCGCTACGCCATCCCGCTGATCGGGGTGGCGAGCAACCGCCATTCGACCCTCCTGCGCCAGGCCGATGTCGCCCTCGTCCTGCCCAGGGCCCCGGAAGCCTGCGAGCGCGGCATCGTGCCGACGAGCTCCACCACCATGACCCTCGCCCTGGGCGACGCACTGGCCATCGCCCTGATGGAGCATCGCCGCTTCACACCGGAGCATTTCCGCCTGTTCCACCCCGGCGGCAATCTGGGGGCACGGCTCGCCAAGGTCCGCGATCTGATGCACGGAACCGACAAGCTGCCCCTTGCCCATGTCGGCGCCCCGATGGGCGACGTGCTGCTGAAGATGACCGAAAAGGGTTTCGGCGTGGCCGGCATCGTCGATGATGACGGCCATCTCGTCGGCATCATCACCGACGGCGATCTGCGGCGCAACATGAAGGGCCTGCTCGACCATGTCGCCGGCGAGGTCATGACCCCGAACCCGCGCACCATCTCCCCCGACGAGCTGGCCGAAAGCGCACTCAACCTGATGAACAGCTGCAAGATCACCACGCTTTTCGCCGTCGAGCGCGAAGAGGGAGAGAGCGGAAACGGATCGGCACTCCGGCCCGTGGGCATCCTCCATGTCCACGATTTGCTGCGCGCCGGCGTCGGCTGAGATGGCGGCGGGCGGCGGCAGGGCAAGGCGCTGGGTCAAGGTGGCGGTGCCGCTTCTGGGCCTCGTCATCATCGCCTCGGTCTTCCTCATTGCCCGGCCCCGTCCGCCGATCGAGCACGAGGTGGCCGAACCCCTCTCGGGCAGCTCGGTGTTGCAACCCCGCTTCGTCGGCCGGATCGACGAGAGAACGCGCCTCGAGGTGACGGCACGGGAAATCGTCGAGAAGGGCGGACCCGGCTCTCTCGCCCTCGATACGCCGCGTCTCGTCATCCGTTCCGACCCGCACCCGGATGCGCCACTTTCAATCGAAAGCCGCGAAGGTGTGCTCGAAACCCGCCCCATGCGCGGCAGCTTCACCGGCCGGGTCCGCCTCGAGACGCCGGATCTCGTTGTCGAGGCCCCGCAGCTGACCTTCGCGCTTGTCGGGACGGGCCGACGCACCATCCGCCTTGATGCGGAAGGCGGCGTGACGGCCCGCAGCAGCGCTGGCCGCATCGTCGCAGAGAGTGCCGAGGTCGTTCACGACCCCGATCACCCCGAACGCACGCGCGCGCTGTTCAACCGCAATGTGCGGCTGCTATACAATCCCGGAAAAGCCGATCCGTCCGAAGCGGCGTCCGAGTAGAGGATCCTGTCATGTTGCGCGCCCGTGCCCTTGCCTGTCTCGTCTCCGCCAGCCTCGCCCTGGCCGCCCCGCTCCCGGCTCAGGAAACGGCCGTCGAGATTCCGAAAGGAGGCATCAGCGCCGATGCCCCCCTCGAGATCAACGGTGACCGGCTGAAGGTCGAAAAGGGCGGCGAGATTGCCGTCTTCGAAGGCAACGTCTCCCTCATCCAGGGCGACATCGAGCTTCGCGCCGCCCGCATGACAGCCCGTTTCGCCAGGGACGGGAAGGGCGGGCAGCGCATTACCGAGGCACAGGCCGAAGGGCACGTCGTTCTCGAGCGGCCCGGTCTCGAGGTGCGGGCCGACCGGGCGCGCTATGATGTGGAGGCGAACGAGGCCCGCTTCAGCGGCAACGTTTCCCTCGTCCAGGGGCCGATCACGATGCAGGGGCAGGATCTGACTCTCGATCTCGCTTCGGGCAGGGCGGTGTTCGCGGGCCGTGTCCGCACGGTCATCAAGGGCGTCGGCGGCCCCTCCGCCGCGCAGGCGGAGCCCGCGCAATGAGCGATGGCGCCATCGGCCTCGAGGCGGTCGGGCTCGGCAAGAGCTATCGCGGCCGGCGCATCATCCGCGACGTCTCGCTCCGGCTGCTCCCGGGCGAAGTCGTCGCGCTGCTCGGCCCGAACGGCGCCGGCAAGACCACGAGCTTCTATGCCATCGCCGGGCTGATCTACCCCGAAGAAGGCTGCGTGCGTGTCGACGGGAAGGACGTCACCCGCGAGCCGCTCTACCGCCGCGCCCGCCTCGGCATCGGCTACCTGCCCCAGGAAGCATCCGTGTTCCGCGGTCTCTCGGTCGAAGACAACATTCTCGCCGTGCTCGAGCTGCATGAGCCCGACCGCACGCGCCGCCTCGCGCGGCTCGAGGAGCTTCTGGGGGATTTCTCGCTTGATCACCTGCGCCGCGCCCCCGCCCTGTCGCTCTCGGGCGGTGAACGGCGGCGCACCGAGATCGCCCGCTGCCTTGCCGCGGATCCGCGCTATCTTCTTCTCGACGAACCGTTCGCGGGCGTCGATCCGATCGCCGTCGGCGAGATCCGTCAGCTGGTCCAGGGGCTGGCTGCGCGCGGGATCGGCATTCTCGTCACCGATCACAACGTCCGCGAAACCCTGTCCCTCGTCGATCGGGCCTACATCCTCCATGACGGCCGGGTGCTGATGAGCGGCACGCCCGAAGACGTCATCGCCCATGACATGGTGCGCGAGGTCTATCTCGGCAGCAGTTTCGACCTATCCTGATTTTCGATGATTTTCCGAAAGATGCCGGGCAGAACCTCGCCGGGGCGGGCCGAGAGTATTGACAGCCTGTCCCCCGATGGCGCCAAATGAGGATGATGGAGCAGGATTCCCACAGCCGCCGCGCGGCATACCCAAGCCGGACCGCGCAATTGCCGGTCAGGATCACGGCCTTCCCGGATTCTGGAAGGGAAGAACGGGGCAGGGAAAGTTTTTCAACAAATTTCAAAGAATTAATAGCGTGTGGCGCTCCTGCCGCGCGCGCAGTCAGCAGGAGGTGCAGACCATGAACTTCAAGGTCAGCGGCAAGCAGATCGACATCGGCGAAGCCCTGCGCGAGCACGTCACCGACGAGATGACCGCCACCATCGAGAAATATGCCCAGCGACCGACAGACATCACCGTGGTCTTCTCCAAGGATGCCTACAACTACACCTGCGAAGCCATCGTCAACCTGCCGACGGGGCTGACGGCCCAGGCCAAGGCCGCCGCCACCGACATCTATGCCGCTTTCGACCTCTGCCTCGAGAAGATGGACAAGCAGCTCCGCCGGCACAAGCGCAGGTTGCGCGACCATCAGAAAAAGCGCGCGAATCCCATTGAAACCCTGCCGGCGCAGGCGTATATCCTCGCCGCGAACGAAGACGAGGAAGAGGAAGGGGCGGAAGCCGGCGCGGACCCCGTCATCATTGCCGAGATGGAAACCCGCATCCCCTCGCTGTCTGTCAGCGAAGCGGTGATGCAGATGGAGCTGGCCGGCAGCCCGGTGCTCGTTTTCCGCAACGAACGGGACAATGGCATCAATGTCGTCTATCGCCGCGATGACGGGAATATCGGCTGGATCGACCCGCAGCTGAGCCCTTCCGCGCGCTGAGACACCCAGGACCGAGGGTCAGATGAAACTAGCGGACATCCTGCAGCCCGAGGCCGTTCAGAGCCTGAGCGGCATCGGCAGCAAGAAGCGCCTGTTGCGCACGATCGCGGAAGCGGCGGAAAGGCTCCATGGCCTCGATGCCGACCGCGTCTTCAGTGCCCTTCTCGAGCGCGAGGCCCTCGGCCCGACCGGTGTCGGCCGCGGAATCGCCCTGCCCCATGCCCATGTCGAGGGGCTCGACAAGGTGGTTGGCGGCTTCATGCGCCTCGACACGGCCGTGAACTACGATTCGATCGACCACCAGCCGGTCGATCTCGTCTTCTATCTCCTGGCCCCGCCCGATACCGGCGTCGAGCACCTCAAGGCGCTGGCGCTCGTCTCGCGGACGCTGCGCGACGAGAACCTCGTCGCCAAGCTCCGGCGCAATGATTCGCCTGCCGCCCTCTACGGCATGCTGACCGACCCGATGCTGGGGCGCACCGAGGCCGCCTGATCCGGGCAGCCGGCGAGGAGAAGGCGTCCGCCGCCGAAATGCCGGACGGGCAGGGCGCGCTTCGCCCGGGGCCGGCGTCATGTTCACTCGCTCATTTCCTGCGTGGCCGCCAGGGGCCGAAGCCGAAGGCGAGGCAGTCGCGCCGGTAGATCTGCCGTGCGAGACGGTCGAGCCCGGGCGTCACGACATCCGCAAGCGGCCAGGGCAGGCCGAGCGGCTCGGGCAGCATCGGCCTCAGCCCCTTCCCGCTCTCCATCCCGGCGATGCGGGGCAGCTCCTCGGCGGCCTCCTCCTCGCGGAAGATCCGATGCGGCATGTGAAAGCGTGCCATGCCCTCGAGAAGGGCGGCCTGGCTCGCCCAGGCGGCATCGATTCGGACCGAGGTCTGACCGGCCAGATTGGCCTTGAGGAAGACGAGGAATCGCTCGAGAACCTGCCGAAACTCTTCGGCCGAATCCGGCGCCCGCCCTTCGGGCAGCGGCACGGCATAGGCCGCCCGCAGACGTTGGCGGATGTCGGCGAAGTCGTGGTTGCCGACGCCGAGGACGTAATCCCACAACACATGGCAGACCCGCTCGATCGGATGGCGCACCACCGCGAAGGAGGTGAAGCGGCCGATGCGACGCATCAGCTGGCGCATCTCCTTCTGCGAGAGGCCTTCGGCAACATCGTCGCCGCCGGCGCCGGCTTCGACAGCCTGAAGCCAGGCACGCACGGCTCCTTCCGGCCCACCCTTGAGGGGGAGGAACAGAAGCCCCGCCTGCGGTGCCGCCACGAGACGGCGCACATTCGGTCCGCGCTCGGGCTCGACAGCCGGCAGGGCGGCGATCGAGAACGGGTCGAGCCGCACCAGCGCCGCGTGCAGCTCCTCGGGATTGACCAGCTTTTCCTCGATCCCGCCCGGATTCTGCCGCTTGAGCGTGCGGTCGAGGCGTTCGAGCCGGTACGCCGAACCGAGCCAGCGGCCGAGCCCGTTCATCACCTCGAGGCGCCCGAGATCGTCATAGCCGACATGAAAGCCCGCCTGCCCGCTCGTCTGAAGTCCTTCGCGGATGCGGCGCTGGAAGGCTGCCACCCGCTCGAGATGGGCAACGAATTCCGCCTCCTCGAAGCGCACCCTGGCCGCCTTGCGGTTCTTCGCGTCGGTCAGCCGCCACTGGCCGGTTTCACGGGCGATGAGGAGCGAAATGTAACTGTCGAGCGGGTTGCGGGTGAGGATGACCTTGGCGCAGCTCTCGTCGGCCAGACAGTGCGAAAGCACGCGTTCGTCATGATCGGGGAAAAGGCGGAAACCGGTGATGGCTCCGGGTGAGGCCGCCTTCATCGCCTCGATCATCCCAATCGGATCGCGTTCGCGCGCTGCCTTGTCATAACCGAGGAATTCATGGCGGTTGTGGTGGCCGACGAAGCTCGGATTGAAGAGCTCGCCATGACATTCGATGTCGGGAAAGGCGTTGAGATTGGCCTCGAGAAAGTTCGAGCCGGTCCGCATGTCCGCGAGCACGACGAAATATGTGAAGCGGCCGGCCATGTCAGCGCACCATCCGCGGCCTGACCGGCTGCGCCTTGCGCGGCCGCGGCAGATCGTCCGGCGGGAAATGGCCCGCGAGATGGGGGTTCATGCCGCTGTTGCGCAGCTTCTGCAGAAAGCGGCCGAACCCGTCGAGCGGCTTCATCACCGGTGCCTGCATCAGTCTGCGGGCGGCGATCGGGCTCAGATGATCGAGCACGTCCTGCAGAAAGGGCAACGGATCTTCGACGAACTCGGCCAGCGTCACGATCCGTGCCCTTGCTCTTGCCCCTTCGCGCGCAAGGAGCTCCAGATGGGCCTGCTCCGCCTTCTGATAGCGCGCCGCGATGCGTTTCACCCGCTCGAAATCGAGATCGGCATGGAAGAGCGGCACGAGCCAGGCACCGCTGATGACCCAGAGGTGGGCATTGGGATCGTCCGAGAGAAAGGCGCTGATCGCCTGATTGTCCGCCGGGCCGAACATGAAGCATTGCGGCTCCCCGCGCGTGTTCCAGACCAGATTCCGCAAGAAGGCAACCGGGTTGTAGTCCCTGAGGCGGCGACTGTCGGTCAGACAGCCGTCGAAGACCGGCTCGCCACCGGCGAACTCGACCCGCGAGCGATGGAACAGATGGCCGTGGATGCGCGAGCCGACGCGTTTGCCGAGCCAGACGGGAAAGTCCTCGAAAAGATCGGAGAAGCCTTCGAGCACGGTGTAGGGGGCCGCTGTCGGCGACGGGTCGTGGAACCAGGGCGAGGGGAAACGCCCCTGATTGACGAGGCCGGGCCGGCCGCGTGTGCGCCGCTCGTTGGCCCGCTCGAACATCCTCTCGAGGCGCCGCCGGTTGACCGGTGCCATGCCGAGGGAAGGGGGCGCCGGCGACAGGAAGGTGTCGTAGAGCCGCTTCGCCCCGGGCCAGATCTTGCGGGCAACGAAATGCTCGGCCTGCTGCAACACCGGAAGATGATCGTCGTAGAATATGTAAGGCTTGCCGAACATGTCGAACTTCGCAAGCGTGAGCGAACGGCTCTCGATCGCATCCGAATGCTTGCGCGCCAGGGTCTGGAAATAGGATTCGTCCGGAATCCAGACCCGGCGGAAATAGCGTTCGTATTCCTCGCGGCGCGGATCCTCGAGGATTGCGCTCAGGGTGTTGCGCGTCAGGCACCACCACTGGGAGCCCAGATGCGGGTCGAGCCCTTCGGGAATGCGCCGCTGGTAGCCGATCCGTCTTTGCAGATCGACATAGAAATCGAACAGTCGTCGTTGTCGCCGCCAAGAGAACGGAAAGCGGAGGGTGAAACGCTCGATGTTGAGACCGCCCACGGTCCAGACCACTTCCTCGGTGGTGACCGATTCGATGAAGTCGCACCCCGGATGACGCGCAAGGTAGGCGTTGAGACGCGCAAGCGGCTTGAGCGGCAGGCAGGCGCCGCTCGCGAGATAGACATGGGTCACCTCGGGGAAGCGCTCGAGCAGGAGGTCGGCGGCTTCCTGCGTCGCCTCCACGAGCCCGAACATGCCCCATTCACAGCGGAAGCGCCGCTCGGGAAAGACCACGTTGTCAAGATCGGCAAGGGCGCGGACGAAGGCGTCATGCGCCTCGGAGGGCACCTTCCTGTCGATATGGATCGCGACCGGCGCACCGGCCTCGGCCCAGTGCCGGGCGACGGCGGCGGCCCGGTCGAGATGGTCATGGGCCAGCATCACGAAACCGACATGTGCCCCTTGTGCCGTCATGCCCAGTTCCCCCGCGAGATCAGCCCGAGGTTCTCGAGCTGGCGCCAGCCGCGATATTCGGTCGACTTCTCGGTCCAGAAGCTGCCTTTTCCCGCCATGGCCCGACGATAGGCGACATATTCGCGCGAGCCGCCGTAATGCTGACGCCGGCCCATCTCTGCCTCGACCTTCTCCGCCAGGGGAGCGATGAACTTGGCATGCAGCAGACAGCCCGACGGCTTTTCGCCGCCCCACTCATCATAGACGTAGTTGAGCCCGCGGGGGAGCAGCATGTGGGTCGAGCTGACATAGGCATAGCCCTTGCGCCAGCGCACGAGCGGGATCTTGTTGAGAGCCGGCGCCTGGTCGGGGGCCTGCTCGAAGAGCACGCGCAGGCGCGGCCCCCCCTGGATCCACAGATTGGCGTAATGCGGGTTGCGCGAGGCGACGTAGTTGCCGGCATCGAACCAGCGCAGGACCTCGAAAGGATCGCGCCCCTCGACATAATGGGCCTCGCTGACCGGCCCCTTGGGATACATGTCGAGCAGCATCGCCGGGAAGGACTTGATCGCCGAGGCATCGAGCCAGTCCGTCAGCGCCGGCAGGGGGCGTGTGTCCATGAAGGGATAGACGAGGAATTCGTCCGGATCGACCACCAGCACCCAGTGTCCGGCCCCGTGGCGGTGAAGAAGGCCGTTGATCCAGTCCATCCCGAAGCGGGAGCGGCGATAGCTGCCGCGTGCGAGCCAGAGCGACACGTCGTCCTGATCGGCAAGGTATTCGCGCGAACCATCGGTCGATTCGTTGTCGACGATGAAGAAATGGGCGACGCCGAGGCGGCGATAATAGTCGAGGAACCAGGGCAGACGCAGCCTCTCGTTCCACAATGTCGCGAAGAGAAGAACATCCCCCGGCCTCTTGCGGTCGCCGCGAAAGACGACACGCGAAAGCTCGCGGCTCTTGCGCCAGGCCCGAAGGAGAAGCCCCTTGCGCTCGAGACGCAACCGATAGCGCGACCAGACGCTCACCGCGTCGCCCTCCGCATGGCCGCCCCACCGCCGGGCAGGAAGAAGCCGTTGCCCGCTTCACGCACCGCCCCCGCTTCGAACGCCGTTCCGCCCGGCCCGGCGGCGGCTCCGGACAATGCCCCTTCAGGGAAGAAGGCCGAGCGCGCGTGCCGCCCCGACCACATGATCCTGCCAGCCGGGCAGGGGCGGGGGCGTCTTGCGGGACCTTCCGAGGCGGGACTGCTCGTCACTCACAAGCCTCATGATGGTTTTTTTCCAAGCATACGCATCGTCCGCGTTCAGGTAAACGGGATAATCCTTAAGAATTTCTCTGAAAACGGGCAGGTCGGAAACGATGACCGGCACGCCGCGCGCCGCCGCCTCGAGCGCCGGCAGGCCGAACCCTTCCACATGGCTCGGGAAGAGCAGCGCCGTGGCCGTTCCGAGGAGTTCGGCCAGCGCCGCATCCGCCATGCCCTCATGATGGCGGATGCCGATATCACGCCCCGTGAGACGATCGAGCCGGGCGAAGAAGGCCGCGTCGTGCCAGCCGCGGCGGCCGACGATATGCAGCTCCGGGCGGTTTCCGGCGGGCAGTTCGGCGGCAAGCTCTTCCCATATGTCGAGAAGCAGGGCGTGGTTCTTGCGCGGCTCGAGGGTCGAGACGCAGACGAAGCGCGCCGGACCCGGCGGAGGGGGTGGTGCCGGCGGCACCTTCTCGACTCCGAGGGGAGCGACGATCCACCGGTGTTCCGCCGCTAGATGAGGCCGGATCACCGCCTTCGTCGCCTCGGCGCTGGTCAGGATGACATCGGCATGACGATCGACCAGGGCGACATGCCGCTCGAAGCGCGCCACGCTTTCGGGCCGACAGAACCAAGGGTGTGTGAGGGGGATCGCATCATGCAGCATCACCGCAACCCCGGCGCCAATCTGTCTTGCAAGACCAATGGTTTGCGGCGTGAAGTTCACATGGCCGAGATTGAGATAGACCGCCTCGCCCACCCCGAGCCGCCAGATCTGGGCAGCACATTCGCCAGCCGTGCCCATGGCAAGGGCCGTTGCACGCAGGCAGTCCTCCGCCGCCTTGCGCACCGGATCGAGCCGACCGCGGCGGCGTTGCCAGGGAAGCAGCCTCGCCGTCTCGCCCCGGCCGGTCAGATGGTCGCGAAAGGCGCGTGCACCCACGAGATCGGTCACGATCAGCCGCCGCCCGCTCCGGGCGAGAAACAGCGCATCGGGCCTGAGGCGCATCAGCCCCTCGAGCCACGCCCTTTCCACCCTGTCGATCCCCGTCAGCGGGCCGCGGCCGATACGGGTCAGAAGCCGGGTGATATCGAGGATCGGCCGTTTCATGTCTCAGCGCCGATAAGCGCCGCGCTGGTGCCAGCGCCAGGCATCGGCGATCATCTCCTCGAGCAGCCGTCTGGGTCTCCAGCCGAGTTCGTCCTCGGCCTTGCGCGAGCCCGAGACGAGCCGCGTGCAGTCGCCGGGGCGACGGCTTCCCTCGATCACCGGCACCGTCTCCCCCGTCACCTTCTCTGCCGCCTCGATCACCTCACGCACCGAATAGCCCCTCCCGCTGCCAAGGTTGAACACCGCATTGCCGCGGCCTGCGCGCAGCCAGTCGAGCCCTGAAATGTGGGCCTCGATCAGATCGGCGACATGCACATAGTCGCGGATGCAGGTGCCGTCGGGCGTGTCGTAATCGGTGCCGAAGATGGTGAGCGCCGGGCGGCGGCCGCTGATCGCATCGAGCACCAGCGGCACGAGATGCGTCTCGGGACGGTGGAACTCGCCGATCTCCGCCTCGGGGTCGGCTCCGGCGACATTGAAATAGCGGAAGATGACGGCCTCGATGCCACAGGCCGCCGAAAAGTTGCCGATCATGTCCTCGATCGCGGCCTTTGAGGCGCCATAGGCGTTGATCGGCCGGCGCGGGCTCGTCTCGTCGAGAAGCACCCCGTCCTGCTCGCCATAGACGGCGCAGGTCGAAGAGAAGACCAGGTGGCGGCAGCCGGCGACAGACATCGCATCGAGAAGGTTCGCCGCCCCGGCGATGTTGCGCCGCCAGTAGAGCCCGGGGTCACGGACCGACTGGCCGACATCGGAAAGAGCGGCGAAATGCATCACCGCAACCGGCTGCCAGCGCGCGAAGACGGCATCGAGCCATGCCCTGTTCTCGAGAGCACCCTGTTCGAACGGGCCGAACTTCACCGCATCGGCCCAGCCGGTGGTGAGGTCGTCACAGGTGACGGGCAGATAGCCCGCCGCCTTCAGCGCCTTGCAGGCATGGGAGCCGATATAGCCGGCCCCGCCGGTAACGAGGACCGCCTCGGCCATGGGCGTCACTCGGCTGCGTTGCTTCGGGCGACGATGCCTTCGAGGAAACGCCGGAAATCGGCGCCAAGGTCCTCGCGAGCAAGCGCGAAGGACACCGTCGCCTCGAGAAAGCCGGCCTTGGAGCCGCAATCGTAACGCTCGCCCTCGAACCGGTAGGCATAGACGCCCTGGCCCCCGACCTCGGCAGCGATGGCATCTGTCAACTGTATCTCGCCGCCGGCCCCGACCTTCTTGCGGTTGAGATGGCGCAGGATCTGCGGGGTGAGGATGTAGCGGCCGATGACGGCGAGGTTCGACGGCGCCTCCTCCGGGGCGGGCTTCTCCACGAGGCCGCCAACCCTCACCATCCGGCCCATGTCCTCCGCAATCTCGACCACGCCATAGGCCGAGACCTTCTCGCGCGGCACCTCCATCGCCGCCACCATGTTGCCGCCGGTTTCGGCATAGGCCTCGACCATCTGCTGGAGCACCGGCTTCTCGGCGGCCATCACGTCGTCGGGCAGGATGACGGCGAAGGGTTCGTTGCCGGCGATGAGACGACGGGCGCACCAGACGGCATGGCCCAGCCCCCTGGCCTCGTGCTGGCGCACATAGGCGATGGCGCCGCTGTCCATGTTGGTGGACTGGAGGATTTCGAGCAGCTCCTTCTTGCCGGCCTTGCGCAGCGCCTGTTCGAGCTGCGGCGCATGGTCGAAATAGTCCTCGAGCGCACTCTTGCCACGCGACGTGACGAATATGAATTCACGAATCCCGGCCGCACGGGCCTCGTCGATCGCATACTGGATGAGCGGCCGATCGACCAACGTCATGATTTCCTTGGGAATGGCCTTGGTCGCAGGCAGGAAACGGGTGCCGAGACCGGCCACGGGAAAGATCGCCTTGGTTACGCGGCGTTTCATGCAACACTCCAGATTCTCGGTGGCGCAGTGGAAATCCGTCACCGGATGGGCTGTGGATAACAGAACCGTTATCGGCATTCTGGACCGGCGGTTCAACAAGAAAGCGCCAGACCGGCCGCCCGCAACAGGCAAAACGGCCTGCTGCCCTCAGGGAAAACCGTTTTCTTGTTCTCGCAATGACGACAAGGTGACGGTTTTGCGCCCGACGCCTTCTTCCGGGCGCGATGGCCGGCTTCGCATGCTCGCCCGGTCAGCAGGCGCCCGGATCGATGCCGGGAACCTTCTCGAAGCCCGCCATCCCGCAGATGACGCGCCATTCCTCGGGCCGTACCGGCTGCACCGACAGCCGCGAATTCCTCACGAGCACCATCTCGGCAAGGCGCGGATCGGCCTTGATCTCCTCGAGCGAGACCGGTCGCGGAAGCGGGCATTTCGCCCGAACATCGACGCATTCCCAGCGCGGATCGTCGGTGGTGGAATCGGGATGGGCCTCGCGGCAGACCTCGACAATGCCGACGATGCGCTTCTCGTTCACCGAGTGATAGAAGAAGCCCAGATCGCCCAGCTTCATCTGCCGCATGAAGTTGCGGGCCTGATAGTTGCGCACCCCGTCCCATTCCTGGCAGGGGGGATCGGCATCGACCTGATCTTCCCAACTCCAGGTGCCGGGCTCGGACTTGAAGAGCCAGAACTGCATCACCACCCCCTAGCCGATCACCCGTTTCCACGGTCGCAGCGTGACCCGCTCGAACAGCCCCGCCCTGGCGTAGGGGTCGTTCGCCGCCCATTCGCGGGCCTCGTCGAGGCTCTCGACCTCCAGTACCGCCATCGAGCCGCACATGTTGCCCTCCTCGTCGAGAAGGGGGCCGCCGAAGACCACCTTTCCCGTCTCCTCGATATAGGCGAGATGGGCATCGCGGTTGGCAAGACGGATATCGAGGGCGCCGGGTTTGTCCTCGGCGTAAAGCGCGACATACATGGGATGCTCTCCTTCGCACTCCGTTCGTTGACCGGTCCGGTCTGCCGCATCATAGCGACACGATGCGGCAGGAGAAAGGCTCTGCGGATCAGAGCTCTTCCTTGAGCGGGCGCGCCAGAAGCGCCTCGGCTGCCTCGCCCACGGTGATGCGCCGGGTGACGATGGCGGCCACCATGCGGGTGATCGGCATGTCGATGCCGAGAAGCGCGGCCTTGTCGGCGATTGCCCCGGCAGTGGCAATGCCTTCCACCGTCTGCCCCTCGGGCGGGGTCTCGCCGGCGCCGAGCGCGCGACCGAAGCTGAAATTGCGCGACAGCGGCGATGTCGAGGTCAGGGCGAGATCCCCGAGCCCGGAAAGGCCGACGAGGGTTTCGGGTCGGGCGCCGAGTGCCGCCGCATAGCGCCGCATCTCGGCAAAGCCGCGGGTCATGATTGCCGCACGGGCCGATTCCCCGAGCCCCGCTCCGATCACGAGACCGCAGGCGATGGCAACCACGTTCTTGAGAGCCCCGCCGAGCTCGGCACCCGTCACGTCGTCGGTGCGGTAGAGCCGCAGGGTGCGGGTCGAAAGCAGCGTCTGCAAGCCCTGCCCGAGCCCCGGAGCGCGCGCGGCCAGCGTCAGCGCGGTCGGCTTGCCGGCGGCGATTTCGGCGGCAAAGCCCGGCCCCGTCAGCACCGCCACCCCGGCTTCGGGCACATGGGAAGCGATGATCTCGCTTGGCAGCATGCCCGTCTCGCGGTCGGCCCCCTTGGCGCAGCTGACCAGAGGCGCGGCCGGCAGAAGCCCGCCCTCGCGGGAGAGGAATCCGGCGAGCGCCTGAGTCGGCACGGCGAGAAGCACGGCCTCGGCCCCGTCGAGAAGGGCAAACTCGCCCGTCACCTTCACCCCGTCGGGGATGACATGCCCCGGCAGGCGCGGGTTGAGGCGGCTTTCCTCCATCGTGGCGGCACGCTCCGGGTCCCGATCGACCAGAACGACATTCCGCCCGTCGGTGGCAAGGGCCGTTGCCAGAGCCGTTCCGAAGGCCCCTGCACCGACAATGCCGATCTTCCTCATGCCTTGGCTCCCTTCCTGCCCGCACCGAGAAGCGCCGGGCTCGTTTCGTCGAGCGGCCAGCGGGGACGGGCCGCAAGGGCCGCATCGTCACGCCGACCATCGAGATACCATTCCGCCCCGGCCCAGGCGATCATGGCACCATTGTCGGTGCAAAGGGCGAGAGGCGGCGCGTCAAACGGGATCTGTGCTTTCGTCGCCACCCCTTCAAGCCCTGCGCGCAGAGTTTCATTGGCAGCGACACCGCCCGCGACGGCAAGGCAGGCGGGCGGCCGTCCGATCCTCTCCTCGAAGAGGGCCAGGGCCCGGCGGGTCTTCCCGGTCAGCACGTCGCGCACCGCCGCCTGAAAGGACGCTGCCAGATCGGCCTGATCCTGCCGCGTGAGCCCGCCCTTTTCGGCCACGAGCCTGTCACGTGCCCTCAGAACGGCTGTCTTGAGACCCGAGAAGGAAAGATTGGCGTCGGCCCGGTCGAGAAGCGGGCGGGGAAAGTCGAAACGTGCCGCATCGCCCCACCGGGCCGCCTTCTCCACATGGGGGCCACCGGGCTGGGACAGGCCGATGAGCCGCGCTACCTTGTCGAAGGCCTCACCGGGGGCGTCGTCGATGGTGCCGCCAAGGCGGAGAAAGTCGCGCGGCCCCCGCACCGCGAGAAACTGGCAATGACCACCCGAGACGAGCAGCAGCAGATAGGGGAAGGGTGTCCCGGACACGAGCCGCACCGTCAGAGCATGGCCCGCAAGATGGTTGACGCCGACGAGAGGCTTGCCGGTGGCCGCAGCCAGCCCCTTGGCGAACATCACTCCCGAAAGCACGCCGCCGATGAGCCCCGGCCCGGCGGTGACGGCGACGAGATCCACCTCGTCGAGGGAGATCCCGGCCGCCTCCAGCGCTTCGCGGGTCACCGGTTCGAGCCGCTCGGCATGGGCACGGGCAGCAATCTCCGGCACGACACCGCCGAAGGGTGCGTGAAGCTCGGTCTGCGAAGCGACCACGTTCGCGAGGATCTCGCCCCGCGGCCGATCCGCGACCTGCCGCACGCGCACGACCCCAACCGCGGTCTCGTCGCAGCTGCTTTCGATGCCGAGCACGATCAACCCGGCCTGTGCGTTCTTCTCTCGTGTCATCCCCGCCTCGGCTTGCCCCCTCGGCCGGGTCCAGCTAACACCCTTCCGATGAAGGCCACAACCGCAGCGCCCCTCGTTCTCGTCACGCGACCCGAACCGGCGGCCAGCCGCTTCGCGCAGGAGCTCGGCGACCGCCTGGCCGGGCGCGGCGTCCGGGCCGGGATCCGTGTGGCTCCTCTGGCGCGAATCAGCCCGGTGCCCCTGCCGCGGCGGCTCGAGATCCGCCCCCGGGCCGCCATCCTCACTTCGCGAAACGCGCTGCCGGCCCTCGAGCGCCTCGTGTCACGGGACGTGCCGGTCTTCGCCGTCGGTCCGGGCACGGCGGCAGCGGCAAGACAGGCCGGCTACGAGAGCATTGCCGGCCCCGGCACGGCCCGGCAGCTCGCCCCTCTCCTGCAGGGACACGTTTCTCCTCGTGAAGGCCCCCTGCTCTACCTGCACGGTGCCCCCCTTGCCCATGACCTGGCGCGCGAACTGACGGGGCTGGGTTACGATGTCCGGGCGGTTCTGACCTATCGCCAGGAACCCCTGCCTTTCGACGAAGACACCCGCGAACTTCTGCTGGCTGCCGGCGATGCCGGACAGGCGGTCATCGTGCCGGTTCTCTCTCCGATGGGAGCGCAGAATCTTGCCGATGCCTGGGCCCGGGCCGCGCTGCCCGCGGAGCCCGCCCCGCACATCGTCGCTTTCAGCCCCCGGATCGGTGCAGCCCTTGAAAGACGGGGCCTTGCTCCGGCCCTGGTGCTCGATACGCCTCGGAACGAGGCGATGCTCGCCGCCATCGAAACCCTCGCGAGCCGGCTTGGCGGCCTCCTGCGTTGAGCCGCCACCTTGTGACCGCTTCCGTCATCCACTAGGGGGAAATCGAGCAGCCAGTGGAGGCGACCGTGGCCAAGCGAACCACATCTTCGACATCCCGCACCCCGTCACGCAGGAAGCCCCCGGCGAAACACCCGGCGGAGAAGAAGGCTGCCGGGGTGCAGCCCGACGATGCCCCCGATACGGCTCCAGAAGGAGCGGACGAAACGACCCCTGCCGCCTCTGAACGAGCCGGGGGGGAATCGCAGACGCCTCCGGCGGACAGGAATGCGGTCGAGACGACCTCCGCGAAGCCGGATGATGTGCGTGACGACGCACCCGGTGCCGGGACCGTCACCGGAGACGCCGCAAGTGAAGGCACGGCACCAGGCGCCGGCGAATCGCCCACCGCCGATGCGGCCGCCCCTCATTCGGCGAGCGCCCCGTCAGCGCGCAAGGGTGGCGGCGGCATCCTCTTCGCAGGATTGATCGCCGGTGTGCTCTCCGGGGCCGCCGCGGGCGGGTTCAGCGGGTGGTATTTCGCCACGAAGACCACCGATCCGGCGGCCATACGCGCCGAGATCGGCCAGATTGCACAAAAGAACACGGCGGAAAACCGCCGCATCGAAGCGGCGCTTGCCGACATGCGCCAGCGTCTCGAGAACGGGGAAGGCGCGATCGAAACGCTGACGGCCCGACTCGCGGCCCTCGAGAAGAAGGTCGAAGCGCAGCCGAGCACGGCGCCGGCCGTCGAGAGCGGCCCCGATCTCACGCCGCGGGTCGAGGCGTTGGGCAGCATCCTCAAGGAGCGCGGCAAGCAGATCGACCGCCTGACCGCCGCCGTCGGCGAGCTCAGGCAGGGGCTGGTCGATCTGAAGGCCCGCACCGCCACCATCGAGAAGGATCTGCAAGCGGTAAAGGATACGCTTGCACAGCTGGCCGAGCAGGGAGCGGGCGGCGCACGGAACGCCGCCGAACTCGAGGCGCTCAGGAAGTCGCTCGAAGCGCAGATTGCAGAAAACAGGGCGTTGGCCGAGAAATTCGCCCGCCTCGCCGCCGAGGCCGAGGCCCGGATCGCCGAAGCAGAAAGGCGCGTGGCCGAAGCCGAGGCGAAGGCCGTCGATGTCAAGGCGCTGACCGAAGCCGCAAGCCGCGATGCCCGCCGCGCGGTCGCCCTTGCAGAACTCCGGGCCGCGCTTGAAAGCGGCGCGCCCTTCGGCGCCGCCATCGCCACCTTGCGCGAAACCGGGGTCGAAGTGCCCGAAGCGCTTCTGCGCAATGCCGCTTCGGGCGTGCCGACCCTCGCCGCCCTTCGCCAACGCTTCCCGGCCGCCGCGCGTGCCGCCCTCGAGGCGGCGATCCGCGCCACCACCGACGAGAGTCTCGCGAGCCGGGTTGCCGCCTTCCTCAAGTCGCAGATCGGCATTCGCTCTCTCGCTCCCAGATCCGGCAATGACCCCGACGCCATTCTGTCCCGCGCCGAAGCCGCGCTGCGCTCGGGGGATCTTGCCGCCGCACTGGCGGAGCTCGAGAACCTGCCGCCCGAAGCCCGCGAGGCCATGGCTCCCTGGCTCGATGATGCCCGGCGCCGGCTTGAGGTCCAACGCGCCTTCGCCGGATTGCAGACCGCCCTCGCCGGGCAGAAGTGAGGCCGCACATGCCTGAAGCCGACCCGTAACAGTCGAAAGCCCCCGTCATGATCTGGTCCTTGCTGCGGATCCTCCTCTTTCTGGCCTTCGTGGCCCTCGCCGCCTTCGGCGCCACCTGGCTTGTCGACCACGGTCAGCCGATCCTGATCGTGATCGGCGGGCTGGAGATTTCCCTGTCACCGCTGATGGCGGCCGTGCTGGCGCTGCTTCTCGTCTTCGTCATCTGGCTGCTGCTGAAGCTTCTCGGCTTTCTCGGAGCCCTGTGGCGCTTTCTCAGGGGCGACGAAACCGCCCTGTCGCGCTATTTCGACAAGGCCCGGGAGCAGCGCGGCTTCGAGGCGCTCGCCGAAGGTCTGACCGCGCTTGCCTCGGGTGAGCCCAAGCTGGCGCTGATCAAGGCGGCGCAGGCGCAGAAACTGCTCGGCCGCCCCGATCTCACCCTCCTCATCAGCGCCCAGGCCGCCGAACGGGCCGGGGACCGCAGACAGGCGATCCGCTTCTACAAGGAGCTTGCGCAGGCCGACAAAACCCGCTTCGCTGGGCTCTACGGGCTGATGCGCCTCAAGCTCGCCGAAGGAGATACCGACACTGCGCTCAGGCTCGCCGAGGAGGCCTTCGCGCTCAAACCGCGGCATGAAGACACGCTCAACACCCTGTTCGCACTCCAGAACCGGCGCCACGAATGGGAGAAGGCCCGCGAGACGCTCAAGGCCGAGCTCAAGGCCGGGCTCCTGCCGCGCGACGTGCACCGCCGGCGCGATGCCGTTCTGGCGCTGGCCGAGGCGCGGGAAAAGGCCGCGGCCGGCGACATCGAAGCGGCCGACCGTCTCGCGATCGAGGCCAACCGGCTCTCGCCCGATCTTGTCCCCGCGGCGGTGATGGCGTCCGAAGCCCTCAGGCGGACCGGCGCGCCCCGCAAGGCAGCCAGAGTGCTGCGAAAGGCCTGGGAAGCCGCGCCCCATCCCGACCTTGCCGCCGCATGGGCCGCGCTTCAGCCCGACGAGACGCCCGAGGAACGGCGCAAGCGCTTCCGCCCGCTTTTGAGGATTCATCCCGATCATCCCGAAACACGGATGCTCGAGGCCGAACTCGCCCTTGCCGCCGAGGATTTCCCGGCCGCGCGCAAGGCGCTTGGCGATCTGCCCGAAACCAGCCCGACGGTTCGCTCCCTCGCCCTCATGGCCGCCATCGAGAAGGGCCAGGGCGCGCCCGAGCCGGTGGTGAAGGCCTGGCTCGCACGGGCCCTGACCGCCCCGCGCGGTCCTGCCTGGGTCTGCCGCAAATGCGGCCATGTGCACGGGGAGTGGGTGCCGGTCTGCGAGAAATGCGGTGCCTTCGATTCGCTCGAATGGACCATGCCACCCGAGCAGCCCGAGGACGCACGGACGGCCGGCCTCCTGCCCCTCATCGTCGGCCGGATCGAGGACAGGAGCACGGCGAAGGACGTGGCCGATACCACCCGCGACGACGCCCCGGACACCGCAGCACCGACGGATGAAGAGGCGGATGTGCCGGTCGAAGCCGAGATCGTCGGCGAGGAAACCCCAGCCGAAAAGGCCGGAGACGAGGAGGCGCAAAAATCGTGAAGCACTCTTCACCTCGGCCCTTTCCCCTGCTATTGAGCGGCCCGGGCCGGTGTAGCTCAGCTGGTAGAGCAACGCATTCGTAATGCGTGGGTCGGGGGTTCGAGTCCCTCCACCGGCACCATGCCCGTCCCCACTGCAATGAACGGATCTGGCGCAGCGCTTCGGCAGGCTGCAGGCATTTTGTCACGCCACCGAGCCAGGCGATTCTCTCCTGCGTGGTCAGACGGCGCAAAGGGTTTTCCGACCAGCTTCTCGATAATGCTCAAGATTATGCAAATATCTCAGATTACTGCCGCCGGAATTTCATGAGATGGATGCATTTCTGAAGGCAGCATCCAGAATCTTCTCAAGATATTCCGCGTCGCCCCTGGTGAAGGCGGCCGGTCGATCGCTGTCGATGTCGAGCACGCCCAGAAGCGTCCCGTCCCCCGCACGGACCGGCACCACGATCTCCGAGCGGGTGCTGCCGGCACAGGCGATGTGATCGGGGAAGGCGGTGACATCATCGACGATCACCGTCCGCCCCTCGCGCGCCGCCTTGCCGCAGACCCCGCGGCTGAAGGGAATCGTCAGGCAGCCATGCCCGCCCTGATAGGGGCCGATCTTGAGCAGATCCGGCGCCACGACACGGTAGAACCCCGTCCAGTCGAAACGATCGTCGGCATGGTGGATTTCGCAGGCGAGGGTCGCCATCAGGGCGATGGCATCATCCTCGCCTGCGGTGAGGGCTGCGATACGCCGAGCGAGATCGGCCCAGTCCACCCGCATCAGAGCCGCTCGACGGCAATGGCCGTGCCCTCGCCGCCGCCGATGCAGATCGCGGCCACGCCGCGCTTCAGCCCGCGCTTCTCGAGGGCGTTGAGCAGGGTGACGATGATGCGCGTGCCCGACGCGCCGATCGGGTGCCCGAGGGCACAGGCGCCGCCATTCACGTTCATCTTCTCGCGCGGGATGCCCATCTCGGCCATGAAGGCCATCGGCACCACGGCGAAGGCCTCGTTCACCTCCCACAGATCGACATCATCGACCGACCAGCCGATGCGCTCGAGCAACTTCTTCGCCGCCGGCACCGGCGCCGTGGTGAACCAGCCCGGCGCCTGGGCATGGCTGGCATGGCCGAGGATGCGGGCGATCGGTTGCAGACCTTCGGCCTCGGCGACATCGGCCGTGGTCATCACCAGAGCCGCCGCGCCGTCGGAAATCGACGAGGCGTTCGCGGCCGTCACCGTGCCGTTCTTGCGGAAGGCCGGCTTGAGCTGGGGGATCTTCTCGGGCCGGGCCTTGCGCGGCTGCTCGTCGCTCTCCACCACCATCTCGCCCTTGCGGGTGCGCACGGTGACGGGGACGATCTCGTCGGCAAACTCGCCCGTCTCCGCAGCCCTCAGGGC
>WFPA01000268.1 GCA_015487815.1 Albidovulum sp.
CTCGGCCAACCCTATGCCCATGATGACAAAAGAGCAACTGAGGGAAGCCGGTCTTTTCGACGCCCGTGTGCCGCGATACACCAGCTACCCCACGGCCCCGCATTTCTCCGCCGATGTCGGTGCGGAAGACTTCGCCCGCTGGCTTGCCCGCCTCGAGCCGGGCTGCGGGATCTCGCTCTATGTGCACATCCCCTTCTGCCGGCGGCTGTGCTGGTATTGCGCCTGTCGCACCCAGGGCGTGAAGAACGACAGGCCCGTCAAGGCCTATCTGGACCTTCTCCTGCGGGAAATCGAGATGGTGCGGCAACATGCCCCCGAGGGGGTGCGGCTCGAGCGGCTGCACTGGGGCGGCGGCACGCCTACCATTCTCGGCGCCGCCGACATCCGCCGCCTCGCCGGGGCGATCCGCGATGCCTTCCCTTTTGCCGATGAGGCGGAATTCTCGGTCGAGATCGACCCGAACGAGATCGACGCACCCCGGCTCGACGCCCTGGCCGAAGCTGGGATGAACCGCGCCTCGATCGGCATTCAGGACTTCGACCCGGTGATTCAGGAGGCGATCGGCCGGCCGCAGGGGTTCGCGATCACCCGCCAGGCGGCCGAAGGGCTGCGCGCGCGCGGCATTCGCAGCCTCAACGCCGACATCGTCTATGGCCTGCCCCACCAGACGCCGGAGCGGATGGCGCGGACGGTGCGCCAGCTTCTCGAACTCGACCCCGATCGCATCGCCATGTACGGCTATGCCCATGTGCCGTGGATGGCCAAGCGGCAGGTGATGATCCCCGAAGAGGTGCTGCCGGGCAGCGAACAGCGCCTGGCGCTTTTCGAGCTCGCATCCGGGATGTTCGAGGAAGCGGGCTTCCTGCCGATCGGCATCGACCATTTTGCCCGCCCCGGCGACGGGCTCGCCGAGGCATTCCGGGCCCGCACCCTCAGGCGCAACTTCCAGGGCTACACCGACGACCAGGCCGCCGCCCTCATCGGCCTCGGCGCGTCCTCGGTATCGCGCCTGCCCGAAGGCTATGCCCAGAACGCCGCCGCCACTGCCGCTTGGCAGCAGCGTGTGGGCGCAGGGGAACTTGCCACCTCGCGCGGTCACGCCTTCAGCACGGAAGACCGGCTCCGCGCGCGCATCATCGAGGAACTGATGTGCTTCTTCGAGGTCGATTTCGCCGGACTTGAGGCCGCCTTCGGCGACATTCCCGCCAGCGTCATCGCCGATCGCGACCGCGCGATCGCCCGCTTCTCCCCCTTCGTGCATTTCGACGGCAACGTCCTCGCCATCGACCCGGAAGTGGCGCGGCCCCTGGCGCGGCTCGTCGCCTTCATCTTCGACGCCTACGGCCCCGGCGGCGGCGGGCATTCGCGGGCGATCTGAAAACCGGCTTCGAGCGACCGGCCAGCCCCGGACTGGCAGCAGGGGCGAAACGGTCCTGTCCGGCGGTTCGGCTTCCGCCCGCCCGGCACACCGTCCCTTCGGGAAGGCAGCCCCGTCCGCGAGGGTGGGAGAAAGGCGCCACTCTCAACCATCCTGCACCGCCACGGCATCCCTCCCATCGGAGCCGAGGTTGAGCGCGGCGGCGAGAAGTGCCTTCGTATAAGGGTGGGAAGGACGCTCGAAAATCGCCTCGGCCGGCCCTTCCTCGACCACATCGCCCGCCCGCATCACCATGATCCTGTGGCTCAGAGCCCGCACCACCCGCAGATCGTGACTGATGAAGAGGAAGGCGAGCCTGTGACGGCGCTGAAGGTCGCGCAGCAGCTCGACGATCTGCACCTGCACCGTCATGTCGAGAGCAGAGGTCGGCTCGTCCAGCACCACCAGCCGCGGCTTGAGAACGATGGCACGGGCGATGGCGATGCGCTGGCGCTGCCCGCCGGAAAACTCGTGGGGGTAGCGGTGCATCATCGCCGGGTCGAGCCCCACTTCCTCGAGTGCTTCGGCGACGCGGGCCTCGCGTTCGGCGCGATTCCCGGCGAGGCCGTGGATTTCGAGCCCTTCGCCGACGATCTCGGCCACGGTCATGCGCGGCGAGAGCGAGCCGTAAGGATCCTGGAAGACGATCTGCATGTGACGCCTGAGGGGCCTGAGCGCCTTTGAGCGCAAGGCCTGGATGTCCTGCCCGAGAAAGACGATCCGCCCCTCCGACGGCACCAGTCTGAGCACCGCGAGCGCCAGCGTGGTCTTGCCCGAACCCGACTCGCCGACCACCCCCAGCGTCTCCCCTTCGCGCAGGGTGAAGGAAGCGTCGTTCACCGCCTTCACATGACCGACCGTGCGCTTGAGAAGTCCCCGACGGATCGGGAACCAGACCCTGAGATGCCGGGCACCCAGTATCTCCTCGGCGCCCTCGGGCACCGGCGCCGGGCCACCCCTCGGCTCGGCTGCGAGCAGCTTGCGGGTATAGGGATGGCGCGGACGGGAGAACACCGCCCCTGCATCGCCGGCCTCGACCACCTCGCCGTCCTTCATCACCGTCACCCGGTCGGCGATCCGGCGGACGATGCCGAGATCATGGGTGATGAAAAGGAGCGTCATGCCATGCTCGCGCTGGATCTGGGCCAGAAGGTCGAGGATCTGCGCCTGGATGGTGACATCGAGCGCGGTGGTGGGCTCGTCGGCGATGAGGATGTCGGGGTCGTTGGCCAGTGCCATGGCGATCATCACCCGCTGGCGCTGGCCACCGGAAAGCTGGTGGGGATAGTCCTGCAGGCGGTTCTTCGGGTCACGGATGCCGACCTTCTCGAGCAGCTCGACGATGCGCCTGCGCGCCGCCTCCCCCGTCAGCCCCTGATGGAGGGCGAGGCTCTCGCCAATCTGCTTCTCGATCGTGTGCAGCGGGTTGAGCGATGTCATCGGCTCTTGGAAGATGAAGCTGATGCGGTTTCCCCGAACACGCCGCAGGGCCTCCTCGGAAGCGGCCAGGAGATTCTCGCCCCGATAGAGCACCTCCCCCGTCACCCGGGCTTCGGCCGGCAGAAGCCGCACGGTCGAAAGTGCGGTGACCGACTTGCCCGAACCCGATTCGCCGACAAGCGCCATCGTCTCGCCGGCCGCCAGATCGAGCGAGACACCCTTCACCGCCGGCGGCGCCGCGCCGAAGGCGACCGTGAGATCGCGAATCGAGAGCACATGCCTCTCGGGCGGCCTCACCCGGTCTTCCCCTGCCCGGCTCATGCCGCCGCCTCCCCGGCCGTCTCGCCGCGGGCGGGCACCGGCGCGAAGGTCTTGCGCGGATCGAAGGCGTCGCGCACCCCTTCGAAGATGAAGACGAGGAGCGAGAGCATGGTCGCTAGCGTCACGAAGGCCGAAAAGGCCAGCCATGGTGCCTGCAGGTTCTGCTTGGCCTGAAGCGCCAGCTCGCCGAGCGAGGGGTAGGAGGGCGGCAGGCCGAAGCCGAGGAAATCGAGCGAGGTGAGCGTGCCGATCGCCCCGGTGATGAGGAAGGGCATCATCGTCAGCGTCGCCACCATGGCGTTGGGCAGGACGTGACGGAACATGATCTTCCAGTCGCCCACCCCGAGCGCCTTGGCCGCACGGACATATTCGAAATTGCGCGCACGCAGGAACTCGGCCCGCACCACGCCGACAAGCGCCGTCCAGCCGAAAAGGGCGACGAGGATCGTCAGCAGGGTGAAGTTCATGGTGAAGAGCGAGGAGATGATGATGATGACATAGAGCGCCGGGATGTTGGCCCAGATCTCGGTCACCCGCTGGAAGACGAGGTCGATCCAGCCGCCGTAATAGCCCATCGCCGCGCCGGCGGTGATGCCGATCAGCGAGGAGACGCCGACGGTGATGAAGGCGAACAGCGTCGAGATGCGGAAGCCGTAGATGATGCGGGCGAGCACGTCGCGTGTCTGGTCGTCCGTGCCGAGCCAGTGGTTGGCATCCGGGGGAGAGGGGGCGGTGACGACGTCGTAGTTGATGGTGTCGTAGCTGTAGGGGATGGGCGGCCAGAGGATCCAGCCCTTCTCGATCGGCCGACCCGCCACCTCGCCGTCCTCGGCATCGGCCATCACCCCTTCTGGGTCGTCGAAACAGGCATCGAGCCCGCCGGTGACGATGAGGCATTGCACCTCGGGCGCGGTGTAATCGGCCTCGGTCTCGAACTCGCCGCCAAAGGCCGTCTCGGGGTAGAACTCGAGCACCGGCACGTGGATCTCGCCGCGAAAGGAGACGAGCAGCGGCCGGTCGTTGGCCACGAACTCTGCGAAGAGCGAGATGGTGAACAGCACGGCGAAGATCCACAGCGACCACCAGGCGCGCCGGTTGGCCCTGAAGTTCTGCCAGCGCCGCCAGGCGAGGGTTCCGGGCCGGAAGAGCGGTCTGCCGAAAAGCATCTTCATCATCCCTCCCGGCTTTCGAAATCGATGCGCGGATCGACCCAGGTATAGGTCAGGTCCGACAACAGGTTCACGAAGAGCCCGATCAGCCCGAAGATGTAGAGCGAGCCGAACAGCACCGGGTAGTCGCGGTTGACCGCGGCCTCGTAGCCGAGCCGGCCGAGCCCGTCGAGCGAGAAGACGATCTCGATGATGAGCGAGCCCGAAAAGAAGATGGCGATGAAGGCCCCCGGAAAACCGGCAATCACGATCAGCATGGCATTGCGGAAGACATGACCGTAGAGCACCCGCCGCTCCGAAAGCCCCTTGGCCCGGGCCGTCATCACATACTGCTTCTTCAGCTCCTCGAGAAAGGAATTCTTCGTCAGCAGGGTGAGGGTGGCGAAGGAGGAAATGGTGATCGCCGTCACCGGCAGGGTGATGTGCCACAGATAATCGAGCACCTTGCCGACGAGCGAGAGCTCCTCCCAGTTGTCCGAGGTGAGCCCGCGCAGGGGGAAGATCTGCCAGTAGGAGCCGCCTGCGAAGAGCACCAGCAAGAGGATGGCGAAAAGGAAGGACGGAATGGCATAGGCGACCACGATCACCGCCGAGGTCCAGGTGTCGAAGGGGGTGCCGTCCTTCACCGCCTTGCGGATGCCGAGCGGGATCGACACCAGATAGGCGATGAGTGTGGACCAGAGCCCGAGCGAGATCGACACAGGCATCTTCTCGAGAATGAGGTCGATCACCGAGATCGACCGGAAATAGCTCTCACCGAAATCGAAG
Organism: Albidovulum sp.; assembly: GCA_015487815.1. GTDB lineage: Bacteria > Pseudomonadota > Alphaproteobacteria > Rhodobacterales > Rhodobacteraceae > WFPA01. The sequence continues at coordinate 5,116 of WFPA01000268.1, forward strand.
CGCAGATAGTTCCACAGCATCATCAGGAAGCGCTCATGGGCCGGCCTGTCGAAGCCGAACTGGGCCTTCAGCTCCTCGATGAATTCGGGCGGCAGGCCGCGCGCGCCGGTATAGCCGCTTTCATCGGCCCCGCCCGCCACCTCGGCGCCACCACCGGCGATGCGTTCCATCGCCCCGCCCCCCTCGTGCTCGATCTGGGCGAGGATCTGCTCGACCGGGCCGCCGGGCACGAACTGCACCAGCACGAAGTTGATCAGGAGGATCCCGAGGAGCGTCGGCACCATCAGGAGGATCCGCCTCAGAATGTATGCGCCCATTGCGGGTCGTCCTTTCCTGTCCTGCCTCTTGCTCCACCTTGCCGCTTTCCCCGCCTCAGGCCCGCCCTGCACGGGGAAGCGGACGCCCTCAGAGCGCCCCTTCCGCCTTCAGCCGGGCGACCTTCGCGGGCGAGACCCACCACAGATCGAAGAAGCCCGGATCGTAGGGCGGCA
>WFPA01000269.1 GCA_015487815.1 Albidovulum sp.
GGAAGGGGCTGAAGGGACTACTCCGCGCGAATGGGGCTGCGGGCGCGATAGCGGGCCGCATCACCCCCCGGCGCCGGCGCGGGCTGTGGCAGCGGATCGTCGCTGAGCCGGCCGGGCAGGGCGACTTGTCAAAAGAGCCGGGCATCGGTTCCACCGTTTTCCGGTCACACCGTTCGGCCATGGGAAAAGGGGCCGGAAGCCCGGCGCTCGCGCGGCGATTCCGCGACGATAACGCACGCCTGAAACGAAAACACACGCCTGACAATGCTTGCAGGCGGATCGCGCCTGTCTCCTCTCCGGAAACTCCGCTGGCATCTCCGCCGCAGCCGCCCTTCCGGGACCATGGCCGCCCGCGCCGCCTGACTGCGACCCGCGGCCACGGCACAAACGGCCTGCGGATAACGCCGGCACAGCCCGCTTGCCGGCCGTCACCCTCCCCGGCGCGATCCCGAAAGCCCCCGGCCCCGCAAAGCGCGCCTGCCGCACCTGCCCTTTTGGTGAGCATGCCCTTCCGCAGCCCGACCGGGCACTCCTTCCGCTCCCTCGAGGATCCCTCAAGGATTTCCGGCGCATCGCCCCGGAATGTCGCCGCAGGATACGGCAGGCCGGAAGGAAACTTCCCCGCCGCCGCCGCATTCGCCGAACAATCCTGTGGAGGACTTGATCGAGCCTCGACCCTCGGCGCTTCGATCTGCGCCGCTCAGCCCTTCCTGCGGCGGATGCCCATCGGCCGGCCGAGCGCTTCGGGGCGGGGCAGGGCGGCATGGGATGCGGCCAGAGCGTTGATCCGGGTGCGCAGATCCTCCGGCATCGGCACCACCCTGGGGCCGGACTGATCGACATGAAGCAGCAGCGTTTCGCAGGTGGCGGCGCACCATCCCTCCTCGGCGTGACGCATCTCCTCCCACAGATGCAGCCGCTTCTCGTCATGGTCCACGAGCTGGAGCGTGACGATCACTTCGTCGCTCGGCTTCAATTCGCGCAGATAACGGATATGCGCTTCGGCCGTGTAGGTGGTGAAGCCGCGCTCCCTGCGGTAGTCGGGGCCGAGGCCGACCGCTTCCCACAACTGGTCAAGCCCCTGATCGAAGAGGACGAGATAATAGGCCATGTTGAGATGGCCGTTGTAGTCGATCCATTCGGGCGCGATCTTCATCACCCCCGTGCGGAAGGGCGCCTCGAGGAGGGGCGGGGTGTCGCTGGTCGCAGTGGGTTCCGTCATCGGATGTATTCTCCTGTCTACAATCGCAGGCGGCCTGGTGCGAACCGGCATGGTGCGGGGCCCGATACCGCTCCGCTTCCGGCCCCGAAGGGCGGTCCGGGGCGGTGCACGGGCCCGCCTTCACGGCTCCGGCCCCGGCCTCGCGCTTCGGTTCGGCCCCGTGGCCCCGATCCCTCTGTGCGTCCCCGGCCCGGTCGGGCCGGGACGACGCCCTACCTCAGCCCGCGAGCTTCTTGCGGACGATCTCGTTCACGGCCTGGGGGTTGGCCTTGCCGCCCGTGGCCTTCATCACCTGGCCGACGAACCAGCCTGCGACCTTGGGGTTGGCCTTCGCCTTCTCGACCTGGGCGGGGTTGGCGGCCATGATCTCGTCCACCACCTTCTCGATGGCGGCGGTGTCGGTCACCTGTTTCATGCCGCGCTCCTCGACGATCGTCGCCGGATCGCCCCCCTCGGCCCAGACGATCTCGAACAGCTCCTTGGCGATCTTCCCCGAGATGTCGCCCTTTCGGATGAGGTCGAGAATGGTGCCGAGCTGCGCGGCCGAAACCGGGCTTTGCGAAATTGCCAGCCCTTCCTTGTTGAGCCGGCCGAAAAGCTCGTTGATGACCCAGTTCGCGGCCATCTTGCCGTCGCGCCCGCGAGCCACCTCCTCGAAGAACTCGGCAGCCTCGCGTTCGGCGGTGAGCACGCCGGCGTCATATTCGGTGATGCCGTATTCGCGCACGAAGCGGGCCTTCTTCGCATCGGGCAGCTCGGGCAGGGAGGCGCGGATCTCCTCGACCCAGGCCTCCTCGAGCTCGAGCGGCAGAAGGTCGGGGCAGGGGAAGTAGCGGTAATCATGCGCCTCCTCCTTCGAGCGCATCGAGCGCGTCTCGCCCTTGCCGGGGTCATAGAGGCGGGTCTCCTGCACCACCTCGCCGCCATCCTCGAGAATGGCGATCTGCCGCCGGGCCTCGTAGTCGATCGCCTGCTGGATGAAGCGCATCGAGTTCATGTTCTTGATCTCGCAGCGGGTGCCGAGATGGGAGAAGTCGCCCGTCTCGCGGTATTTCTCGTAATCGCCCGGGCGGCAGACCGAGACGTTCACATCGGCCCGCAGATTGCCGTTCTGCATGTTGCCGTCACAGGTGCCGAGATAGCGCATGATCTGCCTGAGCTTGCCGACATAGGCCGCCGCCTCCTCGGGAGAGCGGATGTCGGGGCGCGAGACGATCTCCATCAGCGCCACGCCGGTGCGGTTGAGATCGACGAAGGAATATTCCGGGTCCATGTCGTGGATCGACTTGCCGGCATCCTGCTCGAGATGGATCCGTTCGATCCGCACCCGCCGCGCCGTGCCCTCGCCCATCCACACGATCACCTCGCCCTCGCCGACGATCGGGTGGTAGAGCTGGGAGATCTGGTAGCCCTGCGGCAGGTCGGGGTAGAAGTAGTTCTTGCGGTCGAAGGCCGAGAACAGGTTGATCTTCGCGTTGAGCCCGAGCCCGGTGCGCACCGCCTGCTCGACGCAGAACTCGTTGATGACCGGCAGCATCCCCGGCATGGCGGCATCGACGAAGGAAACGTTGGAATTGGGTTCGGCGCCGAATTCGGTCGAAGCGCCGGAAAAGAGCTTCGCCTTCGACGACACCTGGGCATGGACCTCCATGCCGATGACCATTTCCCAATCGCCCTTCAGCCCGTGGATGAGCTTGGGTGCAGGTTCCGTGAACGTCAGATCGAGCATGACCGCCTCGCTGCCTTGGCTTCCTGGGGCTTCCTGGCCGGGAGCGTGCCGCCCCCGGCCCGTCTCCTAGACGAGCAGGGGCGGCGGAGCAAGGGCGCGCCGGCTCCGCGCCGTTCCACTTCCGGGCCGGCCCTTGCGGGGAAGGCCGGCAGGGGGTGGAGCGCTGCGCCATGCCGGCGGGGTGGCCGCCCCCTTCGACAAGCCTGCCCCTTCGCCCCTTCGCAGGGTGGGGATGCCGGAGTGGGGCGCCGGTCCGCGCTGCCCCGCGGCTCAGTTCGCGTCGCCCTGTGTCGCTCCCCCCGCCGCGAGGATGCGCCCGACCACTTCCGCAAGATCACGCGAAAGGCCCTGCGTGGCGGCGATGCGCTCGAGCGCCGCGCGTGCCTTCGCCCGGCGGACGGCGTCATGCCGCGTCCAGGTCTCGAAGGCGGTGGCCACCCGGGCGGCCGTCTGCGGATTGACCGGATCGAGCCGGATCAGCCAGTCGGCCACAAGCGCATAACCCGCCCCGTCGGCGCGGTGGAAACCGGCGGGGTTGCGCATGGCGAAACTGCCGAGAAGGGCGCGGAAGCGGTTGGGGTTCTTCCAGTCGAAATCGGGCCGCGCGGCCAGCGCCCGCACCCGCTCGACCGCCTGCGACGCCGGCGCATGGGCCGCCTGAAGAGCGAACCACTTGTCCATCACCAGCCGCTCGTGCCGCCACTTGTCGGCGAAGCGTTGCAGCTCCCGTTCTCCCCGGCCGATGCGCTGAAGCGCGGTGAGGGCGGCCAGCTCGTCGGTCATGTTGCCGGCCTCGGCGAAGGCGGCGCGGGCGGCGGCGCCCTCATCGACGAGGGCGAGAAGCCGCAGGGCGGTATTGGCCAGCGCCCGCCGGCCGGCGGAGGCGGCATCGGGGGAATAGGGGCCGGGGGTCTTCATCTTCTCGCGCAGCCGGGCGAGTTCGTCCGCCATGTGCCGCGCCACCGCCCGTTCGAAATCGCGCCGCGCGGTGTGGATCGCTTCGGGGTCGGGCACATGTCCCTTTTCCTGAAGTCGCTGGGCGATCTCCTCCTCCGAGGGCGGCGTCAGCACGAGGGCGCGGAAGGCCGGGTCGAGCGCGTCGTCGAGGGCGAGCCGGGCCACGGCGTCGAGATAGACCGGGCCGACCTGTCCGCCGCCCGTCGCCATCGCCTCGAGAATGTCGAGCGCCAGCGCGTTGCCCGCCTCCCAGCGGTTGAAGGGATCGGTGTCATGGGCAAGGAGAAAGGCCTGCCGCTCGGGCGTTGTCTCCTGTTCTAGGATGACGGGGGCGGAGAAGCCGCGCAGCACCGAGGGGATCGGCCGGGCGGCGAGCCCCTCGAAGCTGAAGCTCTGTTCGGCTTCGGTCATCTCGAGCACCCGCGTCGGCATCACCTCCGCGCCGCTCGCATCGAGAAGGCCGACGGCGATCGGCAGCACCAGCGGCTTCTTCTCCGGCTGGCCCGGGGTGGGGGGCGTCCACTGGCGGAAATGGAGGGTGAAGCGGCCGGCCGCCTCGTCCCATTCCTCACGCATCTCCAGCCGCGGCGTGCCGGCCTGCTCGTACCACAGGGCGAAATGCGAGAGATCGCGGCCTGTGGCGTCCTCGAAGACCCGGAGCCAGTCCTCAATGGTGGCGGCATCGCCGTCATGGCGCTCGAAATAGAGTTCGAGCGCCTTGCGCCAGCCTTCCTCGCCCACGAGCCGGTGGAGCATGGCGATCACCTCCGCCCCCTTCTCGTAGACGGTGGCGGTGTAGAAGTTGTTGATCTCGGCATATGCGCGCGGCCGCACCGGATGGGCGAGCGGCCCCGCATCCTCGCGGAACTGCCGCTCGCGCAGGAGTCGCACATCCTCGATCCGCTTGACCGCGGCCGAGCGCATCTCCGAGGTGAACTGCCGGTCGCGATAGACCGTCAGCCCCTCCTTGAGCGAGAGCTGGAACCAGTCGCGGCAGGTGATGCGGTTGCCGGTCCAGTTGTGGAAGTATTCGTGGGCGACGATGCCTTCGATCAGCTCGAAATCGCTGTCGGTGGCGATCTCGGGACGGGCGAGAACATACTTCGCGTTGAAGATGTTGAGCCCCTTGTTCTCCATCGCCCCCATGTTGAAGTCGTCGATGGCGACGATGTTGAACACGTCGAGATCGTATTCGCGGCCATAGCGCCGTTCATCCCAGCGCATGGCGCGCTCGAGCGCGTCGAGGGCGTAGCCGGCCTTGTCCTCGTCGCCGGGCCGCGTCCAGACATTGAGGGTGACGGGTCGTCCCGATCGGGTGGTGAAGGGCCGCGAGGTGACGACGAGATCGCCGGCGACGAGGGCGAAGAGGTAGGAGGGCTTCGGCCACGGGTCGTCCCACACCGCCCAGCCCGCCCCGGCGCTCACCGGATTGCCGTTCGACAGGAGCACCGGCGCCTCTCCCTCGATGCGGACGGTGAAGCGGGCCATCACGTCGGGCCGGTCGGGGTAGAAGGTGATCTTGCGGAAACCCTCGGCCTCGCACTGGGTGCAGTAGATGCCGTTCGAGAGGTAGAGCCCCTCGAGTGCGGTATTGGCCGACGGGTTGATCTCGACCTCGGCGGCGAAGGTGAAGGGGCCTTCGGGCAGGAGCTCGGGCGCGATCTCGATCCCTTCCTCGACCGGGCGGATCTCCGTCTGCCGCAGCGGCCGGTCATCGATCTGGGCGGCGACGAGGGCGAGATCGACCCCGTCGAGCCTGAGCGGCCGCCGCTCCCTCACCGCCGGGTTGGGCACGATGCGCAGCCGGCTCTTCACCCGCGTCGCCGTCGGGTGGAGGCGGAAGACGAGTTCGGTCTTCTCCACCAGCCAGGGCGGCGGCGCATAGTCCTCGAGCCGCTTGAGGGCCGGTGTTGCTGCGTCGCTCTTGTCTGCCATTCGGTTCATGCCTGTGCCTTTCCCGTTCGCCCGTTGCGATTCACCGCCCGATATCGGCTTCCGGCGCCGCCTTGGCAAGCGGTCGGCCCTTGCCCGCGTCACGCCGCGTCACATGCCGCATGATCGCCACACCCGCACCATGCAGGCTGAGGGGGGAGGGCGGGAAGCGTGATGACGGGAGCAGCCGGAACTCCGACGGCGGAACCGGATCTGCCCGGCGACCCGGGGCCGGGGAAGGGCGGACGCGGGAGCCCCTGACCGGGTGATCGCTCGCCCTCGCCGGCTTCATCCCGTTCGCTGTCTTCCCGTGCGGCAACGGAAC
>WFPA01000270.1 GCA_015487815.1 Albidovulum sp.
ATCGGCATGGTGTTCCAGCATTTCAAGCTGGTGGAGAACTTCACCGTCCTCGAGAACATCGTCCTCGGAGTCGAGGGCGGCGCACTCCTCGGCCCGGCGCTGAGGCGCGCGCGCAGCATGCTGATCGAACTTGCCCGCGACTACGAGCTTGCCGTCGATCCCGATGCGGTTGTCGAGAACCTCTCGGTCGGGCTCCAGCAGCGGGTCGAGATCCTCAAGGCGCTCTACCGCCATGCCGACATCCTCATCCTCGACGAGCCGACGGGCGTGCTCACCCCGGCCGAGGCCGACCATCTGTTCCGCATCCTCCGCTCGCTGCGCGACGAGGGAAAGACGATCATCCTCATCACCCACAAGCTGCGCGAGATCATGGACGTGACCGACCGGGTGTCGGTCATGCGGCAGGGCGAGATCGTCGCCACGCGCGAGACGGCCGAGACCTCCCCCGAGGAGCTCGCCGAGCTGATGGTGGGGCGCAAGGTGCTGCTTCGGGTCGAGAAGACCCCGGCCCGCCCCGGCGACCGGGTGCTCGAGGTGCGCGATCTCTGCCTGAAGGACGAGAAAGGCGTCGAGCGGCTGAAGAACATCTCCTTCGATCTCAGGGAAGGCGAGATCCTCGCCATCGCCGGGGTCGCGGGCAACGGCCAGTCGGAGCTTCTCGAGGTGCTGAGCGGCATCCGCGCGGCGAAGGGCGAGGTGCGCCTTGGCAGCGACCCCCTCGACGTGGCCCGCCCCGATGCGCGCCTCGTGCGCGAGATGGGCCTTGCCCACATTCCCGAGGACCGGCAGCGGCGCGGCCTGGTGATGGAATTCCACGGCTGGGAGAACACCCCCTTCGGCTACCACCACGAACCCCGCTTCGACCGCGGCTGGGGATTGATGGACCAGAAGGAGATGAGGCGCGATGCCGCCGGCAAGTTCGAACGCTTCGACATACGCCCCCAGAACCCCGATCTCGAGGCCCGCTCCTTCTCGGGGGGCAACCAGCAGAAGATCGTCGTCGCCCGCGAGATCGAGCACAACCCCGACGTGCTGATTGTCGGCCAGCCGACGCGCGGGGTCGATATCGGCGCGATCGAGTTCATCCACCGGCAGCTGATCGATCTGCGCGACGCGGGCTGCGCGATCCTCCTTGTCTCGGTCGAGCTCGACGAGGTGCTTTCCCTCGGCGACCGCATCCTGGTGATGTTCGACGGCCGGATCATGGGCGAGCGCCGCCCCGAGGAGACCGACGAACGCGAACTCGGCCTCATGATGGCCGGGGTCGATCCGACCGCGCCCGCAGCCGGCGCGGCACCGATGGCAGGCAGGAGGGAAGGCTGATGCGCAGGATCCCGGTCTGGGCCGATGTCGTCCTCATCCCGCTGATCAACCTCGCCCTGGCGGTCTTCGTCTCGGGGCTTGTCGTGCTCTACATCGGCGAAAGCCCGATCAAGGCGATGCGGGTGCTGCTCCAGGGCTCGATCGGCAGCGCCTACGCCTGGGGCTACACGCTCTATTACGCCACCAACTTCATCTTCACCGGCCTTGCGGTGGCCGTCGCCTTCCATGCCCGGCTGTTCAACATCGGCGGGGAGGGCCAGGCCGCGCTCGGGGGGCTCGGTGTCGCCCTCGTGATGATGGCGTGGGACTGGCCCCACTGGGCGCTGGCCCTGCCGGCGGGCATCATTGCCTCTGCGTTCTTCGGCGCGGCCTGGGCGGCGATCCCCGCCTGGCTGCAGGCCAGGCGCGGCAGCCATATCGTCATCACCACCATCATGTTCAACTTCATCGCCTCGGCGCTTCTCGTCTATCTTCTCGTCAACCACCTGAAGCTGCCGAGTTCGATGTCGCCCGAAACGCCGTCCTTCCCGCCGGGGGCGCATCTGCCGACCGCCCACGAGATGCTGGGCTGGATCGGGGTGAGGTTCCCCAAGTCACCCCCAGTCAACATCGCCCTTCCGCTGGCGCTTCTTGCCGCCTTCGCCGTCTGGGTGCTGATCTGGCGCACCCGGCTCGGCTACGAGATCCGCGCCTTCGGTCATTCCGAGGAGGCGGCTCGCTATGGCGGCATCTCGCCGGTGCGCATCATCATGCTGACCATGCTGATCTCGGGGGCGCTGGCGGGCATGATGGCGGTGAATGCCGTGCAGGGAGAGGCCGAGCGGCTGGTGCTCGACAGCGTGCAGGGCGCAGGCTTCGTCGGCATCGCCGTGGCGCTGATGGGCCGCTCCCACCCGGTAGGGGTGATTCTCGCGGCGATCCTCTTCGGCATGCTCTATCAGGGCGGGGTCGAGCTCGAATTCGAGATGCCGGCGATCTCGCGCGAGATGATCGTCGTCATCCAGGCCCTGGTCATCCTCTTCACGGGCGCGCTCGACAACATGGTTCGCATCCCCGTCGGCCGTCTCTTCATGCGGATCGGCCGGAGCGGTGCGAAAGCCGGGACCGGAGGGAACGGGTGATGGATCTCGACATCGTTCTGCAGCTTGCCGACAGCACCATTCGTCTCGCCACGCCGCTGCTTCTGGCGTGTCTTGCCGGGCTCTATTCCGAGCGCTCAGGGGTGTTCGACATCGGCCTCGAAGGCAAGATGCTGATCGCCGCCTTCTTCGCCGCCGCCACCGCCGCCGTCACCGGCTCGGCATGGACGGGGCTCGCGGCGGGACTTGCAGCCTCGCTCGTCTTCTCGATGCTCCATGCCGTGGCCTCGATCACCTTCCGCGGCAATCAGCTGATCTCGGGGGTGGCGATCAACTTCCTCGCCGTCGGCATGACCGCCCTTCTCGGACACACCTGGTTCCGCCAGGGCGGGCAGACGCCGCAGCTGGTGGGCGCGGCGCGCTTTCACGCCATCGATCTGCCCGGCGCCGCGGCACTGGCCGACGTGCCGGTGATCGGGCCGATCTATGCGGAGGTGATCTCGGGCCATTCGGTGCTGGTCTATATCGCCTTCCTGACCGTGCCGCTCACCTGGTGGGTGCTCTACCGCACCCGTTTCGGGTTGCGCCTTCGGGCGGTGGGCGAGAACCCGGCGGCGGTGGACACGGCCGGCATCTCGGTGCCGCTCCTGCGCTATCAGGCCCTCGTCATCACCGGCATCCTCTGCGGCATCGCCGGCGCCTATCTCTCGACCTCGATGAATGCCGGCTTCGTGCGCGAGATGACCGCAGGCAAGGGCTTCATCGCCCTCGCGGCGCTGATCTTCGCCAAGTGGCGCCCCTGGCCCGCGCTCTTCGCCACCCTCCTTTTCGGCCTGCTCGAGGCGGTCGGCATCCGCTTCCAGAATGTCGAGATTGCCGGCATCGGCACCATCCCGGTGCAGTTCATGCAGGCGCTGCCCTACATCCTGACGGTGGTGATCCTCGCCGGCTTCGTCGGCAAGGCCGTGCCGCCCAGGGCCGGGGGCGAACCCTATGTGAAGGAGGAATGACCCCCGGGCGCGAACCGGCGAAGCGGCCGGGCGGCAGGACGAACCGGACGGACGAGACGCGCGACGGGCCCGATCGTTTCGGCACACCCCCTCGCCAGCCGCAGAGGCGCCCCTCACCGCTGCTACCCCGGCGGGGAAGACAGACGGAAAGAAGCCCCATTCTCCGCGGGAAGAGGCGGACCGGGAGGCGCACGCGACCGGGCGGCGGCGCGCCACAGGCCGGCCGGCTTTCCCGGCATCACGGACGAGAGGCCGGTGCCTGCACCCGCGGCCCGGCGCGGCGCACACAGCGAACCGCCTGAGGGCCCCGCCCCGACGCAGACTCCGCCGTCGCCGCGCCCGACCGTCTGCGGCGATCGGCCCCCCTTCACGCGGACACCGGCCCGAAGCCCGGGAGCGGCGTCGCACTCCTGCGACCGCTTGTGGCATGGCTCGGCCCTTGCAGCCGGAAGACGGGGATTCTAGGGGAAGGGAACGGAGGCACGGATGCAGATCTACCTTCCCATCGCCGAAATGTCGGTCAACGTCTTCGTGCTCCTCGGGCTCGGGGGGCTGGTGGGCGTGATGTCGGGCATGTTCGGCGTCGGCGGCGGATTCCTTCTCACCCCGCTGCTGATGCTTCTCGGCGTCCCCTCGACGATCTCGGTCGCCACCGTCGCCAATCAGGTGGTGGGCTCCTCCGTTTCGGGCGTGCTGGCGCAGATCCGCCGCCGGGGCGTCGATTTCCGCATGGGGCTGGTGCTGCTTGCGGGCGGTCTTGCAGGCGCCGCCTTCGGCATGATCCTGTTCGAGAAGCTGCGCCGCATGGGCCAGGCGGATCTCCTGATCTCGCTTTCCTATGTCGTCTTTCTCGGCGCGATCGGCTCGCTGATGCTGCTCGAGAGCCTCAGGGCCATGGTGCAGTCGCGCAAGGGGCCGGTCCGGCGCAAGCTGCACCGGCACGGGCTCATCCATCGCCTGCCGGTGAAGATCCGCTTCCGCACTTCGGGGCTCTACATCTCGATCTTCCCGCCGCTCCTCGTGGGGGCCGGGGTCGGCGTGCTCGTGGCCATCATGGGCGTCGGCGGCGGCTTCATCATGGTGCCGGCGATGATCTACGTCCTCGAGATGCCGACCAAGGTGGTGATCGGCACCTCGCTCTTCCAGATCACCTTCGTGGCCGCCTTCACCACCATCCTGCACGCGGTCAACAGCCAGTCGGTGGACCTCGTGCTGGCGATCTTCCTGCTTCTCGGCGGGGCGATCGGGGCGCAGATCGGCACCCGCCTCGGGGCGCGGATGCCGGCCGAGCAGCTCAGGATCCTGCTGGCGCTCCTGGTGCTGGCGGTCTGCATCCGCCTCGGGCTCGGTCTCGTCATCGAACCGGACGAACTCTACTCCCTCGAGATCGTGAGGGGCGGATGAGGCGGCGCGGCGGACAACGGGCCGCGTGTCGGACCCCGGACGCGCAGGGGAGCGCAGGGGGGCGCCGCCCACCCCGCATCGCACTGAAGGCGGTGCTGCTTGCGGGCGCGCTGCTCGCGGGAGCGGCCGTCATGACCGCCGCCGCGCCCGAGAGCACCGTTCCGCCCCGGGCCACCCCGCCGCAGGCCTCCACCCCCGTCCGTCTCGCCCAGGGCGCGGGGGGAGGGGCCGACGGCAGCGGATCGGCCTTCGTCTCCGAAGGCGTGCTGCCCGGCAGCCCGGGGAAGGGCCGGGAGCGCATCGTTGCCGATCTCGACCAGAACCGCGTCGCCATCACCGCCGGCTTCGACGGATCGGAGATCTTCGTCTTCGGCGCCGTCAAGCGCACCGGTCCCGAGCCGGTGAGCGGGCCGCTCGGCGTGGCCATCACCCTTGTCGGTCCGCCCGAGAAGATCATCGTCCGCAAGAAGGAACGGGTGAAGGGTCTCTGGATCAACCGCGACTCCCTCGTCATCGAGGCGGCGCCGAGCTTCTATGCCCTCGCCACGAGCGGCCCCCTCGAACAGCTCGTCGCGGAAGACGAGAGGCTGCGCTACCGCATCGGCATCCGCCAGCAGATCTTTTCGCTCGAAGGCATCGAGAAGGCGGCGCAGGCGGCTCCCTTCATCGAGGCGCTGATCCGCCTTCAGGAGAAGAAGGGCGTCTATCGCATTCTCGAGGGGGCGGTGCAGCTGAGCGAGGCGACGCTGTTCCATGCCCGCATCCCCCTGCCGGCCAATCTCACCGAAGGGGACTACGAGGCGCGGATCTTCCTCACCCGCGGCGGACAGGTGGTCGACAGGGCCGAGACCACCATTCCGGTGCACAAGGTCGGGCTCGAGCGCTGGATCTGGCGCCTCGCCCATGAGCATCCGCTGACCTATGGCCTGCTCGCCATCGCGCTGGCGGCGCTGACCGGCTGGATCGCCGCCACCTTCTTCGCCATTCTGCGGCGCTGAGGGGCGGCCTTCACCCCGCGTCCCGGCAGGGGTGTGAAAGCACCGCGCCCGACCGCGTCACGGGCGATGTCGGTGCCGTTGCCCCCCGCGCCTCGCCCGACAAGGGTTCCCCGCGCAGACCGGGATGGCCGACGCGCCATCCCTCGCCAGCGCCGCGCTTCACCTTCCGCACCCTCACGCAACAGCATGGCTCCGCACATCACCCCGCGGAAGATCCGCAAGGTGCATTCCGGCGCTCCGGCCCGTGAACGCCGGAACCGAAGTCACCCCATGCCCGACGGCCCCCTGCCGACCGGCGCCCCATGCAAAAGGGGCCCGGCAGGGCCCCTTCGCGCTCACACGTGGCAACACGATCATCGAAGACGAGGGCGGGGCCTCACTCGGCCCGGCGGATCTTCACCCGCGTGCCCTCATCGGCCGCCGGTTTCGTCTTCGGAATGACGATGGTCAGCACCCCGTCCTTCATCTCGGCCTCGATCCGGTCGGTATCGGCATCCTCGGGCAGGGTGAAGGAACGCTGGAACAGCCCGTATTGCCGCTCGGAGAAGAAGAAGTCGGCCCCCTTCTCCTCGCGCACCACCTTCTTCTCGCCCTTCACCGTCAGCACGCCTTCCTTGACGGTGATATCGACATCCTCGACCGCCACCCCCGGCAGCTCGAGATGAATGACATAGCTCTCGTCGGTCCGGGCCGCTTCGGAAGCGGGAGCGAACCATTCGGCCACCCTCGCGCCGAACTGACGCAGCGGCTCGGTGAGCGACGGCCACCAGCGGCTGTTTTCCCTGTATTGCACCATTGTCGTATCCCTCCATCCTGTGCCGCGCCCGCTGGGCGGCCCGGCTTCTTCCTGCCCTCGATATGGAGAAGGATCGGGCCGGTTCAAGGACAGGAGAAGGGGAATGGGGAAGGGTGCACGGGCTCCGGTCGCGTCACGCCTCCTTGTCGATCATGCCCTTCGCCCTGCGGCGCCGCGCCAGCTCGCGGGCGATGCGCCGCCGCTCCCATTCGGGGCCGAAGAAGGGGATGAGCTCGAACACGCTCGCCGCATGCACGAGCACCCCCACCCCCCAGCCGAGCGCCGGCCAGATGGCCCAGAAATAGCCGCTCCATGTCACCAGGTTGATGATGACGAGCAGGGCGATGAC
>WFPA01000271.1 GCA_015487815.1 Albidovulum sp.
ACGTTCTTCAGATCGAGCCCGGCCGGCAGCTCGCCTGCCGCCTGCATTTCCCGAAGCGTCTCGCGCACCTTGTGGTGCATGTCGGCAAAGAGGTTCATCATCCGTCTCCCAGAGACCCTGTCCGCTGCCAGATGCCGAAGCCGGCGCCGCCCGGCCGCCCGCGGGCGGGCCACCGGCCATTCGCGGCCGCGATAGCATGGGGGCGCAGCAGCTTCCAGCACCTCGGAAGAGATCGGCACCGGGAAACGACCGGATGGGGAAAGATCCCGGGATCGCGCCACCGTGCGGCCGCTCCCCTGCGAGCGGTATGAACCGCCGGCCGCGGGCGGGGTCCTCCCCCATGCCGCCGGCCCATGCCAGCGGCCGACCGGCAACGCCGCACAATCCCGGGGAACCGTCCGCCGGCGGGGCCCCGGCCTCGCCGTAATCCGGCTTCACTGGCCTTCCTGTCTTGCAAGGGAGAGGCCCCCCGCAAGGCCGGGGCGTTCGTCGCACGAGGCGGCAAGCGGGGTCGGCCTTCGGAAGACGCATCGCAACCGGAAGGCTGTCGATCGTCTGCGCCGGGCCCCGGAGACCGGTCACCGTCGCTACCTGGCCCCGCGCGGCGTGCCGACCGGCAACCACCGGCAAGGGGCAAGGGGCAAGGGGGCATGCATCCATGATCGGCAGGGAAGCGACCGCGACAACAGCGGCGCGGACCACCCCGACCCAGGGCCCCCTGCCGCTTCAGAGCCGCACCGCGTCCGACGGGTCGGCCTCGGCAGCCCGCCCCCAGAGCCGCCGCCTGCCGCCACGGGCACCTCTCCCCTTTGAAAGGCGCGTCCCATATGCTTCTATCGGCCCCCAGCCTCAGGGCTCCGCCCACAGAACCCGGTATGCAGATGACCCCGCCCGACGCAACCACCCCGAAAACGAACGCCCCCGAATTCACGGTCTCCGAAATCTCCTTCGCCCTCAGGAAAATGATCGAGGGCGAATTTTCCCATGTGCGGATCCGGGGCGAGATCGGCCGCGTGTCCACGCCTCGATCGGGCCATGTCTATCTCGATCTCAAGGATGAACGGGCGGTCATCGCCGGGGTGATCTGGAAAGGGACGGTCCGCAAGCTCCAGGTCCGACCCGAAGAAGGGCTCGAAGTGGTGGTGACGGGCCGGCTCACCACCTACCCGGGTGCCTCGAAATACCAGGTGGTGATCGAGAGCATGGCCCCGGCCGGCATCGGCGCACTCATGGCGATGCTGGAGAAGCGCAAGGCCCAGCTGAGGGCCGAAGGGCTGTTCGACCCGGCCCGCAAGCGCCGCCCGCCGCTCCTGCCGAAGATCGTCGGCGTCATCACCTCGCCGTCGGGCGCCGTCATCCGCGACATCCTGCATCGGCTGCGCGACCGTTTCCCGATCCGCGTCGTGATCTGGCCCGTTGCGGTACAGGGTGAGAATTGCGCGCCGGAGGTGGCACGGGCGATCCGCGGTTTCAACGCCCTGCCCGAGAACGGGCCGGTTCCGCGCCCCGATGCGCTCATCGTCGCCCGTGGCGGCGGCTCGATCGAGGATCTGTGGGGGTTCAACGAGGAGATCGTGGTGCGGGCGGCCGCGGAAAGCACCATCCCGCTGATCAGCGCCGTCGGTCATGAAACCGACACCACGCTGATCGACCTCGCGGCAGATATCCGCGCTCCCACGCCCACGGCCGCCGCCGAGATGCTGGTACCGGTGCGCCGCGAGCTTCTGGCCGATGTCGCCGCGCTGGGGGAGCGGCTGGTGCGGGCGACCGACCGACTCCTCGCGGAACGGCATCGCCGTCTGGGGGATCTGGCGCGGCTTCTGCCCCATGCCGACGATCTTCTGGCCCGTTCGCGCCACCGGCTCGACAGGACCGAGGGGCGCCTCCTCCGCTCCCTCGAAGCGCACATCGGACGGGCACGGACGCGCCATGCCGCCCTCGCCGGGCGGATGACGCTGCGGCTTCTTGAGCAGACGATCTCCCTCAAGCGCGAGCGGCTCGCCGCCCCGGCACAGCGGCTCGACCGCGCCCTGCATCAGCGGCTGAACGAAAACCGGCGGCGCAGCTCCGAGGCCGGGCGGCGGCTCAGGCCCGGCCTCTTGCGCCGGCGCATCGAGGAGGACCGGCGCGCCAGCGCAGCCGCCGCCAGACGCCTTGTCCGAGAAGCCCGCAGCCAGTTGCAGCAACTCCGGCAGCGCCTCGACAACCTCGACCGGATGCGCCAGAGCCTCGGCTGGCGCGAAACCCTCGCCCGCGGCTATGCCGTCATCCGTGGCCCCGGCGGCAAGGGCGTCATCACATCGAGGGCCGCCGCCCTGCCTCTGCCGAAGATGGAGATCGAGTTCAACGACGGGCGGTTGCCGGTACTGCCGGACAAGGGCCCTTCCCGCGAGCCCCCCTCACCCCGAAAGGTGGCTGCCCGCGCACCCGAAAGACCGAGGAGCAAATCTCCGAAGCCGCCTGAAGGGCAGGGAAGCCTGTTCTGATCACGTTCTGATCACGCGCGCATCCTTGAGCCCGCCGGACCGGTACGGGGAGAGAAGCACGAGGAAGGGGCCCACAACATGGAAACCCCGCCCGAAGGCGGGGCTTCCCATCGGGCCTGGGGAGGAAGCCCGATCCTCACGGCACGGTTCTTGCCCATGCGTGCCGGTCAGTCTTTCAACGGCTTGAGCTTGAGCTCGCTGTCCGTCGCTTTCAGGAAACCGTATCTGGCGTATATCTCCTGCGCCGCCGGTGTCCCGAGATAGGCGAGATAGCGTTCGGCGTTGTGCTGGTTGCGACCCGTGGCGAGCGTGCCGATGGCATAGCCCACCTTGTCCTGCATGTTGTATGGCGGCGGGATCGGCACTCCCTCGACCGGCCGGCCCTGCGACTGGGCATACTTGACTTCCGTGGTCCAGACGATGCCGACATCCGCCTGTCCGGTCTCGATCCGGTGTGGCGTCTCCCGGTGGTGGCGCGAGGTGAACCAGGTCTTGCCCGGCACCGCCCAGCAGCTCTTGCACTGGGCACCGCCCGTGACCTTGTCGTAAATGCCGAGATCCTTCAGCATCCGGGCACCATAGAACTTGAAGATGCCCTCGGTCAGCGGATTCGGATGCGACTGGACGAGGTCGTCCCGCGCCAGATCCTCCGGCCCCTTGATGCCCTTGGGGTTGCCCTTCGCCACCATCAGCTCGAGCTTGTTGTGAATGTAGATCATGTAGTCATGCATGATCCCTTTCTGCGCGAGCTTCTTCAAATGGTTGAGATTGACCGAGGCGAAGAGGTCGGGGTTCTGCGCAGTCTTCCGGCCGTCGATCTCCCCCTGCCTGAGGATCTGTCCCTTGAGAATCTGCCCCGGCGGGATCGTCTCGACATAGATGGTCCTGATGTCCGGGTTCTTCTTCTGGAAGTCGCGGATCAGTTCCTCCATCACCATGAACTGGTTGCCCGCGAGATACATCACGAGATCGGCGGTATAGCTGTCGCCGATCCTGCCGTATTCGATCCGCCCATCAGCATGGAAGGTGCGGTAGTCATGGCCGAGTCCCGCCGCATCCTTTCCGGCGGCGTCCTTGCCGGCCCGGGCCGCTCCCGACATGGCGATGGCTGCCCCCAGTCCGGCGGCAACCATCAATGCCGCCCTGCGGCTGATCCTGATAGTCATGCATTCTCTCCCTGTCCGGTCATGTCCTTGCGCCGCCTCTCGCGGGCGGCTCGAGCCATCTCGCTGGATGACAGGGAAAGGCTGACGGTCATCACCTTCTCGCGCAATCGGATTGATCACGCAGCCAGGCTGGGGGAATCCCCTACAAGGTGGAATCGGGCCTTCAATCTCAGCATGTTATGATCGGCGGAGATCCGTCATTCTCCCGGATCGTCGATCATGCCGGCCCGCATGGCGACGAGCGCCGCCTCGATGGCATTGGCCACACCGAGCTTGCGCAACACCTGGGAGCGGTGCAACTCGACGGTCTTGACGCTGATTCCCAGCCGCCGGGCCATGATCTTGCTGGGTGCCCCCCGGGCAAGCTCGGCCAGCACCTCCCGTTCGCGCCGGGTCAGCCCCTCGATACGGGTCGCCGCCTCTGACCGGTGCCGCGCGCGGCGGGCGATTTCGTGCGCATGACCGACCCACATGGCCACATGCTGGAAGAGACGCTGGCCAAGGTCGTCCTCGAGAAGGCGGCCTGCCGGATCGTCACCGGGAACGGTGGCTATCTCGATCATGGCCTTTCCCTGTCCCGCGACATGGATCGGGGCCACATGGACGACGAGAGGACCGTCGCCTGCCGCAACGGATGCGCGCATGACCTCGCCCCGTTCGAGAGCCGCATCGGCAAGCGCGGGCGCCAGCAGATCGCCCGCATCCTCCGCCGGACCATGCAGCAGGACCGGGTCTTTCGGCTCCCCGGCCCGTGCAAGCACGATGCGCCGTGCCCCGAAGCACTCGGCCAGATGACGGGACAGCGCCTCGAGGCGCTGATCGGGGTCGAGATCCTCGCGGGCAAAGAGCGTCTGCAAGCCGGTCAGACAGACCTGGCTCGCCTGCAGGAGCTCTTCCCGCCGCATCCGTTCCTCCACATCCCGCCGCAACTTCTCGTTGGTCGCGATGAGGGCGCGGGTGCGCTCCTCGATCCGGGCTTCCAGCCGCTCCCGCTGACGCTGAAGCACGGCATGGGAACGACGAATGGCCCTGTTCATCCGGATGATCCAGACAAGCGCCGCCACCGCTCCGGCAAGGAGCAGCGCAAGAAGAGCGAGGAGCGGCCCTTCCTCTCGCAGGATCTGCGACCAGCTGCGGGGCGCGGGTGCATAGGGCGGAAGCCGGAATTCGCGCAGGAGCGCATGGACAGCGCTGTAATCGAGCGGCACGGTCCAGCCGGCGGTGCGGGTCGCCCGGGCCACGGCACCGTCCGGGTCCATGCTCAGGAGCCGCACCGCAACCTGGCGCGCAAGCTCTTCGTCGGTGTGGGGCAGCCGCGCCATGGGCCATTCGGGATAGAGCGCGGTGCTCAGCAGAAGCGGAAATCCCGACTCGTGACGCGCCCCGAGAATACGGATGTCCGCACCATCGAGCGTGCCGCCGGCGATCATCTCCTCGATCACACCGGTGCGCACCGTGCCGACATCGGCCCGACCTTCGAGCACCGCCAGCACGATCTCGCTCTGGGGAAAGCCGAGCCAGACCACCCGCATCTGCGCGAGCGGGTCGATCCCGAGATCCCGCAACCGCTTGCGCGCCAAGAGAAAGCCGCCGAAGGCTTCGGGATTGACCGCCGCGAGACTGTGCCCTTCAAGATCGCTCAGACGGGAGATGGGAGAGCCCGATCGGGTGAATATGACCGCGCCGAAGCGGGTCAGGGCCCTGTCGCCATGGCGGTTGCGCAAGGTGGCGATGCGCGTGGCGCCGAATTCCACCTCAAGTCCGACATGATGCGCCGGGTTGGTGAGGGCGAAATCGATCTTCTGCTTGCGGATCCAGGTGCGGAATTCCTCATGGCCGAGAGGGATGATCTCGAACCGGCTGCCGGGAATGCCGGCCTCGAGATGACGGGCGAGGGGCTGCCAGCGGGCTTTCGCCTGCTCTTCTCCCTCATAGGCGAGCACACCGATCCGCACCGGGCGCGCTTCCCGCTCCCCTGCATGCGGCGGCACGGTCCCGGCAACGAGCAGACCCAGCACCCCGAGAAGGGCCATGACCGCTCGCATCCCCCATGCCTTCATGGTCGCTCCGCCCGATCCCCGCTTAGGGCTCTGGCGAAGGCACCGGCCAGCGCCTTTCCTCAAGCCCTGTCATGAAATGTCCGGCCGCCCGAAACACGCTTGACGCTGCAGGCAGCCGGACAGACGCCATGTGATCATGGCCGTCGGGGCGTCACCTGGCCACCGGCACCACCATCACCCGCTCGACATACCAGATCGACTCGCCCTCGACATCGTCCCAGACGGTGGGGTTGAAGGCCAGCCGGCCGGGCACGCGAATCGAGGTGAGTTTCTCGGTCGTCCAGCGGCGAACCGCTCCGGTTTCGCCGGTCTTCATCTCGAGCGTGGCAAAATATTTCCGGCCGCGCTTCGAAAGGATCAGCCGGATGCCCTTGGCCACCACCGGATAGACCTCGGCCTTGAGTTGCGCGATGCCGGGTTTCCCATACTTCGGCGAAGAATAGGCATTGACCGTGAACTTGGTGAATTCGCCCTTGCGCATCCGGTCGATCTGAAGGACGGCATTGGAGCTGTAATAGGCGTCCTCCTTGGTCCAAAGTGACACTCGCAGGAAGTTCTGCGAATCGGTGTAAAGGCCGAACTGGAACTGGTCGCGCCCGGTCTGCAATTCGCCGGCCACGTCGATGATGGCATCCCAGTCGCCCTTCGGCATCCTGTCCTTGCGGATCACGAGGTTGGTCTGCTTGTCATTGCCCCAGTAGTTGTTGCCGTCGGCGATCATGACGAGCTGACCGTCCTCTGTGATCATGCGGTCGTCGTCGCGGCCGATCACCTCCCAGTCGGAGCCGAGATCCTCGCCGTCGAACTCCTCGACCCAGGCCGGTTCGGGGTTCGATGTGGCCTGCGCCGGCTCCGCCTTCACGGCCGGGGGCGCCACCTCCTTGCGGGCCACGGCCACCACCTTCTGCACAGCGGAAGACAGATCGGCGACGGTATCGGCGGTGACATACTTGCCGTGCCCCTCGCGGGCGATGCAGTCGAGGGCGGCCTTTTCCTCCGCCGAAAGGTCGAAGCCGACCACATGGATCCGCGTGCCGATGCCGGCAGCCGCCAGATCGGCCGCAGCCTTGCAGGGCTCGCCGCCGCAGGTCTCGACCCCGTCGGAGATCAGGATGACGTTGCGGTTGTCCTCCTTCATGCCGGGACCGAATGCCGCCTTGGCCGCCTCGAGCGACGCGGCAAGGGGGGTCTTCCCCTGCGGGGTGATCTCCTCGACCCGCTTGACCAACGCCTTCGGCTCGAGGGCACCAACCGGTGCGAGCAGTTCCACATCGCTGCAATCCCCGGCCCGTCGGTGGCCATAGGCCATGAGGCCGACCCGCGTATCGGCCGGCAGATCCGACAGCAGCGCGGCCAGCGCCTGGCGCGCCACGTCGATCTTGGGCTTGCCCTCGACCTGCCCCCACATCGAATTGGATGCGTCAAGAATGAACAGAATGTCCGTCGCGGCCCTGACCGGCTGCGCCACGATCAGCGCAATGCCAAGGGACACCGCCGCAAGAGAATGTCGCATCTTGCCCCCCTGTTCTGGTGCGTTTTCAGCTTCCTGCACTCAATTGTGCGATGGCGACCATATCATGGAATCGATCGTCGATCACCGACTTTTCCCGAACCGGAACCGGGCAGCGCACCGGTGCGGGCCATGACGGTCAATCCTGGCCGTTTCCGCTTCCCAGCGCTCTGCCGAACAGGATCCCGCGAGCCGTCTCGTCCTTCGATATGTCCCGCCGCAGCTCCTTGCCGAGCCGCCGCCCGCGACGGACGGCGGGGCGCGCCCAGCAGCGGTCGAGCCAACGCTTCATGTGAGGAAATTCCTCGATCTTCTGTCCCTGCCGCTCCCACAGCGAGGCCCAGGGCCAGATCGCCATGTCGGCGATCGAGTAGAAATCGCCGGCGACCCATTCGCTGCCGGCCAGCCGCCGGTCGAGCACGCCATAGAGCCGGCGGACCTCCTCGCGGTAACGCGCCTTGGCATAGGGAATGTCCTGGGGCGGATCGAGGTTGGGCGCGTATTGCAGGAAGTGGTGCGCCTGTCCCGCCATCGGGCCGATCCCGCCGACCTGCCAGAAGAGCCAGCAATCGACAGAGATGCGCTCGCGCTCGGTCCTGCCATAGAACAGACCGCTCTTGCGGGCGAGATACTGCAGGATGGCCCCCGACTCGAACAACGAGATCGGCGCGCCATCCGGGCCCTGAGGGTCGAGAATGGCGGGCATGCGGTTGTTGGGCGACAGGGCGAGGAATTCTTCGGTGAACTGCTCCCCCTTGCCGATATCGACATAATGCACCTCGTAAGGGATCCCCATCTCCTCGAGCGCAATCGAGATCTTCCAGCCATTCGGCGTCGGCCAGTAGTGGAGTTGCACCGGATCGGCCATTTTGCCCTCCTGCTCGGCAGCACTCGCCCCTCTCCCCCGTCCCGCCACGCAACCGTTGTTGGATGGGCGGCCGTCCCTCTCCCGGGGCAGGGCCGAAGGTGACACGGCATGCTGCTCATGCCAAGCCTCGGCGCGAAAGGGAAGGCTTGCGATTTCCGCCGGATACGGAGCCGACACGCGGCATCCCCGAAGCGGTGGTGCGCGCCCGGGGTGACGAAGCGGCCGGCCCGGGGAACATCCGCTCCCGACGCATTGCCCGAAAGAGGGCATCCGCCCTCTCGGGCCGCCGCTCCTCCTGCCCGACGACCCGTGGCGATCGGCACGGGTGCGGGTCGTGAGGCGCTCCCGTCAACCACCGGATGGCTTGCAAGCCCCGCCATGGCGAAAGGAAGCATTCAAGATGCTCCGGGACGGGGTGCGGAGATTCCTTCCGCGCGCCGCCTTCTCACCTCCTGGAGCGATGGCCATGCGGACGGCGGCGTGCGGGCCATTGGGCCAGCCCCGTTTCCCGCCATCCACCGCCTTTCCGAAGCCGGTCCTCCGGCATTCCTCGGTTCTCGGCGGTGTCGTCGGCGCCGCCGGAAGCTGCGTCACACCACGCCTTAAAGACGGCCGGATGCCTCCGGTCAGAGCCCGGGATCGACGACATTGCTCTCTTCGAGCACCGGCGCCCGACCCGCCGGGGTCGGCAGCGCGATTCCCGCCAAGGCGCGGCGCAAGGACGGAATCGACCAGTCCGCCCCGCCAGAAAGAAGCCGGGCATAAAGGGCCAGCGTGCCTTCGCGGCGGTAGAACCCCCAGTGATCGACAAGGGCACGACGCGGCGCAAGGGCGATCCCTTCCCGTGCGAGGAACGCGCCGAGACGCGGATCATCAAGATCGAGATCGAGCCAATGCCGCGCGCAAAGCGGATCGGCGAGGCCAAGCCCCTCCCCCAGCACGCCGTCGCTGCGCCGGGGGCCGACGATCCGCTGGAAGAGCCGGTCGAACAGCCGGTTCTCGGCGGCGATGATGTTGTAGATCTCGAGACCGCTTCCAAGATGGGGTTCGAGGGCTTGCTGGGCCTTCTCGCGAAACTCGGCCGGTCCCATCAGCACGAAGCGGCCAAGTGCTGCATGGGGCGTTGCGCGACAGGCCAGAAGCACCACCCGCCCCCCGAGCGAATGGGCCAGCACGTTTACCGGCCGACCCGGTGCGACGCGGGCCAGAAGGTCGAAAAGCTGCGCCAGCGCTCCCGCCGCCGGCACCGCCCGGCGATAGGCGCCGCGCAGGGTGGCAAGGGGGGTGCGGCCGACGCCGAGCGCATGCCAGCCGAAGCCGATCAGCACGGGTTCGACCGGGGCGTGGACCCTCAGCCCCTCGCACCAGCGCATGCCGAAAAGCGTCGAGTGCGGGGAAAGCCTGCTCTTCTGGGGCACGTAACGGTATCCATGAACGAGCACGACGAGAGGGGCCGCCTCGGGGTGGCGTCCGAGCGCGGCTTCGAGCGAAGGGCCATCGACCACCGCACCATCGCTCCAGACGGGCATTCCCCTGCCGGCATTGATGGCCAGATCGATCATCCGATTCTCCTCGTGCCCCATCCAGCCAAACATGCGAAAGTAAGGATCGGGTTAATTTCGCGCCCGCCCTTGATGTCCCGACAATTCCCCCTTCGGTGGAACCTCGCGGACACGGGAAGCGTCCCTTCTTCATCATATGGTCAAAATATGTGGTGAATATGGCGCGGGAAAGGGTATCCACGGGATTGTCATCGGGGGTGATCTCCCGCTCCGGCTTGACCTTGGCGCCCCAAGCGCGGATAGAGCCGCCATGAGCGAGAAACCCCGCCCGCACGCCCGCACCCGTCTCGTCCATGCCGGCACACGCCGCAGCGGCTGGGGCGAGATGTCCGAGGCGCTCTTCCTCACCCAGGGTTTCGCCTACCCTGATGCCGAAAGCGCCGAGCGGCGTTTCGCCGGCGAGGAGGACGGTTTCATCTATGCCCGTTTCGGCAACCCGACTGTCACCATGTTCGAGGAGCGGATGGCCGCGCTCGAGGGAGCGGAAGACGCCTTCGCAACCGCCTCGGGCATGGCCGCGGTGCAGGCGGCGCTGATGGCCGAACTGGCCGCCGGCGGCCGCGTGGTGGCGGCGCGGGCGCTGTTCGGCTCCACCCGTCACATCCTGGGCCAGATCCTGCCGCGCTACGGGGTGACGGTCGATCTGGTGGACGGTGCCGACACGGCTGCCTGGGAAGCGGCGCTCTCCCGACCGGCCGACATCGTCCTGTTCGAGAGCATGGCCAATCCGACGCTCGAACTCGTCGATATCGATGCCGTGGTGCCGCTGGCGAAGGCCGCCGGGGCCCGGGTGATCGTCGACAACGTCTTCGCCACGCCGCTTCATCTGCGACCGCTCGAACACGGCGCGGATCTCGTCATCTACTCCGCAACCAAGCATGTCGACGGTCACGGCCGGGTTCTGGGCGGGGTGATCCTCGGCGCACGAGAACTGATTCGCGGACCGATCGAGACCTGGATGCGCCATACCGGGGCGGCCATCAGCCCGTTCAATGCCTGGCTTCTCCTCAAGAGTCTGGAAAGCTTCGTCCTGCGTGTCGAAGCGGCAACCGCCAGCGCCGAGGCCGCCGCCCGGCGTCTTTCCGGCCATCCGGCGCTCCTCCGCTGCCTGTATCCGACCCTCCCCGACTTTCCCCAGGCGGGGCTCGCCGGGCGGCTGCTCTCAGGTGGCGGAACCATGCTCACCCTTGATGTCAAGGGAGGACGTGAGGCTGCCTTCCGATTCCTCAACTCTTTGGAAATATTCACGATTTCAAACAATCTCGGCGACGCGAAGAGCATCGCCACCCACCCGGCCTCAACCACCCACCGCCGCCTGCCGCCCGAAGAGAAGGACCGGCTCGGCATCACCGAGGGCATGGTGCGGCTCTCCTTCGGCCTCGAGGATGCGGAAGACCTCATCGCCGATCTCGAAGCCGGGCTTGCCGCTCTCGGATGAATGGCAAACCGGCGCCGGAGCGTCTCTTCCCGTGCAGCGTGCCGGAGCGGGATTCTTGACATGCGTGCGCGAATCGCTGCCTGATATACCAATGGTTGCAAACGGCCATTGATTCACGCGTGCACCGGTATCATGTTCCTAGAAGCTGCTTGCACCACACGGCTTGCAACACCTGCCGCGGGAGGAAAGAATGGACAACCCGACCCCACTCGGCGAGATGCTGATGGATCAAGCCGACGAACGGCCCGTCCCTCGCGGGAAGAAAGCCGCGACCGTGCCCGACCGCGCCACTGCCGAACGGGCTCTCGCCACGCTGCGCGCCTGGGCACGGGCCAGCGGAATGCCGCTTTCGGCCCTCCTCGGCCGGAATGCCGCCTATCCCGAGCT